>NZ_VOQQ01000001.1:1200000-1500000 GCF_007995055.1 Sphingosinicella ginsenosidimutans | reverse complement strand
AAGAAAACGAGCGGGAGCACGGCCGCGCCGCCGGTCGCGGCAAGGCGAAGCTCGCGAAGGATCAGCGCGATCATCCGAGCGCCACCTGGCGCGCATCGTCGAGCCCGAGCGGCTGGTGGGTGGCGGCGAGGACCGCGCCGCCCGCCGCCCGGTGCGCGGCCATCGCCGCGGCGAGCCGCTCCTGCCCCTCTCCATCGAGCCCGTTCGCCGGCTCGTCGAGCAGCCAGAGCGGCGCGCCGCTGGCGATCACCCGGGCGAGCGCGGCGCGCTTGCGCTGGCCGGTCGAGAGCATCCGCACCGGCACCTCGGCCAGATGATCGAGCCCCATCGCCGCCATTCCCGCAGCGACCTGTTCGCGCCCGCCGCGTCGCACCCAGAAGGCGAGCGCATCACCGAGCCGCCGGCGCTCGTCGAGCGCGAGATGTTCATCGGCCAGTGCCGCCTCGGCCCGCGCGACCTGCCCCGCGTCGGCGCGCAGCAGCCCGGCGGCAAGGCGGATCAGGCTCGATTTGCCGATGCCGTTCGGGCCGGTCAGCACCGCCGCCTCGCCCGCCTGAAGCACCAGGTCCAGCCCTTCGAACAGCGTCCGTCCGCCGCGCCGCGCCGTCACCCCCGCCAAGCGCAGCAGCGCGCTCACGCCTCCTCCTCGAGCGCGTGCATATCGGCATCGGACAGCCCGAAATGATGGCCGACCTCGTGGACGATGACGTGGGTGACGAGATTCTCGAGCGACACGCCGGTCTCGACCCATTCGTCGAGCAGCGCGCGGCGATAGAGGTGGATCATCGGCGGCAACTCGCCCGAGGCCCAATTGTCGGCCTTGTCGAGCGAGCGGCCGGAATAGAGCCCCGAAAGCTCGAACGGATCCTCGATGCCGAGGCTTTCGAGCACCTCCTCGTCGGCGAATTCCTCGATCCGCAGCACGACATCGCCGATCATCGCGCGGAAGCGCGCGGGGAGCGCGGCGATCGCCGCCTCCGCCAATCGCTCGATCGCCGCAGCGTCGGGCGCAAAGGTTTGACCCCCGGCCATGACACGGCACATAGAGGGCGCCGCGACAGGGAGGAAGAGGCGTGAGCGTGTTGACCGAATCCGAGCGGGCGGCGGCGCTGGAGGGACTGGACGGCTGGACGTTCGATGCAGCGCGCAACGGCCTCGCGAGACGCCTCACCTTCGGCGATTTCGGCGAGGCCTTCGCCTTCATGACCCGCGTCGCGCTGGCGGCCGAGAAGGCCGATCACCATCCCGACTGGTCAAACGTGTGGAACCGGGTCGACATCCTGCTCACCACCCACGATGCCGGCGGCGTCACCGCCAGGGACGTCGCGCTCGCCCGCGCGATCGACGCCATCGCCCCCAGCTTGCCCTAGCCCGCCGGCGTCTCTAAGGGGACGCGTTCTAAGGCATGCGGAGCGGTGGCCGAGTGGTCGAAGGCGCTCGCCTGGAAAGTGAGTATACGGCAAAACCGTATCGAGGGTTCGAATCCCTCCCGCTCCGCCACCGACCCTTCCATAAGGGTTCGTAGAAGTCCAGTGGGATCGACGTTTCTCTCCTGAAATCCAACACTTAGCCGATCAGCTCGGCCACGGCCGTCCGTACCCGTCCGAACCAATCCGGCGATTCGGTGGTACGCAAACGTGGTACGCGCGGTCGAAAAACGTGGTATTTTCAGGAGACCGCCAATGCTCACCGATACCAAGGTCCGCACGGCCAAGCCGCGCCCCAAATCCTACAAGCTCGCCGATTCCAACCGACTCTACCTTCTGGTGACCCCCAGCGGTGGCAAGCTCTGGCGCTGGAACTATACTTACGACGGCAAGCAGAAGAGCATGGCCTTCGGCGCCTATCCCGTCGTCTTACTCGCCGATGCGCGCGGGAAGCGCGACGAGGCCGTAGCCATCCTCAGCGAGGGGCGCGACCCCGCCATCGCCAGGAAGCTCCAGATCGAGGCGAATATCGAGGCTGGACGGATGACGTTCGAGCGCGTTGCGCGCGAGTGGTACGAGAATTCCAAGGCGCAATGGGCCAAGATCCACGCGTCTGACGTCATCCGCAGCCTCGAGCGCGACGTCTTCCCGACCATCGGCGCTCTGCCGATTGCGCAGTTGACGCCGCCGCTCGTGCTGGGCGTGCTGCGCGAGATCGAGGCCCGCGGGGCGATCGAAACCGCCAAGCGGGTCAGGCAGCGAATCTCCGCGGTGTTCGTCTACGGCATTGCCCAAGGCATCGTGGAGAATGACCCGGCCGAGAAGCTCGGCAAGGTCCTCAAGCCCCTGCGCAAGGGACGCCAACCGGCGATCACCGACATCGAGCGGCTACGCCAGATGATCAAGGATGCCGAAGAGGACAACGCTCGGCCGATAACCCGCTTGGCCCTGCGCTTCCTTGCCCTCACCGCGGTCAGGCCAAGCGAGCTGCGCGGCGCCCGATGGGCCGAATTCGAGGATCTCGATGGCCGCAAGCCCCTGTGGCGCATCCCTGCTGCCCGGATGAAGGGCGATCTCGACCGCAAGGAGGAGCCCGACGGCGATCATCTGGTGCCGCTGGCTCGCCAGAGCATCGCGGTGCTGCGGGCGCTCTGGCCGCTCACCGGAAGCTGCGACCTGCTCTTCCCCAGCAATCGGCACACCCATCGCCCGATGAGCGAGAACGCGATCGGCTACCTGCTCAACCGCGCCGGCTACCACGGGCACCATGTGCCGCACGGCTTCCGGGCGGCGTTCTCGACCATCATGAACGAATGGGCGGAGCGGCAGGGCAAAGAGCATGACCGTCAGGTGATCGACCTGATGCTCGCGCATGTCCCGAAGGAGAAGGTCGAGGGCGCCTACAACCGCGCCGCCTATATGCCGCGTCGGCGCGAACTGGCGCAGGCTTGGGCCGACATGCTCCTGAAGGGAATGCCGGCACCGGCTGTCCTCGTCGAGCGGCCGGCGAAGACGACCAGCGAGTGGTCGCGCCGAATCGTGCCCAAGCCGGTCCCGAGGGACTTCCGGTTCCGTCGACGCTCGGAGGCGGCCTAGCAGCCGTCAGTCAAAAGCCCACCATCCACGTCGCGAAGAAACACCGTCAGGTCGTTGGCAGGTGCAGTCGTGTACGGCGGCACCTCAATCGAAGAGCCGCCGGGCCTGCGCAGCGGCAGCTTTGGACCGATGCATCTCGCTTACGTGCGCGATCCTGACGGAAACAAGCTCTGCGCGATTTACCGGGTTAAATGATGTTGGCGCCAAGTTGTTGTGCATCGCCTGCGACGCTGCAAACTTTCAGGCGGAGGGGGCTGCCACCAAGCCTAAGCACTTCCTCTCCCATGGTGGGGACGGCATCGAAATCGCTGATTGGCGGGCAAGTTTAGGTTTGGGGGAGCTGGTTGCGCCGACCGAGACCTTGGCGTCCCATTTGGACTAGCCGCTTGAAAACAGCTCCTATTTACCGGATTGCCGGCGCATGGCCGATACCAATGACATTTCCGATCTGGAACATCAGGGCGCGATAGACTGGGCGCATTCGATTCAAGCGCGACAGGCCGAAAGCCTGATGGGAAAGATCGCCCGCGAGTGGACCGGAGCGGATGCCGATCCGGCCCATACCAACCGGCTCATCCGAGCCGCCTTGGAGGGGGGCTGCCGCAGCATCTGGTCGATAAGATGTTCAATCGCGGCGACCTCGAGAAGATCAGCGAGTTTGACGAACCGGATGTGCGACGCAGCACGTCCGCGCTGGTCGACATTCTGACCAAGACCATGACTGACGCCGAGATGAAGACCGGCGGTCGCAGGCTGATGGTTTCGTCGCTCGCATCGGGCCAGGTGAACGCGCTGTGCGCAACCAACAGCTGGGACGAAAAGCATTACCATATCTTCGTCGATGCCGATCTGACTGTCTTCTGCCATTCGATCGCGAAGCTCTTCGCCGAATGCCTCGTGCGCAATAACCCGTTCCCTGGCGAGGCCAGCCTCGATCCCGTCTTAGTGGCCGATAACATTCGCGATCCGGAGTTGCAGAAGCGGGCAGCCGACCTGTTCTGTTCGGCGGTCATGCGCGGCACGCCGCGGGCCAGCGAGCCCTGGCCGCCCAGTCCGGCGGCGATGATGCTCGTCGGGCTGCTCAGTCCGGCGCTCAACATGTTCCCGATCGCGCACGAGCTCGGGCATCTCCATCTCGGTCACCTCGAAGCGGAGCAGACACGGCAGATCGGCGTGGAGGGACTCGAGGACCTGGTCGCGTCCGTGTATTCGCACGAGGATGAATTTCAGGCGGACGTCGTTGGCTCGATCGTCACCATGCAGACGACGATCCGGCTTCGCATTCCCCACATCTATACCGCGCTCGCGCCATACATTTTTCTCAAAAGCGTCGAGACTTTGGACGCTTGCTTCGAAGTGTTCGGTGGCCAGGCCGGCGCCATGAGCTTTACCCATCCGAGCGCGACGGAGCGGGCGCGAAAGATTCGCGACGCGATCGCGATGCAGCTTCGCTACCATAACACCGGCAAAAGTTTCTCGGCGGCAGTACGGGTTGTGGATATCATCTCGGATGGGATGCGCGTTGCCGCTGTGATGAACCTCCGGCGGCTGAGGTCCCAGGGCAGGGTTCCGCGCGAGCGAATTCGTCTGCGCGTTGCCGAAAACGGCACCGATGTCCGCATCCTCGGACTGTTTCCCCGGCTAGATGACCAGTGATTCGGTGTCGATGGAACAGTTATACTCACTCTGCTAGCTATCGCTTGCACCGGTTGCTAATGTTTCCGAGAGTTTATGCCTTCACTATTTGAGAACGCGATCGCGTCGATCCGGATGGGGGTCGAAGATTTTCGGCAACAGGACCATGATCGCGATATTTCAGCGGTCCGCAATTTCTACGCCGGCGTGTTGCTGCTTGCGAAGGAAGCGCTCATTCGGGCGGCACCGAATGCCGATCCCCAGCATGTCATCGGTGCGAAGCTCAAACCTGTGCCCGACGGCCAGGGCGGCATCGAGATGGCGCAGGTCGGCCATTCGACGATCGATTTTCAGCAGATCGGCGAGCGCGCCAAGGATTTCGGGATCACCTTGGATGGCAGGGCGCTCAAGGCGCTGAACACGATCCGCAACGACATAGAGCATCATTACACGTCGGAATCGGCGACGGCGATCCGCGCCGCAATCAGTAAGGGGTTCCCGGTCGCCGCATCGTTGTTCCGACAATTGGAGGAAGATCCGGTTGCCCTGCTGGGAGAGGCATGGACAACCATGCTGGCGACCAAAGAGCTATACGACCAGGAGCTCGGGGAAGCGCGCGCGACCCTTGAAAAGATCGGGTGGCATTCCCCGTCGATCACGGCGGAACTGATCAAATGCGGAAGTTGTCAGTCCGAGCTGGTCGAGCAGGTCGAGCCCGATAACGAAAGCCAGGACTGTGCGGAGCTCCGCTGTAAGACCTGCGGACAAGACGTCGAGATGGGTGATGCGATCGAACGGGCGATCGAAAAGGTGCACGGGACAGAAGGCTATATCCGCTTCAAGGAGACATTCGAGGACGGCCCCATCTACAATTGCCCCGCCTGCGGCCGGGCGACTCTGGTTGAGGGCGAGGACGGGTGCGCGATTTGCAGCGAACCTCTGGACTATACCACTGAGTGCGTTCGCTGCGGGGAAGGCATCGGCATCCAGGATTATCTCGACGGACTCGACGAGGGGCTTTGCTCCTACTGCGCGCATATGCAGGAAAAAATGATGCGGGAGGATTGAGGGGCTGCTCGGCCCTTCCTCTGCGCTGATCCAAACGCTTTGAAATATAGAAATTCCGCGCGAGCCGGCTCTTGGCCCGGCTAGCACGGCGCCTTGACAATAGGTGACGGGCGCCTCCGTGGTTCTCTCGCCCTATAAAGAAAGGCCGGACCGCATGTGCGGTCCCGGCCGTGCTGCTATTCCGCAGCGACCGCGAAGCGGCACCTTCGGAAGCGGGTTGCGTATCAAACGTGCCACGATAGTCTGGCTAGGCGCTACGAGGGTGGCGCCGGGGCGTGAGAACCCCGCTTGAGAGAACGAGATCCGTCCCCTTCGGCCGGGTGGCCGACGCGCATGTCCAAGCCGCTTGCGGCCAAAGGCATCGGCGCATGTCTCAAGCATGTTCTCAACACCCGGCTTTCGCCCGCGTGCGCTCACAACTGTGGGTCAGGCGGGCATGGTCGAGAACCTTAGCGCCAATGCATCGAGTTCAAGGAACGCGCCCGCGTGCAGCCGGCGGCCCAAGTGCTTGCGGCCGATGGCATGTTGAGGGCAGCCGCACTCCCGCGCCTTGGCGAGGACGATCCGCTCCCGCCAGAGGACCGCGTCCCACGACCGGCGTTCGCGCTTGACGACCTCTATCGCATCCATGGCCCACGGCTGCTCCGCTTCTTCTCGCGGCGCACGGACCGGCAGGACGCCGACGACCTCCTGCACGAGAGCTTCGTCCGGTTTGCCAATTCGCCAGCCTGTCGAGACCGCGCAATCGAATGCCCGGAGGCCTACCTCAACCAGATTGCGACAAACCTCCTGCGGGATCGCGCGAAGTCTGCCCTGCAAAGGTCGCTTGCCAGCCACGTTCCCGCCGACGAGGTTCCGCTGGCGGGCACGGACCTGGTCGCCGCGCTGGAGGCACGCGACAAGCTCAACCGGCTCCAGAACGCGCTGATGCGGCTGAAGCCGAAGACCCGCGAGATATTCCTCGCCCACCGCCTAGACGGATTGAGCTACAAGCAGATCGCGGAGCGATCCGGCTTGAGCGTAAAAGGCGTCGAGTGGCACATGACGAAGGCAATTGATCATCTCGATCGAGTCCTGAGACGCTGATGGAGCAGCGAAGGATGGGCCCCGGCGCGCCCGAGGCGGTGCGCGAGGAGGCGATTGCCTGGCTCGCCCGCCTGCGAGCAGGGCCGGCCGACCGGGACATCGCGGACTTCGAGACCTGGTACGCCGCCGATCCGCAGCACGCCGATACCTATGACGCGTTGCTCGACAGCTGGGACGACACCGCGCTCGTATCGCGAACGCCCTTCGCACGGCAGCCGCGACTCGCCGCCGGCCCGTCATGGTGGAAGGCCGCCGCCGCTGTGGCCGCGGTATTGCTACTGTTCGTTGCCGGTGGCCTCGTTCTCACCGGCACCGGCCGGCACAACGTGGCATCCCAAACCATGCTGGCGAGCAGGGTCGGCGAGATCCGCACCTTCACCCTCGAGGACGGTTCGCGCGTCACGCTCGATACGAACAGCGTGGTGCAGGTGCGCTTCGACGGCGAGCAGCGTCGCCTTCAGCTCGAGCGGGGTCGTGCGCGTTTCGAGGTCGCGCATGATACGCGGCGGCCTTTCGTCGTCGCTGCCGGATCGGGCGAAGTGGTGGCCCACGGAACCGTTTTCGATGTCGACCTGCGGGAATCGAGGACCCTGGTGGTGTTGCTGCAGGGCTCGGTCGAGGTTCGCCGGCCCGCCGCCGTCGGCATGCCCGCAACTTCGACAATGCTGAGACCGGGCCAGCAACTCGCTCTGATCGGAAGCCAGGCCCCGGCCGCGCCGGTCGCGATCAAGGTCCCGGAAACGCGCTGGCCCTCAGGCATGCTGTCCTTCGAGGACGCGCCGCTCGCCGATGTGGTGGCCTCGGCGAACCGCTACAGCCAAACCCAGATCGTCCTTCGCGATCCTATGGGCGGTGAGCGTCGCTTCACCGGCACGTTCAAGGCAGGCGAACCGGCGCAGCTCGCCGAAATGATCGGGTCGATGTTCGATCTGAGCATCGAGCGCGACGAAGCCGACAACCTGGTTCTCGAGCCCGGCAAATAATTTCCCAGGGTAGCGGGGCGCAGTCGCGTCGAAGTCCCCCAAGCAACGCCACGCAGGCGTGCGCAAAGGGGGAAGACACGAATGTCGATTGTTCCGAAGGTCGCGCTTGCTCTGTCCATTTCCGTCGCGGGCCTGTCCGCGCCCCTGGCTCCCGCAGCCGCCGCCCAGGAGCAACGGCAGAGCTACGATTTACCCGCCCAACCGCTTGCCCGGTCGCTCCGCGAAGTTTCGATGCGGTCGGGGCGCAATATCGCCGCTCCCGCGGAACTGCTTCGGGGCAGGACGGCACCGGCAATCCGAGGGGACTATACGCTCGGCGAAGTCGTCGAAGCGCTGCTCGCAGGTTCGGGGCTGACCGGGTGCCGGGTAGGCGACGGACTGCTGATCGAGCGCGTCCGGTCCAGCGACAGCGATCCAGGGGATCAAGGGGCACCCTCGGGCGAGATCGTCGTCACCGGAACCCGCATCCGCGGGTCCGGCCCGGTGGGCTCGACCGTGAATGTCGTCGATCGGCAGGCGATTGAGCGCAGCGGCTATGCCACGACGCAGGACATCGCCCAGACCATCCCGCAGAATTTCGGGGGTTCTCCCAACGAGGGCAACGGCGCCGGGTCGTTCAATTCGGACTCAGGGTTCAACACCGCGGCCGGTTCGAGCATCAACCTACGCGGGCTCGGCACTGGATCGACGCTGGTCCTGCTGAACGGCGATCGGCCGCCGCTCGGCGGCTTCTCCGGCGTGTTCAGCGATGTCTCTATGATTCCGGCGTCCGCGATCGAACGGATCGAGATCGTCGCCGATGGGGCTTCCGCGATCTACGGATCGGACGCGGTTGCAGGCGTCGTCAACATCATCCCGCGGCTCAACTTCACCGGGGCCGAAACCAAGTTCCGGATCGGCACCGCCGACGGCGATTCCCAAGACATCGTCGCGAGCCAGCTCATCGGCACCCACTGGTCGGGCGGGCAGGCGATGATCGCCTACGAATATTACCATCGGACGCGCCTGGCCGCGGCGGACCGGGCCTATGCCACCGACGATCTGCGAAACTATGGCGGCACCGACAATCGCACCCGCTACGCGAACCCAGGAACCATCATCGCCGCGAACGGCCGTACCTTCGCGATCCCGCGGGGACAGGATGGTCGCAGTCTGAAGCCGGGCGATCTGGTGGCGAACACGTTCAACCTCGGCAACGACTGGACCGATGCCGACCTGCTCCCGGACCAGCGCCGGCACTCGGTCTTCGCCGCCGCCACCCAGGAGTTCGCGCCGAACGTCCGGCTCTATGCCCGTGGCCTCTATTCGTCGCGCAGCTTCACCCAGCGCGAGCGGCCGATCAGCAATGCCGCCCGCACCGTGCCGGTGACCAATCCCTTCTATGTCGACCCCATCGGCACCCGGCAGCCGGTGCGTGTCCAGTACAGCTTCGTGCGCGATCTCGGTCCGGAGACGACCAGCGGCCGGGTCGAAGCCTATGGCGGCAGCCTCGGACTCGATGCCGACCTCGGCCGCTGGAACATCGACCTGCACGGCACCTGGGGGCGCCAGACCGAGCGCACCACAATCTCCAACCGGGTGAACACCGCCCGGCTCAATGCCGCACTGGCCGACACCGATCCCGCGACCGCCTACAACCTGTTCGGCGACGGCCCCTCCACCAATCCCGCGACGATCGCCGAGGTCCGCGGTTCCACCCGCTCGGGCAACAGCGGCACGGTGTGGTCGGCGGCGCTGCGGGCGGATGGGCCGCTCGCCACGCTTCCGGGCGGAGACATCCGGCTGGCGGTCGGTGGCGAATATCGCGAGGAACGATACAACGATAGCACGACGATCAGCGACGTCAGCACGCTGACGCCCGTGACGCTCGCGCCGATCGCCTTGCCCGGGCCGCGCCGGGTCCGCGCGCTCTACGGCGAAGTGCACGTACCGGTGTTTGGCGAGGATTTCACGCTGCCGGGGTTTCGGCGGCTCGACCTCTCGGCGGCGGTGCGGACCGAGCGCTACAGCGACTTCGGGACCACCACCAATCCGAAAATCGGCATCGCCTGGGAACCCTTCCCGGGCCTGACCGTGCGCGGCACCTGGGGCAAGTCGTTCCGCGCCCCCAACTTCAACAACCTGAGGCAGGACCCGGCCAATTCGCTGTTTTTCACCTATACCTTGCCCGATCCGGCTTCTCCGACCGGCCAGACCAACGTGCTGGTGCTGCGCGGCAACGATCCGGACCTGCGTCCCGAGCGGGCAACGAGCTGGACCCTCGGCGCGGACGTGCGGCCGCCGTCGATCCCCAACCTCCAGCTCAGCCTGACCTACTACAACATCCACTATCGCGACCGCATCGCCTCGCCGGCGGCGAACCTGCTCAACTTCCTGGTCAACCGCGCGACCTATGCCGGCATCATCGATGCCAATCCCTCGCTCGCGACGATCCAGAGCTACTTCGCCTCTCCGGTCTTCCAGAACCCCTTCAACCTGACGCCCAGCCAGATTTCGCTGCTGATCGACGCCCGGCTGCAGAATCTCTCGACCGTGAAGCAAAGCGGGCTGGATCTCGATCTCGGCTACGGTTTCGACCTGCTCGGCGGGAAGGCCGATGTCGGCCTGACCGGCGCCTACATCTTCCATATCGACCAGGCGCTCACCGCCACCGCGCCTTCGACCGATGTGGTCGACCGGCTCGGCAACCCCGTCGACCTGCGCCTGCGCGGCCGCGCCGGCTGGTCCGACGACCGCCTCAACATTTTCGTGTTCGGCAACTATCTCGACGGCTACACCAACCTCACCAACGCCACGCCGCAGAAGGTCCATTCGTGGACGACGTTCGATCTGCAGATCGGCTATCGCTTCGGCAAAGCCGGAACCGACCATGATCTCAGCATTGCACTGAGCGCCACCAACCTGTTCGACCGCGATCCGCCCAAGGCGGCCTATTTCCTCGGCCCCTTCTCGGTCGGGTTCGATCCGGACAACGCCAGCCCGCTTGGCCGGGTCGTCTCGCTCACCGTCACCAAGAAATGGTGAGGGTCGCACTGCGCTTCGGCCTTGCGGCGGCATGGCTGATGGTTCCATCGGCCGCCATGGCCGAGGACTGCCGCGCGCGGCTGGTGTCGGCGGAGCCTGCGGTGGCGCGCGATGTCACCCCGCGCGATCTTGTCGAACTGCGCGATTTCGGGCGATCCGATACCGCACTCTCGGGGCCGTCGCCGTTCAGCCTGTCCCCCGACGGCACCGAGCTCGCGATCGCTCTGCGCCGGGCCGATCCCGATACCGATCGCTATTGCATCGGGATCGTCGTCGTGCCGCTCGACCGCGCCAGGGCGCCGCGGCTGATCGACGTCGGCGGCGAATTCATCCTCGCGCGCGGCGACAGCCACGGCGTTCCCGACCTGCCGGTGGGCACCGAGCAGCCGGTGACGCCGCTATGGTCGCCCGACGGTCGCTGGCTCGTCTATCTCAGGCGCGACCGGGGCGTGACCCAAGCCTGGCGCGCGCGGCGCGACGGAAGCTACGCGGGACCGGTGACGCATGACGCCGAGGACGTGCGCGCCGTCCGCTGGTCCGAGGATGGCAAGGCGCTGGTCGTCACCACCCGGCCGATGGCTGCCGCGAACGCCGCGATCGAGCGCGAAGGGCGCCGCGGCTTCCTCTACGACCGGCGGTTCTGGACGCTGTCGGAGGCTCGCCCGCGTCCGCGGCTGCCGCTGCCGACCGTTGAGCGGCTCGTCGACCCGGACACCGGCCGCACGATCGAAGGGGGCGATGCGGCCGACCGGCGGGACAACGGAAAGCCCGCCGGTGCCCGGCTCTACGCCCGGTCGGCCGACGGTGCGCGCGCATGGACGTCGCCGACCGACCCGGGCCTGGTACAGGGGCCGACCAAGCTCCAAGTCGAAGCCAGCGGCCGGACCCGCACCTGCACGATGGAGGCCTGCGCGGACGCGGTCGGGGCGCTGTGGTGGCGCGATCCCGGCGAGCTGCTCTTCATGCAGGGCGGCACGCCCGAAAATGGCGGCACGACCACGCTCTATCGCTGGCGCATCGATGCCGAGCCTGCGCCGGTGGCGCTCCTCGCTACGACCGATGCGCTGATCGGCTGCCAGCTCCTCGGGCGCAGGCTGGTCTGCGCGCGCGAGACGCCGACCCGCCCGCGGGTGATCGTCAGCCTCGACCCGGACACGGGCCGCTCGACCACGATCTATGACCCGAATCCCGAGTTCGCGCGACTGCGCACCGGCACCGTCCAGCGGCTTCGCTGGACCGACCCCGACGGAGTTGCCGGCTACGGCGACCTGGTACTTCCCCCCTCCCACCGGCCGGGCGACAGGCATCCGCTGGTGATCGTCCAATACCAGAGCCGCGGCTTCCTGCGCGGCGGGACCGGCGACGAATATCCGATCCATGCCCTGGCCAGCCGCGGCTTCGCGGTGCTGAGCTTCAACCGCGTTCGGCCCTATGCCAGCGATTCCGGCGCGCGCGACCTCGCCAGCTTCATCCGGATCGGCATGACCGGCTTCGCCGAGCGCCGGCGCATGCTGTCGGCGATCGAGACCGGCATCGACCGGAGCATCGCGCTCGGCGTGGTCGATCCCGCCCGGATCGGCATCTCGGGCCTCAGCGACGGTGCGGCCAGCGTCCAGTTCGCACTCATCAATTCGACCCGGTTCCGCGCAGCGGCGATGAGCTCGTGCTGTGACGATCCGAGCAGCGTGCACTTCGCCGCCGGCCTCGGCTATCTCAACGACACCGCCGCCTGGGGCTATCCCGGCCCCGGCGCCGACGATCAGGGCTTCTGGCGGCGCTATTCGCTGGCCGCCAACGCCGACAGGATCGACGTTCCGATCCTGCTCCAGCTTCCCGACGACGAATACCGCTTCGCCATCGAGACCTATGTCACGCTCGACCGGAATCGGGTACCCATCGAGATGCACGTCTTTCCCGACGAGTATCATGTGAAATGGCACCCGGCGCACCGCCTCGCGATCTACGATCGGGCGATCGACTGGTTCGACTTCTGGCTCAACGGACGCGAGGATCCAGCGCCGGCGAAGCGCGAGCAATATAGCCGCTGGCGTGCCCTCGCAGCCCGGTCGCGGGCTACTCCGACCAGCTCCGCAGCCACGCCTCCGCATCGACCAGCGCCAGCAGGCGCATCACCAACTCGCCCGGCGGCGCCGGGTTCCTGATTGCCGCCTCGACCGCCGCCCGATCAACGATGCCTTCCGCCGCGAGCATGCCTTCGAGCAGCATCTCGCCGACGCACGCGCGGTTGCGCTCGAACAGGCGTGCGCAGAAGCCATCGAACGCGCCTTTCGAGCGGCGTTCGATCACGGCATCTGGGAGCCGGCCGGCAAAGGCGCGCCGCGCGAGCGAGCGGTTCCGGCCACCTTCGCACCAGCGCCAGCTCGGCACGGCAAGGCAGAACTCGACGATGGGCTGCGACAGGAGTGGGAACAGAACCGGCGCGAACGCAGCCCGGCCGTGGCCCTCAAGGTGGTTGGGCAGCGTGGCAATGGCGCGCACGTGCGCGGCCTTTCCGGGCAGCCGGCCGCGGCGACTGCCCACCCTAGGCGGGATTGCCGCCCTGTCGATCGCGCCGGCGGCGAGCAGCCGCGTGTCGGCTTTAGGGGCTGGCGACGGCTGTCGCACGGCAAGCCGGCGCACGAACCGGCCCGCGGCCTCCCAGAAGGTGGCGTGGCTGATGCGCGCGATTTCGTCGAGCGTCCGGACGACTCCCCGCCCGGGCCCTTCCGAGACCAGGCGATCGATGGCCGGCATGACGGACTGCCGGTAGCCGAACAGGTCGTCACCGCCGCCGCCGCTGGTGAATACGTCCGCGCCGACCGCCTCCGCGTGTCCGCGGCTGAGCGCGTCGGCCGCCTGCGTGAAAGCACGGGCATTCGGGCGTGGAAGGTCGCGAGCGTGGGACCGGGTGAAGTCCACCTCCTCGATCTCGGGGCGAGTGACCTCCAGCGTGAGTCCGAGATGGTCGGCGATTGCCTGGGCATAGCCGAGCTCGGCCGGATCGCCCGGCCCTGCCGCGAAGGTGACCAAGCGCGGATCCTCCGCCTCGCGCACGAACGCCGCAGCGACGACGGCGGAGTCGAGCCCTCCCGAGATCTCGATCAGCGGGCGCCGGTAGACCCGGCTCCATGCCCCGGCGCAGCGGTCGATCGTGTCGGCAAGCGCCTCCGGAGAAAGGTCCTGGCCTCGCGCCGGGCCCACAAAATCCCACGGGTCCCATGCTGGGGGACGGGCCACGGCATCGGGCCCGAGCTGCGCCGTGGTGCCGGGCAGCACTTCCTCGATCCCGGCGAGCGCGGTTCGCTCGCTCCGCCAATCACGGCTGACCAGCGAAGCGATCACGACCGGCCAGTCGACCGCGAAGCCGAGGACGCCCTGTCCCAGCAGGAGCCGCGGTGCATCCGTGACCAGCCACGCCGGTCCCGCCTTCGCGACGTAGCACGGCGCCATGGCCGAGGGGTCGCGCAGGACCTCCATGCCGTCGCCGCACGGCCGGATCGCGACATAGGCACCCCAATGGCGGCGGACGAACGCCGCGCCGTCCTCGTCCGGTGGCCAGCTCAGGGCCTCGCCGATCGCGCCCGAGCTTTTGAAGGCATGGCCGACGAGGATGCCGCGTCCACCCTCAAGTGGCCTGCATGGGACTGGCCCCGACGTGAGCACGACCAGGCCGCCGGCTTCGGAGCCGCGGCGCAGCCGGCCGCTTCGCGTCAGCTTGGCGGCGAGCGCATCGACCACAGGCCGGTCGCCGCCCGGCGCGGCAAGGACGCACCAGCCGGTCATCCGCTGAAATGCAGGATCGGGGCATAGCGCCCGATCGTGTCGGGCTCGTCGCCGAGCAGCTCCTGGCGCGTCTGGACCCAGCAGTGCGCGCCGAACGGATAGGCGGTGACGCCGAACACCAGCTGCACGCCCTCCAGCTCGTCTCCCAGCCAGTCGACCAGCGCCAGGGAATCGAGCAGGCAAACGCGCGGCACCGGGGCAAGATGCCGCACGGCCTGGTAAATGGCGGCCCTGGACAAGATCGCCTGCCGGTCGCGCACCGGGTGGCATGGGCGTCGGTACTGGAGCGCGCGGCCGCGATGCTCGAGGTTCGACCGGAGCGGCTGCTTGCCGAGGAGGCGCTTGGCGCGGATCACGGTGCGCGCGACGGCGACCGCATCGCGCCAGTCCGTGCTCACCTGCGGCAGCCGCGTGCCGGGCACCTCGCACGGGATCGCGAGGGAGACGCGGCGCGGCGCCAGGCGCCTGCCGCGGTCGAGGTCCAGACGGCCCTCCAGGGCCGAGCAGCATTCGGGCGGCATTGGCGCATGCGGATCGTCGAGCCAGTCGATGAACATTGCGTTCTGCGCCCGCGGGAGCATCGCATAGCGGTCGCGCGCCACGTCGAGGAAGACCGCCCTTCCTGCCGAGATCGCGACGGTCAGATCGTCGCCGAGGCGCCAGTATATGGCCATGGTGGAACGAGGTGCCGGCGCCCCTCTGGACGCCGGCACCGCGCGCGTCAGTCGTCGGACAGGCCGGTCTGCGGGATCTCGCGGACGAAATCGGGCAGCTGGCCGTCGGCGCCGAGCGTCGTCTCGCTGGCGACGCCGAGGTCGATCACATCATCTTCGCGGGTCATGATCACTTTCCTTGTGCTGCGGAGGTGCGGCACGACGCCGGCGCTGTCGGGCGCCGGCGCCTGTCATGATCACTCGTCGGACAGACCCGTCTCCGGAATCTCGCGGACGAGATCCGGCATCTTGCCTTCGCCACCGAGGGTTTCCTCGCTGGCGACGCCGAGATCGATCAGTTCGTCTTCGCGGTTCATGGTGCCACTCTCCTGTTCGCTGCGGACCTGCAGCACAGCGCAGGATAGGAGGGGGCCCGGGCGATCCGAATTGAATACCGATTTGATTCCTCGATTATTCGGCCGGCCGCGCATCTTCCATTCGGTAGAGCTGGCGCAGGATCGCCGCCGCCGATCGGATGCGACGCCGGTGATAGGCCGCGAGCATCGGCCGCAGCCGCGCGAGGTCGCGGCGCCCGGCCGCCTCGGCTATCGAGTCGAGTTCCGCTTCGATGTCCGCAAGGACGCCGGCCTCGGCGACGCGAACGGCATGGAGCCGGTCGTTCAGCAGCGCGATCGCGCGCGCGTGCTCGAAGTTGGGCGACCAGCGGGCGATGGCGAGGAACAGCGAGCCGGCGCGCGCGGCCTGGTTGCCGGCATCGATGGCGAGCTCCGCCTCGGCAGGCCTCCGGCCGGCGCTGCGGAGCACGACCCCCAGCAGCTCGGCATTCCAGCCGTAGCGGTCCTTCAGCGCCGGCTCGTCGACGAGCGGCAGGTGGAAGCCTTCACCCGTCCCGGTCTCCACCAATCCCTCGCCGACCAGGATGTTGAGGCCTGCCCTCACCGGCGTCACGCTGCTGTTGAGGCTTTCGGCCAGGGCGGTGGGGTCAAGCCGAGCGCCCGGCCGGAACGTACCGCGCAATATATGGGCCTTGAGTGCCTCGTAGATGCGCTCGGCGGTGGGCCCGGCGGCGTTCATGTCGCCTGGCTCGCAAGGTAGGCATCGACCATCGCCGCCTGGTCAGGCCGCAGCGCGTCGATCGCTGCCAGGGGCTGGTCCACGCGCTCTCCGAGCAGTACCGACGGGCACTGTCCCTCATAGTTGCCGAGGTTGGGGCGATGCTGGCGGTAGCCGACCAGCGCTGCGAGTTCCGGCGGAAAGCTGCGCGCGACCTCGGGCGGATAGGCGAGCCATTGGTTCTCGTAGGGCTTGAGCCAGCCCAGCGAATAGCCGACGACGATGCCCCGGCGCACCTCCTCCGTGCGGTTCGCGCCCGCGCCGTGCAGGGTCGAGCCGAGAAACATGAGGGCGTCTCCGGGCGCCATCTCGGCCGCGACCGGCGCGGTCCGAGGCTCCGGGATGAGCGCGTTCGCGCCATGGCTGTCCGGCCACACCATCGTCGCCCCGTTGGCGGCGGTGAAGCGGGTGAGCGGCCAGATCACGTTGACCAGATACTCGGCCTCGCCGGCGGGTGCCCGCCACATGTCCTGGTCGCGGTGCGGCATCTGCGCGGGGGCGCCGGGATGGACGGCGATCGCCTGGGCGACGTTGAGCTGGATCCTGTCGCACCAGCGCGAGAGCAGCGTCTCGACGGTGGCGAGGATTGCCGCGTGCCGGACCAACGCGGCGGCGTGCTGCGAGCGGATCAGGAGCCGTCCGAACCGCTTGGTCGTTGTGCCGTAGAAGGCGCCCTCGCAGAACGGCGTTCGCGCGAAATCCTCGGCCAGGTCCTGGTCCAAGGCGGCGATCGTCGCGGGCGGCAGTGCGCCGCGGATGATGCAATAGCCGCGTTCCTCGAGCCCGGCCGCGTGGTCCTCGACGAGAGGCGTCATCGTCTCGATCATCGCGCCTCTCCTTTCAGGCGGCCACGCGCGCGGCGGCGGCGTGGATGTCGATCGACGGCACGATGCCGGCCGCGGCGAGCTTTGCCGGCGTATCGGTGTCGATCTCGATGCTGAGTGCGACGAGCATCGTCGCGTCGATCACCTGCGGCAGGCCGAGCGGCCGGCAGCGCCAGCCGAAGGCGAGGATCTGCTGGAACCATGGCATCTCCGCGATCGCGGTATAGGCGGTGATTCCATGGGCGAGCGCGTGCTCGGCGAGCGCCGTCACCAGCGTGTCTCGCGCGGCCCGACGCTCGCGCGCCGAAAGGCCGCGATCGAGACAGAAGCGGGTGATCTCGAAGACGTCGGGCGCCTGCGGCGGCGCCTCCTCGCACAGCTCGCCATAGAAGCTGTCGAGGATGTGCGGGCGCGTGGTCGGCAGCAGCCGCGCCGAGGCGAGATGGCCTTCTTCCCGATCGGCAAGCACCAGATAGGTCGCATGGGTGTCGTCGAACTGGTCGACTTCATAGGTGCCGTCGATCACCGGCACGTCCCATTTGAGCAGGTCGACGAACACGGACTTGCGCGCGGCGAACATCGCGCGGAGCACGCCGTCCGAGATCGGGCGCGCGGCCGTTTGCATGACGTGAAGCATGTCTGGGCTCCCTTGGCTTTCGGTCGGCCAAGGGTCTGCCGGGACGACGACGCCCGCTATTCCCGGAAAGGGTAATATCAGCGGCGGAAGATATCGGTGAAAGTGAGCGTTCCGTCGAACAGCGCCCGGATCGCCAGCAATGTTCGCTTGCTTACCCCGTATCGTGCGCAGGCCATCTTGATATGGCGCGCGACCGTCTCTTCGGTCACGCTCAGGATGCGGCTGATCTCCCAGTCGGTCTTGCCGCGCGCGGCCCACAGCAGGCAGTCGCGCTGCCGGTCGGTGAGCACCGGCGGCGGCGGCTTGGAAAGGTGCCCGCGATCGGACCAGAGCCGGCGCGCGCCCTCGAACGCGAAGGCGCCGGCAAGCTGCGCCATCGGCAGCAGGTCGACGACGATCGGCCGGCCCGCCTCGCTCGCGAACGAGCAGGACCCGCGCGCCTCGCCGGGGACATGGGCCGGAACGGTGAAGCCGTCGCCGATCCCTTCCTCGCGGCCCATCGCCAGCACGCGCCGGTCCTCGGCGGTGAGCGGTATCATTTCAGACATGCGCGACCAGCAGAAGCCGACACTCGTCACGTGGCTCGCGCGGTGCACTGGATCGGATACGCCGAGCGCATTGCGGTCGTAATAGTCGGCCCATCTGTCGGGATAGTTGTGGAGCCGGATCGCCGCGCCCTCGGCGGCGAGCACGTCGACATGATGGGTCAGCGCAAAATACTGGAAGCCGAGTTCGTCGGTCACCGACTGCATCGCAGCGGTCAGGTCGTCGACCGTCCTCACTTCCTCGACGATGCGGATGAACTGCATCGCCACCATATGCATGCCCATCGGGCAGCAACACGGTCCCGGGCGGCGTCTCAAGCCACCGCATATCCCGAGACCGCCCTTTCCCTTGTACTCGGGCTGGAAGACGGGGCCTCACGCCGTCCTCCGGCGACTCTTGCGATTGCAAGCCATTATCATGAAGAGTTCACACGAAGAAGATGTCTTGAACAAGCAAAATGGCGGAGGCGGCGGCAAGTCCCGCGCCGTTGCCGACCGCTGCCCGCAAGTCGCCGGAACGGCACGGCAGAGTTGCCCGCACGAGCATGACGGGGAATACGCAAGACGACGGCCCCGGATGGTGGCGCGACGGCCGGCGCTATTCTGGCCTTCGCGGCATAGATCGGGCCGGGCTCATGTGGGAATGGCTGCGCCGCGACCCCGGCTACATCGCGTGGTATGCGCGGGCGAGCGAGGCGACGCGCGGCCACGCTGCGACGGAGATCGAGCCGGTCCAGTGGGGGCTTCACTTTCGCCGAGCATCCGGACCGCGCAGCACCCGAGGCCCGGATCATCTGGCATGCCGATCTCGACCCCGGCACGCTGCGCGTCATCGCGGTGCCGTCCGATCCGGCGGACCCGGACAGCATACGCACCGACCGTCTCGCGCCCTGGCTGGCGCTCGCGACCGATAGCGACGGCCGCGAGCATGCCGTGCTCTCGGACGGATGGCACCGGATCCGCATCGATGTCGAGGAAGGCAGCATCGCGCGCGAGGAAGCCGTGCTGCTCCACTACCGGCTGCTCGGCGTCGCCTCGGCCGAGCCCAAGATCCTGCCGCTGAGGCGCTTCCTCGAGCTCTGCCGCCGCGGCCGCTTCGCGCGATCGCTGTTCCCGCACGACCCGCGGATCGATCGCTGGCTGACGGTGCTGCGCGTCCACGACGCACTCGCCGCGGGCGCCAGCCAGCGCGAGATCGGCGCCGCGCTGTTCGGCGAGGACCGCATCGTGCTCGACTGGCACGACGACCGCGATTCGCTGCGCTCGCGCGTCCGCCGCCTGGTGCGCGACGCGAGGGCCATGGCCCAGGGCGGCTATCGCCACCTGCTCCACCGGCAGACCTGATCACGCACGCGGCACGAGCTTGACTCTATGATATTACGGATATACTCGTAATGTCATCAACAGAGCAGGAGACCCTCGATGAAGCGCATGCATCTCCACGTCAGCGTGCCCGACCTCGCGCAGTCGATCCACTTCTACGAGGCGCTGTTCGGCGCCGCTCCGGTGGTCGTGAAGGACGACTATGCCAAGTGGATGCTCGACGATCCCAAGGTCAACTTCGCGATCTCCGAGCGGGCGCGGGCGAGCGGCGTCGATCACATCGGCATCCAGGTCGACAGCGCCGATGAGCTCGGCGAACTCGCCGGACGTCTGAAGGCCGCCGGCGCGGAGACCTTCGACCAGGAAGCGACCACCTGCTGCTATGCCAGATCGGACAAGAGCTGGGTCCGCGATCCCGCCGGCGTGCGCTGGGAGACCTTCTTCACCTTCGGCGAGGCGACCAGCTACGGCGAGGACGAAGTCCTGCCCGAACCGACCGCGTCCGCCTGCTGCGGCCCCGCATCGGCGCCCGCCCCCAAACAGGCGTGCTGCTGATGGATGCTGCCGCCGCGGTCTCCGCGCTCTCCGCGCTCGCGCATGCCGGCAGGCTCGAGGTGTTCCGCCTGCTGGTCCGCGCCGGCAAGGACGGCATGGCTGCGGGCGATATCGCCCGCGCCACCGGCCACGTCCCGCAGACGCTCTCGGGCAACCTCAACATCCTCGGGCATGCCGGCCTCGTGTCGCCGCGGCGCGAAGGCCGTTCGATCATCTACACCGCGGACTATGAGCGAATGACCAGCCTGCTCGGATTCCTGATGGAGGATTGCTGCGGCGGCGTGCCGGAAATCTGCGCGCCGATCGCCGAAGTCGCCGCCAAGGCCGCCTGCTGCCAGCCCGGAGCCGTCCAATGAGCCTGATCGACGTCATCATCTATCACAATCCCGACTGCGGCACCTCGCGCAACACGCTGGCGATGATCCGCAACGCCGGCATCGAGCCGCACGTCATCGAGTATCTGAAGACGCCGCCGAGCCGCGCGATGCTGGTTTCGCTGATCGCCCGCATGGGCATCGGCGCCCGCGCGCTGCTGCGCGAGAAGGGCACGCCCTATGCCGAGCTCGGTCTCGCCGATCCTTCGCTCGGCGACGAGCAACTCCTCGACGCGATGCTGGCGCACCCGATCCTGATCAACCGGCCGATCGTCGTCTCGCCGCTCGGCGTCAAGCTCTGCCGCCCGTCGGAAGCCGTGCTCGACCTGCTCCCGGCATCGCAGCTGGGCGCCTTCACCAAGGAGGACGGCGAGCAGGTCATCGACGACGCCGGCAACAGGATCGGCGCATGACCGATATCGCGCTCGGCCAGCCCCGCCCGGCGATCGGCTTTTTCGAACGCTATCTCAGCCTCTGGGTTGCCGCCTGCATCGTCGCCGGCATCGCGCTGGGCTATGCGATTCCCGGCCTGTTCGCGGCGATCGCGGCGGCCGAGGTCGCCCGCGTCAACCTCGTGGTCGCGGCGCTGATCTGGCTGATGATCATTCCGATGCTGCTCAAGATCGACGTTGGCGCGCTGGGCTCGGTGCGCTGGCACTGGAAGGGTGTCGGCGTCACGCTGTTCATCAACTGGGCGGTCAAGCCCTTCTCGATGGCGCTGCTCGGCACGCTGTTCCTCGGATGGCTGTTCCGGCCATTGCTGCCGGCGGACGAGGTCAGCTCCTACATAGCCGGGCTGATCCTGCTCGCCGCCGCGCCGTGCACCGCAATGGTGTTCGTATGGTCCAACCTCTGCGAAGGCGAGCCCAACTATACGCTGAGCCAGGTCGCGCTCAATGACATCATCATGGTGTTCGCCTTCGCGCCGCTCGTCGCCCTGCTGCTCGGCGTCGCCTCGGTGACGGTGCCGTGGGACACGCTGCTCCTGTCGGTCGTGCTCTACATCGTCATTCCGGTGATCGCGGCGCAGCTCATCCGGCGCGCACTTCTGGCCTCGGGCGGACAGGCCGCGCTCGACCGTCTGCTCGCCGCGCTCGGTCCGGTGTCGCTCGTCGCGCTGCTGACCACGCTCGTGCTGCTGTTCGGCTTCCAGGGCGAAGCGATCATCGCCAACCCGCTGGTGATCGCGCTGATCGCGGTGCCGATCCTGATCCAGGTCTATTTCAATGCCGGGCTCGCCTATTGGCTGAGCCGCCGCTTCGGCGTCGCCTGGTGTGTCGCGGCGCCCGCCGCGCTGATCGGCGCGTCCAACTTCTTCGAGCTCGCGGTCGCCGCCGCGATCAGCCTGTTCGGCCTCGGGTCCGGCGCCGCCCTCGCCACCGTGGTCGGCGTCCTGGTCGAGGTGCCGGTGATGCTGTCGGTCGTCGGGCTCGTGAAGCGCACCCGGCCCTGGTACGAACGCCGGGTTCCCGCATGAGGGCGACGCCCGTCTCTCCCGAAGCGGGTGGCGCCCTTGCCCGCGAGCTCGCGGCGGCCGGACTCCCCGTCAACGATCTCGGCCAGCCGGGCCGGCGGTTCTTCCGGTTCGACGACGAGGCGGGACTCGTCGGCTATGGCGGCATCGAAGGCGTCGGCGCCGACAGGCTGCTGCGATCGGTCGTCGTCGTGCCGGCGCGGCGCAATGCCGGGCTCGGCGGCGCGCTCGTGGCCGCGCTCGAACGCGCCGCGGCCAATGACGGCGCGCGCACGCTGTATCTGCTGACCACGACAGCGGAGCCGTTCTTCCGGCGGCTCGGCTACGCGCCGGTCGAGCGCAGCGGCGCCCCGGCCGCCATCGCCGGCTCGGCCGAGTTCCGCACGCTCTGTCCGGCCAGCGCGGCGTTCCTGGTCAAGCCGATCGCCGCCTGATCCTTCGGCGGCCGCCCCGTCGACATTGGCGATACAAGGGCCGAATTGTCGTTCGTTCCGATCGCCTCGAGAAGGGGCGGCGCCTCGCGCGCGTGCCGCGCGCGACCGCGCTCTACGGCTCGGGCCCAGGCCCTTCGCCGCCGAGCCCCGCCCCGGGCGGGTCTCGGCCTGGCGGTGACGATCGCTGGCGCTTGAAGCGGTCGCCGCGCTGCCGCGCGGCGGCGCTGTCGGTGGCCTCTCCCGGATGCGCGGGAGTGGGCGGCGCTCCCTCCTAGGCGCGGACGCGGCGGCGGCAAGCCGGCCGTGCGGCCGGCTCCTTCATTGCCATTGCGGCCCTTCGGGTGCCGCCGCCGCTCGGGCCCGCGCCTTGCCGGTCGCCTCTCGCCGCCCACCCCCGCTTTCCGGGGAGGCCATGCGGTTTTGGGGCGGGAAAGGAGGCGAGGACAATGCCAGCAACCCCCACCCGTCGCGCCCGGCGCAAGCCGCAGCCCGACGCCGAACGACAGGCCAAGCAGCAGACCAATCCGCAGGCCGAACCCCGCGCCAGCCTCTACGACGAAGTCACCTGCCGGATCATCGCCGAGCTTGAGGCAGGGCGTTTCCCTTGGGTCCAGCCTTGGGGCCGCTCCGAGGCGGCGGGCCTCGCGCCCGGCCTGCCGCGCAACGCGCTCACCGGCCGCAACTATTCGGGGATCAACGTGCTGATCCTGTGGGGCGCGGTCATCGCGCGCGGCTTTCCGAGCCAAGGCTGGCTCACCTTCAAACAGGCGCTGGAGGCAGGCGG
The DNA here is from genome assembly GCF_007995055.1 of Sphingosinicella ginsenosidimutans. Lineage (NCBI taxonomy): Bacteria > Pseudomonadati > Pseudomonadota > Alphaproteobacteria > Sphingomonadales > Sphingomicrobiaceae > Allosphingosinicella > Allosphingosinicella ginsenosidimutans. Next base: position 1,476,661 of record NZ_VOQQ01000001.1, on the reverse strand, counting down.
CAATGTCCGCAAGGGCGAGCGCGGAACCTGCGTGGTCTATGCCGACCGCTTCACCCCGGAAAGCGAAAAGGAGCGCGCACGCGAGACCGGCGAGGACGCCAAGGCCATTCCCTTCCTCAAGCGCTTTACCGTGTTCAACGTCGCCCAATGCGAGGGATTGCGCCCCGGACTCGCGCCCGAGCCGATGCCGCTTCCCGAACGCGAGATCGTCCCCGTCGCCGAAGAAGTGATCGCGGCGAGCGGCGTCGATTTGCGCATCGGCGGAAGCCGCGCCTTCTACGTGCCGGGCGAGGACTATGTGCAGGTCCCGCCGCAGCCCGCCTTCTTCGAACAGATCAACTATTACCGCACCTGCCTGCACGAGCTGACCCACGCAACCGGCCATCGCTCGCGGCTCGCGCGCAACCAGTCCGGCAGCTTCGGCAGCCGCGACTACGCGCGCGAGGAACTGGTCGCCGAGATGGGCGCGGCCTTCCTCTGCGCGAGCCTCGGCATCGTGCCGACCGTCCGCCACGCCGACTATCTGGCAGGCTGGCTCGACGTACTGCGCGAGGACAATCGCGCGATCTTCCGCGCCGCCGGCCAAGCGAGCAGGGCCGCCGACTGGCTACTCGCCCGGCATCGCGAGGCGCAGGAAGGGAGGCTGGCGGCATGATCCTGCTCACCCCCGATCTGCGCTTGGCGCTGCGCGCCAACGCCATCAGCCGCCGCGCCGCCGCGCAGGGCGGCAGGCCCGAGCCCAACCCGGTTCCGGTGGTCAAGCTGTTCAATCCGCTGGGCGCGGCGACATGGCTCGCGACCGAGCTTGGAGAGGACGACGACACGCTGTTCGGCTTGGCCGACCTCGGCTTCGGATGCCCGGAACTCGGCTGTTTCAGCCTGTCCGAGATCGCCTCGCTGCGCCTGCCCTTCGGGCTCGGCATCGAGCGCGACATCGGCTTTTCGACGACCGCGAGCCTGTCGGTCTGGGCCGACACCGCGCGCCGCGTCGGTTCGATCCTCCAGGCCCAAGCCGTCATCTGGCGCATCGAGTCCGCGCCGGTCTCCGAGATTCCGACCGACCCCGAACGCGGGAAAGGCGGATGACGCGCGGCGCGTTTCGCCGCTTATCCAAAGCCGGTCCGCCGTCCCCGCAAAGAGCGACGGACCGGCACTCACAAGGAGTGCTGACCATGAAACTCGATTTTATCCCGCTCGACAAGCTGGCCGTCAGCAAGGCCAATATGCGCTTCGCCAAGCGCCCGCCCGACGTGTCGGACATCCTCCCCACGATCCGCGCGCGCGGCATCCTCGTGCCGCTGATCGTCCGCCCGCAACCCGGCCTCGAGGACGCCGAGGGGCACGCGCCCGACGCTTTCGAGATCGTCGCCGGAAGCCGCCGCTTCCACGCCGCGCGGATCGTCGCCGACGAGGCGGCGCAGGCCGAGCCGGTGCCCTGCGCGATCCTCGACGCGGGCGACGATGCCGCCGCCATCGAAGCCTCGCTGATCGAGAATCTGGCGCGGCTCGATCCCGACGAGGTCACCCAATGGGAGACCTTCACCCGGCTGGTGAAGGAAGGCCGGACACCGGAGGACATCGCCGCGACCTTCGGGCTTCCCGAGCTGACGGTGAAGCGCGTCCTCGCGCTCGGCAACCTGCTCCCGCGCATCCGTCAGATGTATGCGCGCGAGGAGATCGACCGGACGACCGTCCGGCACCTGACGCTCGCCAGCAAGAGCCAGCAGCGCGCATGGCTGGCGCTCGCCGACGATGCGCAAGCCTATCTGCCGACCGGCCACCAGTTGAAGGCGTGGCTGTTCGGCGGGCAGTCGATCGCGACGCGACATGCGCTGTTCGACGTTGCAGCGAGCGGGCTTGCCGTCATCGCCGACCTGTTCGGCGAGGACAGCTATTTCGCCGATACGGACGCTTTCTGGACGGCGCAGAATGCGGCGGTCGAGACGCGCCGCGCCGAATATCTGGACGCCGGATGGGCCGACGCGGTGATCGTGCCGCCGGATCAGCATTTCCACAGCTGGGAATATGAGAAGGCGGCCAAGCGCAAGGGCGGGCGCGTCTATATCGACGTGCGCGCCAGCGGCGAGGTCGTGTTCCACGAAGGCTATGTCTCGCGCAAGGAAGCCCGTCGCGCGGCGGCTGCGGACGGCGATGCGGCGGCTGAAGCCAAGCCGTCGCGGCCCGAGGTCAGCGGCCCGATGCAGGTCTATATCGACCTTCATCGCCACGCCGCCGCGCGCGCGGCGCTGCTCGCCCATCCCGGCGTCGCGCTCCGGCTGATGGTGGCGCACGCCATCGCGGGCTCTCACCTGTGGAGCGTGCGTGCCGAGCCGCAATCGGCGCGCAGCGACGGGACCCGCGAAAGCGTCGAGACCGTGCATGGCGAGACGGTGTTCGACGAGAGCCGCCGCGCGGTGCTCGGCCTGCTCGGCTTCTCGCCCGACGAGCCGACCGTGGTCGAGGGCAGCGTGGAAGGCGCGGACGGCGACCCGCTCGCGGCGCTGTTCTGGCGGCTGCTCGACTTGCCCGACGCGGCGGTGATGGACGTGATCGCCGTGGTGATGGGCGAAAGCCTCGCGGCGGGAAGCGCGGCGGTCGAGGCGGTGGGCTGCCATATCGGCCTCGACATGGCCGATTGGTGGCAGGCCGATGCCGCCTTCTTCGAACTGGTCCGCGACCGCGAGGTGCTGGCTGCGCTCGTCGCCGATGTCGCGGGCGAAGCCGTCGCCGCCGCCAATGCGCGCGAGAAGGGCAAGACGCTCAAGCGCATCGTCGCCGATCATCTCGACGGCGCCAACGGCCGCGAAAAGCGCGAGCGCTGGGTCCCCAAGTGGATGGCGTTCCCGCCCGCCGCCTATACGGCGCGCGGCGGCGTCGGCACGGTGCGCGCGCATGCACTCGCCGAGGCGGCGCGCGTGTCCGCCACGCCGCCCGAGCCATCCGCAGCGCCTGCTGCAGTCGCCCGGCCGGACCACGATCCGGCACCCGCGCCGGAGGTGGCCGAGCCGGTCCCGCTCGCGGCCTGAGCCCCGAAAGGCGGGGCGGTTCGCCGCCCCGCCTTTTCCCTGCCGACAGCCCCGAAATCCGGCCGCGCGCCTCCGCCGTCCCGGCGTCGGCGCGCGGTGTTTTCCTAGAAGTTGCCCTTGCGCATCTTGCCGAGTTCCTCGTTCACCAGCACCATCGGCAGATCAAAAAAGTCGAACAGCGCATAGAGCGGCGCCAGCAACGGATGGATGATTTCCGGCAGGTTGGGCGCAACGGATGCCGCTTCGACCATCGTCCGCATCGTAATGGCGTCCTGCCGCGCGACATGTCCGTCGAACAGGAGTCGGTCGCCGGTGACGCTGGTCAGCGAGCGGCCTGCCAGCCCGCGATAATGGACGGCAAACGACACCGTCGCCGGCCCGTCGATGAGGTTCGCCGCGAGCTTTTCGGCGTGCAGCAGCACTTCGCCCGCCCGCCAGACCGGCAGGGTGACGTCGAACAGCGTCGCGGGCGGCCGCTGTTCCAATCCATCCTCCTGATACCCGCGCAGCAGGAACGCATAGCCTTCCGGCGAAATCCGCCAGAAGTCCGAATGCGCGGCGTCACGCTGGCCGAACGTGCCCGGCTCGGTGTCCCCGCCGAGCCAGCATTCGACCACCCCGTCGATCGGATAGGGCTCGATGCCGCGACGCGTCGGAAACCAGAAAGGCGGCCAGCCGGTATGACGGGCGACGCTGCGCTGCAGCAGTTCGGGCAACTGGCCGGGTGGAATGGCGCGAACGTCACCGCTCAACTCATAGGCGAAATAGTGGAATCCGTGCGGGCAACGCTCGGGGGCATCGGCGGGCAGATTCGCGACCAGTGCATCCCAGCGCGCGAGACACTGCTCGATCCATTGGTCGAGTTTGGCTGGCGCGGCCGGTAACGCCGCGGCCGGAACCGCGCCGCTGATCAGGTCGCGAATCTGGTCGAGCATCTCGTCGCGGCGGTTGGCGAGACACCGCGCCAACAGTGCATCCCAGTCCTGTCCGCTCGTCGGCACCTCGCTGCGCGGGCCGGGCTTGCGGACATAGATCGCATTGTCCTGGACGATATTCCCGTGCGGACCGGCGCGCTTCGCCCGCACCGGCGAACGATGATCGCCCGGCACCACGACGACCGGAAAGAGCCGGTCATCCCCACGCGCGACGATATGGACTGCGCAATGAAAGGCCGGGTCGGAATAGTTCTGGACGATCCCGTTGATCACATCCTGCGTGTAGCCGTCCAGCGACGCGGGCCGCCCCTCCGCCTCGACGCACCCGCTCTCGGTCTCCGTGAGCCCGAGAAGAATGAAGCCGCCGCCGTGGTTCGCAAGGGCGAGCGCCGCCTTTGCGAAAATAGCCTTGGCATCGTTGTCGTTCCTGAGATCGAGCCAGTTCTTGATCTCGAGATCAAGGCTCTCCCGTGGGTCGATGAGAAGGTCTGCGAGGCGCTCCGGTGATAGCTGTATCGGCATCGAAATCATTCATATCGGCTGGCTAGCCGTGGCACCAGTCGGGCTTGCGCTGGCCTCGCGGCCACCAGCGCGACGCGCCCAGCCGGACAAGCTCGCCGGCGACATCGCGGCCGTCCAAAGTTACGCGCGCGACGGTGCGATTGTAGTTCCGCCCGAGCCGTGCGAGCCGCACGGTGCGGCCCTGCAGCAGCCCGCGCGCGGTCGCCGTCGCCGCCCGTCCGGCGGCGATCTCGCGCCTGCATTTCGCCTGACCGGGCCGCGTCTCGGGGGCATCGATCCCGGCGATGCGGATGCGCTCGCCGCTCGCCAGCCGGAAGGTGTCTCCGTCGATCACATAGGCGACCGACGCCTGCCGGGGAGGCGCGGCCGCGCCGAGCAGGAGCCTCGCCGAAAGTGCGAGCGTCAGGGCTGCGATCGGCCTCGCGCCGGCCGCCGCACCATTCCCTAGCGCCCGCCCGCGCGCATGCCGATCCACATCCATGACCGGGCCGCTATCGCCCATCGGGCGACGGGACAAGAACGCTTCGTGGCGGCCCCGGGGCCCCTGTCCGGGGACCTCGTTGCCCTTCATCGCGCGTGCCAATGCCCATGCGAACAGGATCGTCCGGGCTGCCCCGCGCCACCGTCTCCGGCTCCGTGGGCGCATGACCTGGAACGGGCGCCGGCCGCGCCAAACCATCGCGCGGCGCGCTTATTTCCCCGCCGGCTTCGCCGGCTCCTCGCGGCCGCTCCGCTCCAAATAAGCGCTGGCGCTCCGGTCCTCCGCTGACGCTGCGGCCCTCGCGGGTTCGCGCCTCCGGCTCGGGCCCGTTCCTCCGGTCCGCCCATCGCCCGGAAACGGTTCGGGCGAGCAACCAAGGAGACGATCAATGCCCGCAATCGGTTATGTCACCCGCGACGGAGAGGGCTTCAAGGGCCAGCTCAAGACGCTCTCGATCCGCACCGAGATCGAGATCCTGCCCAACCGCTCGAAGAGCAGCGACACGCAGCCCGACTATCGCGTTTCGGCCGGCGGCGTCGAGGTCGGGGCGGGCTGGGTCCGGCGCGGCGAGATGTCCGGCAAGGACTATGTCTCGCTGAGCCTCGCCGCCCCCGAGTTCGGGCCGCGCCGGCTCTACGCCAATCTCGGCCGCGCCGCCGGCCAGGACGATGACGACGCCTTCGCCATCATCTGGAACCCGGCCGACTGAGTCGGCAGCGCTCCCGTGCCCACGGCGCGGGAGCGCAAGTCCCCAGAAATGGGGGGGGGGGTCGAAAATGCATGCATCGATTTTCGACCCTGCCGGCGGCGGCGCGCTTGGGCCAGCTTGGGGCCACCGCGGCGATTGGCCGCACGACCCCAGCACCGGACCCGAAATCATGGACGATGACGCCGCCGCGCGGGCCAAGGCCGCGCGCGAATCCTGCCCGTTCCTCACCGCCAAGCAGACCGCCTTCCATCTCGGCATCGCCCGTTCGACGCTGAAGGCGATGCGGCTCGGCGGCAAAGGTCCGCGCTGCCGCCGCCACGGGCGGACCTGGCGCTACCATATCGACGATATCGAGGCCTGGTCGGCCGCGAACGCGCGCGGAGGCGTCCATGGCTGATGCCCGTGACCTGCCGCTGTTCGCCTTCGGTGAGACGCTGCGGCGCGACCGGCGCCGCCGCCGGATGCTTCGCCGCCGCGGCCTCTGGCTTGCGCTCGGTGCCGCCGCGCTCGGCCTCACCATCGCCTTTCCGCCGCGACCGCGCCTGCTCTGGAACGCGAGCGCGAGTGCGCCCGTCGGCCTCTATCGGGTCGGCGCCGAGGCGGCTCCCATGCCCGGCAATCTGGTCGTCGTCTGGCTGCCCGAACCCGCCCGCAGGCTCGCCGCCGAGCGGCGCTACCTCCCGCGCAACGTCCCGGCGATCAAGCACGTCGCCGCGGTCGCGGGCATGCGCGTCTGCGGGATCGGCGCAGCGCTGACGATCGACGGCCATCCCGTCGCCGAACGGCTGGCCGCCGACCGGCTCGGCCGCCCGCTGCCGCGCTGGGAGGGGTGCCGGACGCTGCACGCGGGCGAGCTGCTGCTCCTCAATCCGGCAAGCCCGGCCTCGTTCGACGGGCGCTATTTCGGCGTAAGCCGGACCTCGGACGTGGTCGGGACAGCGCATCCACTCTGGACCTGGCACACCGCGGAGACCGGCGCATGATCCGGCCCCCCGCAGCGCTCTGGGCAGGCGCCGTCCTGCTGCTCGGCATCCCCTCGGCCGCCGCGCCGCAGGCCGACGACACTGCCGAGCGCGGGATTCCGGGCGACGCAGTGGCCCGCTGGCGGCCCTATTCGCGCGAAGCCTCGCAGCGCTTCGGCGTGCCGCTCGACTGGATCGAGCGGGTGATGCGCGCCGAAAGCGGCGGCCGCACGCACTTGGCCGGACGCCCGATCACCAGCCGCGCGGGCGCCATGGGACTCATGCAGATCATGCCCGGAACCTGGGCCGAGCTGCGCGCCCGGCTGGGGCTCGGCGCCGACCCCCACGACCCGCGCGACAACATCCTCGCCGGCACGTTCTATCTGCGGCTCATGTACGAGCGCTTCGGCTATCCGGGCCTGTTCGGCGCCTACAATGCCGGTCCCGGCCGCTATGCCGCCTATCTCGCCTTGGGACGCCCACTACCGAGCGAGACGCGCGCCTATCTCGCCACGGTGACAGGAACAGTGACGGGCACGCCTTCCGGGCCGCTGCCGTCACTTCCACAGCGGCCGCCGCCGGCCTTGTTCGTGGCGCTTCGGACCGGCGGTGCGCCCGCGGAGCCATCGCCGTCGCGCGCGGGTACCCAAGCTTCCGGCAGCCTGTTCGTGTCGCTGTCGTCCGATCGGCCCGATCGATAGACGATCGGGCGGCTCAGTGCGGCCGCGTTCCCAGGAATGCCTTCGTGCGGCTTCGGCCTTCCGCGGCAATGATCGCCTCTTCGGCATGCGCGCATTCGTCGCCGCGCACCGTGCCCTCGCGGCAACCTGCGACGGTTTCGCGCGCCTGATCGAGATTGGCGGCGAAATATTGGGTGGCGCGTGGAGCCGCGACGTCCCCCGCAGCCGGTCCGATGACGGGGCGCACCATGAAGCCAGCCGCAAAGCCGATGGCGAGCGCGACGACTATGATGACGACGGACCTGCCCTGTTTCATGACCGTGAAACTCTGGCTGATGACGATCTGCATTCTACTTAAATTCCATGATATTTCAAAAGCGAAGTCACCGTCAGATCGGACGGATGGAAGCGGCGGCGCACGCATTCACCGGCGGCTCGACTGCGGTGAGGTGGGAGGGCTCGTCTCGGCAAGGCCCAGCATGACGGGCGGCGGAGCGGCTGTGCAAGGCCGGCGGCCCCTCCAATTTTGCTGCGAATTGGAGCGTGCTTCGCACGCGCTTTTGTTCGTCTCGGCGCAACAAAATCGGTTCCTCCGCCGCCGCTGGCGCGGCGCTCCGGCTGCGCCTCCGCGGCCCTGACAGCCGCTCCGCCGCCCGTCGCGCGAGGTCTGTCCTCGATGAGGAGGACTTCAAGCGAAGGAGGCGAACATGACCATGTTTCAACCCATCGGCGTGGCATCGGCGAAGGACACGGATCGCGTGTTGGCGACGCTCGTGGCGGGGCTCGAGATCGAGTTCGGACACGGTGCGGGCGCAGCGCTCGCGCAGCGGTTTCTCGAGGCCGAGGAGAGCGATTTCCTGTGGGATGCGCGTGTGTCGGAGCGCTGGCTTGGGACCTATGAAGGCGCCGATGAGGAAGATTTCGAGCTCGATCGGGTGGCGATCATGGGCCGGTTGGATGGCCGCTGGTTCGTCGCGGTGAGCATCGTCGATGGCGACGGACACGCGCACGGATTGATGGGGCGACGCCATTTCCGGAGCGAACGCGCGGCACGCGAAGCCTTCGCTGTGACGCATTGATCGGCCGCATCGAAGTGCCGGGACAAGGGTGCCGGACAGGCATCCGCGTCCCGGCTTCTTTTTGCCTCGGCTCGGGCGACATCGGCGGGGCGTCGGGATGGCCAAAACGGGCGGAAGAAGGGGTTCAGGCGGGGGTATGCGTCCGGTCGTTGCACGTCAGGCGGCGGCGTGATCATTGAGCGCCCAGTTCCACGGCAGCAGTTCATCGAGTCGGCTGGCCGGATGGCCCTCGACCATGCGGGTGAGCACGTCGCTGAGCCAAGCGTAGGGCTCGACGCTGTTGAGCTTCGCCGTCTCGATCAACGAGCAGATCACGGCCCAGCGATGGCCGCCGCCGTCACTGCCAGCGAACAGATGGTTCTTCCTGCCGAGAGCCACCGGACGGATGGCGCGCTCGACCGGATTGGTGTCGAGTTCGATGCGGCCGTCGTCGAGGAACCGGGTCAAGCCAGTCCAGCGGCCGAGCGCATAGCGGATCGCGTCGGCAAGCGTGCTGCGCGCGGGAACGAGCGCCAGTTGCGCTTCCAGCCAGCCCTTCATCGTCTGGAGATGCGGCCGGGAGAGCGAACGCCGCCACGCCATGCGCTGCGCCGGGGATTGTCCACGCGCCTTCTTCTCGACCTCGTAGAGTGTGGCGATGCGGCGCAGTGCCTCGGCCGCGATCGGCGAGCCGGTCTGCTGCTCGACGTCGTAGAACTTGCGCCGCGTATGCGCCCAGCAGGCGGCGAGCGTCACGTCATCGCGCGCGGCGACGCGCTCGAACCCGGCATAGCCATCGACGTGCAGCACGCCCTCGAAGTGCTGGAGATGCGCGATCGGGCGCTCCGCTTTCCGGTCCGGCGCGAACAGATAGACGGCGGCCGGAGGCGCGGGTCCGTTCCACCCGCGCTGCTCGCGGGCATAGACCCACAGGCGGCCGGTTTTCGTCTTTCCACGCCCCGGATCGAGCACCGGAACCGGCGTGTCGTCGGCGAACAGATGGTCCGATGCGAACACATCGGCGCACAGTTTTTCGTGCAGGGCTTCGAGCCACCAGCACGCGCCGCCGACCCATCCGGCCAGCGTCGAACGGGCCAGATCGACGCCGTGGCGGGCGAAGATCTGCGACTGCCGGTAGAGTGGCGTGTGATCGCAATATTTGCTGACAAGCACCTGGGCGAGCAACGCGGGCGTCGCCAGCCCGCCTGCGATCGGGCGCTCCGGCGCGGCGGCCTGCGCCACCGTTCCGCACGTCCGGCAGGCATATTTGGGCCGGGTGATCCGCACCACGCGAAGCTGCGCGGGCACCCAGTCGAGCATCTCGCTGACGCTCTCGCCGATGCCGTGCAGCGCGCCGCCGCAGTCCGGACAGGCATCGTGATCGGTGTCGATCATCACGTCCTCGCGCGGCAGATGATCGGGCAGCGGCTTGCGATGCGGGCGCGGTTCAACGGTCGCGCCGACGATCACCGGGCGGCTCTCCTCGATACGGCCGATGTCGGCGTCGAGGTCCTCCAGCCCCAGCGCGAGCTGATCGGGATCGAGGCGTTCGGACCTGCGCCCGAACTGCATCCGCTGGAGCTTTTTGATGATCGCCTGGAGCCGCTCGATCTCGCCTTCGCGGTGCTCGACGACGGCCGCCATGTCGCGCACCAACTGGCGCAGAAGCGCCGTATCGGACGGCAGATTGTCGAGATCGAGCCGCATGCCCGATACTACCAGATAGCGCCGCTAAACCCAAGTATTTCCGGCGGATTCAGCGCATTTTCAGCCCGCTTTTTGCGGCTTCCAGACGCGCTCGGGATGACGCCAGTCGATGCCCTCGAGCAGCATCGCGAGCTGCGCCGGCGACAGCGGGATCGTTCCTCCCTCCACGCTCATCCGCGGCCAGACGAAGTAGCCGCGATCGATCCGCTTGCTGAACAGGCACAGCCCCGTGCCGTCCCAGAACAGCAGTTTCACCATGTTCGTCCGCCTGCCCCGGAAGGCGAAGATATGGCCGCAGAACGGGTCCTTCCTGAGCGTTTCCTGGACCAGCGTCGCCAACCCATCGAGGCCCTTCCTCATATCGGTGACGCCCAGCGCCATATGCACTTTCACGTTCGACGGCACGATCATCATGACCGCATCTCCCGCTCTGCAACTTCCCGCCGGACAGCATCGGGATCGGCGTCGATCGGTGCGAACACCCGCCGTCCATCGGCCAGTTCGACCTCCTTCATGCCGTCCGGGCAAGGCAGCAGGCCGGCCAGCAACGACGGCTCTCCGCTGTCGCGCTTCGCACGCCCTTCGATCACCTGCACCGGCGCCAGCGTCATCGGCTTTTCTTGCCCGAGGCCGAACTGGTCGCGCCAGCGGAACAGCACGCTGGTCGAGATTCCATGCCGCCTCCCGACAGAGGAGATGGTCTCGCCATGACGCTCCGCCTCCAGCAGCAGCGCGATCTTTTCCTCGGTGGACCAGCGCCGTCGCCGCGCCCGTTTGGGCGGTCCCGCTTCAGCTTCGATCGCCTCTGTCAAGGCCCGAACGCGCTCCGTTTCCTTAGCACTAGTGCTTGTTTTTGTGCTTATCGGTGGCCGCGCCGACGGATGCAAAAGCGCCCGCCAGTCGATCACGACCTCCTCCGCCTCGATCAGATTGCGCCACCGCTTGAGGCTGTAGGGCGACAGCTGCAGCGCCGAAGAATACTCGCGCAGATGCAGCCCCGACCACTGGCAGGCTTCCACATGCATCGCCCAGAACGCCTGCGTCGCCCGCCGCCGCTTGTCCGGCGAGATCGGGTGGTAGCGCTTTCTACGCTTCAGGTTTCGCTTGGTTTTTTCCTCTTCCCAGTCGGTCAGCTCGCGCCGCCACTTCCTGAATGTATCCACCGTCAGGCGGTGGTGCCGGCAATAGCGCGCTATCGTCAGGCCGCTCTTCCGGTGCGCGTCGACATGCACCTGCCACCATGCCCGCTTCGCCGGATTGTCGAAAACTCGCCGCCGCATCCACTCACCTCGCGTCCAGAAAGGACACGACATGACCTCACCATCAGGAGCGAACAATGTGCGAACATCGGACGGTTACAGGCGGGGAGCCGCGTAAGGCAAGATAAAGCGCCGGCACTGGCCGGCGCACAAGCCATTGCCTGCACATCCTTTTTGCGTCGTTCGAGCGGCACCGTCGCGCGGGCGACGGTGCCGGTGGCGCCGAAGAGCGAGGATTTCCGCGGCCCTCGGCGGCACCGGTTTTCTCGGGAGCCAGGCTGCGGCACACTGCCGGCGGGGCGCGCCGGCAAGGGCCGCCATGTGAGCAGCGACGACGATTTCGAACCCCGTCTCGGGCGGTTGCGCAGCCGCCCTCCGAGGCGCGCGCGCCGCTACCTCCAGCGCGTGCTCGCCGCCACCAACCTGGCGCGCGGCGGGGCGGCTCTTGCCGGGCGGCCGGGCAAGCAGTCCGCCGGCAGCCGCATCGGCCGCGCCGCCGGCGTCGGGCGGCTGCTCGCCAGCCGCGGCCGGCTGAGCGCGCTCGAGCGCCGCCGCGTGGTCATCAAGACTCGCATCGTGCGGCTCGCCGGCAAGGGCGCCGACGCGGCGGCCGCGCACCTGCGCTACCTGCAGCGCGACGGCACCACGCGCGAGGGCGAACGGGGCGCGCTCTACGGCCCGCAAAGCGACGCCGTCGACGCCAAGGATTTCCTCGCCCGCGGTGCCGGCGACCGCCACCAGTTCCGCTTGATCGTCTCGCCCGAGGACGGCGCCCAGTACGACGACCTGAAGCCGCTGGTCCGCCGGCTGATGGCGCGCGCCGAAGCCGACCTCGGGACCCGGCTCGACTGGGTCGCGGTCGATCATTTCAACACCGGCCATCCGCACAGCCACGTCATCGTCCTTGGGCACGACCAGAAGGGCAAGGACCTGGTGATCGCCCCCGACTACCTGACCCGGGGCCTGCGCGAGCGCGCCGCCGAGCTCGTCGAGCTCGACCTCGGTCCGCGCACGACGCGTGAGATCGCGCGTTCCCAGCTCGCCGAGATCAAGGCCGAGCGCCTGACCGCGATCGACCGGCGGCTGGTCCGCCTCGCCGGCGAGGGGCGCATCGTTGCGGCGCGCGCCGACGGCGCGTTCGAGCAGACGCTGCGCGCCGGGCGGCTCGCCAAGCTCGCCCGGCTCGGGCTCGCCGAGGATCTGGGGCAGGGCCGCTGGCAGCTCGCGCCGGACCTGCCCGCGACGCTCGCCCGGATGGGCGAACGCGGCGACATCATCCGCACGATGCAGCGCGCCTTCTCCGCGGCTCGGGTCGAGCGGGCCGCGGCCGACCAGGCGATCTACGGCCCGGCCGTGCCGGACGCGGCGCCGCTCGTCGGACGCGTGCTGGCGCGCGGGCTCGCCGACGAGCATCGCGACCGCCATTATCTGATCGTCGACGGTATCGACGGGCGCAGCCATTATGTCGCGCTCGGGCGCGAGCCGGCGGAGGACGTCGGCGAGGGCTCGGTGGTGCGGGTCGCCCCCAGTCGCGCCGGCGTGCGCGAGGTCGACCGGACAATTGCCGCGGTCGCTGCCGCCAATAGCGGCCGCTACGACATCGACGCGCACCTGGCCCACGACCGCCAGGCCAGCGAGGCATTCGCCCGGAGCCATGTCCGCCGGCTCGAAGCGCTGCGCCGCGGCGGCGTGGCTGTCGAACGCCTACCCGACGGAAGCTGGCGGGTCGCCGCCGACCATCTCGAACGCGTCGAGCGGTTCGAGACGGCGCAGGTGCGCGCGCGTCCGGTCGTGGTCGAGCTGCTCGCGGCCGAACCACTCGAGCGGCTGGCCACGGCGGACGGCGCGACCTGGCTCGACCGTCGGCTACTGAGCCCCGCCGACGCCCCGGCGCGCGAGGCGGGATTCGGAAGCGCCGTGCGCGATGCCGAAGCGCGGCGCCGGCAGTGGCTGGTGGAGGAGGGCCTCGGCAGCGAGCGGGGCGGCGTGTTCGAGCCGCGCCCGGGCTTGATCGAGACGCTGCGCCGGCGCGAGCTGCTGCGCGTCGCCGCGGCGCTGGCGCGCGAGCTCGACCTGCCATTCGTCGAGAGCCATGCCGGCAGCCATGTCGAAGGCACCTACCGGCGCCGCCTCGAACTCACGAGCGGCCGGTTCGCGCTGGTCGAGCGCGCTCATGATTTCACGCTGGTGCCGTGGCGGCCGGTGCTCGAGCCGCACGTCGGGAAGGCCGTGTCGGGAATCCTCCGCACCGAGGGCATCAGCTGGACGATCGGTCGCGGGCGCGGGGGTCCGACGATTTCGTGATCACCCGCGCTTGCGATCAGGCTCGGGCCGAGCCCAATGCACTGGGCTAGAACAGGCTGGGCTGCGCCTCGCGGTCGTGTAGCAGGTGCGGCTTCGCATTCTGTGCCGCTTCGACCGCTCGGCGATAATGGATTGTCCCGTATCGCTCGGCCTCGTCGAAGCCGACCGGTGCGAGCTCTTCGGTCGGGAAACAGGCATCGTAGATCGCGCGCGCGGCTGCGCGCAGGCAAACATCGTGCTGCATGGCATGGCTCCAGATAGATCGAATCGCCGCGAGGGCGCTGAAACAAAAGAATAGAACATTAGCCGAACATGGGGCAAGCGTCTCATGCCGGGCTGGTAAGCTGAACCGCAATGCTCAGCCGCACGCCACCAAGCCTCTCGCGACATCGCGAGAGCGTTGCGGGTGCTCGGTATCCATCTGCTGCTGATACCAACAGCGCGAGGACAATTTCCAACAGAAGAAGTCTTGGAGCCGCTAGCCCTTCGACTCCGGGGATCTTTGCCCCGCGGAGGCCTCCGGTGAGAAACAATTCAATCGATTGCCATACTATGGAGGCGCACATATCGTGCGTAGAGGGGCAATGCGAAGGTTAAAGGGGTGCTTGAAGAGCAGCTTGTAGCGGAGTTCGCAGCAGGGCTCAGGGATGACGCCAACGACCGCCTAAACGAGTTGCCGGCAGATCTGCCGCTGGCAGCCGAGACGGCGTTGACCGAAGTAATTCTCGGGTATCTGGAAGAGGCCGGCTCGATTGCCGGTCATGATCTATGCCCACACGAGGATGTCGGACTTCACCGGCCTTGCCGAGTGATCGCCTATTCCCTCCCGGAAGATTCCGTCAGATTGGAACTGTTCACTACCCTGGGACTTAGCAGCGAGCCCGTCCTGGCGCGACGGGACATTGGCCGTCTGTCAGGATGGGCGGCGCGGTTTTTCGAGTATGCGGCCAAGGGCGATCATGCCCGTTTCGAGAACAGTCCCGCAGCCCTTGAGGCGGCGACGCTCATACAAAGCGAGTTGTCGCGCATCGAGGAAGTTCGCATCAACGTGCTTACCGATGCCCGCGTGCGGGACCGGGCAGTGGAGGACATTACTGTCCAGGGCCGGCCGGTCGAAACCGAGGTATGGGATATCGAACGCCTCTACCGCGCGACCGGCGAGGACGTGACGCGCGATCGGATCGAAATCGACTTCGCAAAGCTGCTCGGCCGGCCCCTCGCATGCCTGGAAATGAAGCCCCGCCCCACAGAGTACGAGACCTATCTCGTCATCCTGCCCGGAAAACTGATCTACGATCTGTTCGACCAGTATGGGCCGCGTCTCTTCGAGTTCAACGTGCGCTCGTTCCTGCAGGCCAAGGGTGCCGTGAACCGTGGAATCCAGCGCACCATCAAGGAAGAGCCGGGACGGTTCCTTGCCTACAATAACGGACTGACAGCCACTGCTGACGAGATTGAGGTGTCGTCCTGGCACGGGGAAACAGTCATTAGCCGGCTACGAGGACTCCAGATCGTCAACGGCGCGCAGACGACAGCCTCCATCCATCGTGCTCTCAAGGTCGACAAGTTGTCGCTGGACGAGGTGGCAGTCTCCATGAAGCTAACCCTCGTGCCGCCGGAGAGGCTTGAAGAGTTCGTGCCGCTCATCGCCCGCTTCGCCAACACGCAGAACCCGATCCAGGTGGCGGACCTTTCCGCCAGCGACCGCTTTCACCAGCAGTTCGAGGCCCTGTCAGAATCGGTCTGGCCGCCCGGCGAGGAAAGCCGCTGGTTCTACGAGAGGGCGCGAGGCTCCTATCAGATGGCGCGCAACAGGCACGGATCGACACCTGCCCGTCGTCGCGAGTTCGATAGGACGTGCCCACGCAGCCAGCACTTCGGAAAGACGGACCTTGCGAAGTACCTGATGGCTTGGTGGGGCAGCCCCCAGATTGTCAGTCGCGGCGCGCAAAAGAACTATGCGACGTTTATGTTCGGCCTTCGCGAGCGGCTTGGAGAGGACTGGATCCCCGACAAGGATTTCTTCCGCCTGACCATCGCGAAAGCGCTCCTCTTCAAGGCTGCACAGGGAGTGGTCCGCCGGGCTCGCCTCCAGTCATACGGAGCCAATGTGGTCGCGTACATGATCGCGCTCCTTGCCGCGCATCATGGCGACAAGATCGATCTGGAGCGCTTGTGGGAGGCGCAGCGGGTTTCCGGCGACATGGAAGCGCTGTTCGCCATGTGGGCCCCGCTGATCCATGCGGAAATCGTGGCGAGCGCCGGTAGTCGCAACGTCACCGAATGGTGCAAGAAGGACGATTGCTGGACAGAGATCGGCGCCCTCAACCTCCCTCTGCCGCCAGATCTGCCACCCGAATTTCGCGACTCCACACCGGCAGCGAAGCAGCTCAATGGCGGCGGGGACGACAGTGCTTCGGAAGACGAGCTGATTGCGGAATGCACGGACCTGGATGGTGCCACATGGGCCAGGATCATGGCGTGGGCAGCGTCCTCGCCCGACGTTGACGACTATGATCGCAAGGTAGTCCACACCCTGAGCGGCTATGCGATGAATGGATGGATGAAGCCCCCATCATTCAAGCAGGCGGTGCGCGGCAGTCGCGTCCTGAACGCTGCGCGCAGTGCTGGCGTGGCGGTATGAAGCCGGACGCTTAATAATCCGGCCGTATCCCGCCACGACGTCCCGGCTTCGGCTTCGCCGTGCGTCTTCCCGGTTTGAGCGTTTCGGTATCGCCGCCGTCTGGTTGCTTGTTCGGCTTGCGGAGATTCGTCCGTATTGCGTCGCTGTTCGCCTGCCTACGGGCATCTGGCTTCCAGGTCTGCGCCTCCTGGATGAAATCCTCATCCCCGATGGCTTCGCTGACGAGGTCTGCGTCAAATTTCACCTGAACCAGGAGGGGGAAACGCACTGCCTGTCCGGACACGATTCCCTGCCCGCGGCCGAATGCCTGCAGGATGTTGGCATCTGCTTCCGATAGGTTTTCCATCACGGATCGCACGAAGCTCTTGTCGCGCGGATTGACCAGACGAAGCACGAGGAAGCTGTTGCACTGCGCAAGCGTTGTCTCGTCCAGCCGCGACGGCCGTTGGGAGATCAGGATCAAGCCAGTGCCGAACTTACGGCCCTCGGTAATCACTTTCCTGATCGTGGGTAGTGATGGCGTCTCGTCGGTGCCCTCTTGACGGCTCGGAATGAAATTGTGCGCCTCCTCGACTACCGCCTGAAACGGTGGGATGACTCCGGAAAGGGTGGATCGGTGGCCAAAGAGCGCCTCCAGGACCATGCTGACGATGGCCGACTGATTGAGATGATCGTAGCCGGCGAGGTAGAAAATCGAGACAGTTCCTGGCGCGACGATCTCGTCAGGAGCATCGGAAGGATCGGGCATCTCCTCGAAATCATAGCTGGCGAAGCGAGGCTGACTGCGCAGTCTATGATTGTTCGACTCCATCTGCTCTAGGTTGGCCAGGACGAATTCGAGTGATCTCTTGACCACGTTCATTGTGCCGGTGCGCGTGTCCGCCAGATCTTCGGAGAGGTCCTGGCCGTCCTTACGCCTTTTTTTCGCCGCCACCGCCTCGGCGTGGTCGATCATCTTCCGAAGGAAGCTGGCTGCCGTCTCGCCGTCCGTGAGCTTCGCATTGTTGAGCAGATAGAGATAGAACTGCTGCTGGGGATCGGTGAGTTTCTTCCCCATCTTGTCGATCAGATCGGAGATGATGCCGAGATTGTCCTGGCGAACGCGGATAACTGGATAGAGCACCCGGACCCGAGCGTTCGGGAAGCGGACACGCTTCTCGTAGAAGCCGAGATAGTCGCCGTGCGGATCGAAGATCACGAGCGGATATCTCAGCTCGATCAGCTCGCGGATGATACGCCGCGCGGCCACAGTCTTGCCACCGCCCGTCATTGCCAGGATGGCCAGATGCCTGGACACGATGTCGCGTGCCGACAGGCTGACCTCGACGTCGCCACGGGCAATGAGACTGCCGACCAGCAGCTTGGCGGGAGGGGGATCGGTTCGATCGTCGTCGCCCGTCAGCAGACGGCGCACTGCGTCGGCTGGCGGATAAAGCACCTCCGCGGAAGGCTTGACCGGGTAGGTCAAGGGAGAAAGCTGGGCGGCGCCGGGATCGTTGCCGAACGTCGTGCCGAGGATCAGAACCTCGGCTTCGAGGTGGTCCCGGCTGCCGGAAAGCACCGTATCGAGAAAGCGGATGTTCTCGTTCGCCAGCTCCTGCGCCGCCTCGGCCGGGAAGAAGGGATTGAAGCGATCGATGGATGTGATCCGGCCCCACACCGTCGCAATCTCGCGACGGCTGGCTGACGCGACAGGCACCTCGACACGGGTCGCGACTATGTCGCCAAGCTTGCCTTCCAGGTTCCGGAGAATGAAGGTATAGCGCCCTGTGGACGCCTCGCCCACCACGGTTCCAATGCGCGGCCATTCTTCCCGCCGCAGCTCAGATTTCGCCCCTGCCATCTGCCCCCCTTCGGTCCTCTCACACGCTCGGCCGGAACAGCCAGTCCCGCCCCTTGGCGGCCAGCACCCTCTTTGCGAAGGCGACCGTCCTCGGGTCGCCGCTCTCAATCGCCCGCCTCAGAAGCACGATCTGGTGCTGGCCCTTCACACCGCGGCTCAGCCAAGCCGGCACCTTGGCGAAACGATCAACGATGTCGAGACCAACCGGGAAGCCATAGGACGGCAGCAGACGGCTGGTATGGAAGATCAGAGCCAGCAGATCGTCGAACCCGCGGATGTCCTCGAACGCCTCGACGCGGAACGGCATCACCATTGCCGATGGCTTGATGTAGGTGGTGAATGCGTCGGGATAATCGCGGATCTTCCTCTTCCAGTCCTCCGGCCACTTGTTCTCCGGTCCCTGCCGCATGACAGGGATCGGCGCGACATACTCTCCGTCGCCAAGCACCACGTCGAGCAGCGAGGCATCGTTGAGGCCGTATGACAGAATCTGCCGCTCCAGCTCGCGCGCGTCCTTTTCCTTCAGCACCTTGGCGTCCTGAAGCCGATCCAAAAGGCGCCGAAGGAAGACGGGATCGCGACCGATGGATCGCTCCACTGCGCCGACCACTGGCGTGCCAGTCTGGCGGAGGCGCTCCAGAACCGTAAGATAGAGGGCGACGAACTGGCGATCACGCTCATCGCCGTCCCATTCCTCGTCGTCCAACAGCGTCCGGCAGGCACCGCGTCCGAAGGAGGGGAAATCCTCCAGTCCATAGGGCGCGACTGGGTTGACTAGGGGCCCATGCAGAATGACGGCGTCCACCCTGTCCTCGCCAGTGGTCTTCGCGAGACGGTAGCCGGCAGCCACCTCGCTCACCATGCGCGCGGCGTCACGCAGCTTCGCCACGTCGAGAAAATCGCTTTCGAACAGGAATCCGGAATCGCTGAACAGGTCGTCGACGAGCGCCAGCTCGATATTGAACTGCTCCCGCCTGTCCGACTCGTCCCCTGGCCGCACGATGTAGGAGCCGACGCGGATGCCGATCGGTGCTGCCGAAGGCAGCTCGATGTTGGCGACCCCGCCATCCACAAATGCAAATGTCTTGCCGCGGAGGCCCGACCAATAGGCGTTGGGTGCATAGTCAATGCGGCGCAGCAGATCGTTGTTTTCCAGAAGCGCACGGACGCTTCCAGCGATTCCCGAGAGATTCTCGACAAAATCGGTGTGTGCCTGATCGGACTGCTGCCGGGTAACGTGCAGCATATTCGCCAGGAACTCGCCCTGGCTGATACGCGCCTCTATCCGGTCCCTGATACCCGCTTCAGCCAATACATCCCCCTGGAAACAGTCTAGTATGCTTCCATGAGAGCGCAACATATCTCCACCGAACCGGACGGTGAATCGTTTCCGTCCCAACGGGCGGCCCCCGCAGAGACGAAGGGCCGGGAAGCGACGTCACCCACGCGTCAGCATCGGGGCGACTTCATGAGTCCAGCGACCCGCAGTGCCGTCATGAGCCGCATACGCGGTCGTGACACCGGTCCGGAGCGAACGGTCCAGGCTATGCTTGAGGCGCTGGGCCTGGAATTCGAAACACATGTCCGGTCTCTCCCCGGCAGGCCGGACTTCGTGTTGCGACAGCATTCGCTCTGCATCTTTGTCGATGGCGATTTCTGGCACGGGTGGCGCTTCGAGACATGGCGGATGAAGCTTTCGGAGAAATGGGAAGCGAAGATCGCGGCGACCCGGCGCCGCGACGACCGCAACCGACGCCTCTTGCGTCAGGCGGGGTGGCAGGTGCTTCGGATATGGGAGCACCGGGTCCGCGAGCGCCCGGGTAGCTGTCGCCGCAGCATCCTCCTGCGGGTCAAGAGAGGGTTGCCGTTTGGTGCCGAGCCTGGCAACGTCGCAGCCGAAGAGACTTGACACAGGGAAATTCAGGGGGATGTGTGAGCAATATCAAGGGATTGGACCTATTTTGCGGAGCCGGCGGTAGCAGCCTCGGCGCCCGCGCCGCTGGCGTGGAAATGGTCGGAGCCGTCGATGCCTGGGACATCGCTGCGGAAACCTACAAGGATAATTTCCCCCATGCCGAGGTGATCACCACCCGTCTTGATGACAACAGCGGTGCCGGGCTGTTCTCGAAAGTTGACTCGGTCGATCTGCTCATAGCCTCTCCCGAATGCACGCATCATTCCATTGCCCGTGGCGCCAAGCCCCGGTGCGAAAGCAGTCGCCGATCGGGTTGGTATGTCATGCCTTTCGTTCGGGCATATGAGCCGCGCTGGATCGTTCTGGAGAACGTCTCCGGCATGCGGCGCTGGGACGGGTACAAGGAACTGATCAACGAACTTGGAGAGCACTATCATCTGCGCGCCCAGATGCTGGATGCGGCGAATTTCGGTGTGCCTCAGACCCGCAAGCGTCTCTTCATTCTCGGCGACCGCCTCCGCAAGCCGGCCAAAATTCTAGGGGGGCAGCCCTGTCCAGATGCTATGACCATTCTTGATGATCCTTCAGCATGGAAGGCTCGGCCCGTTTCCGATGGCCATCTATCCGAGAATACGATTGCACGCATTAAACGCGGGATGGCCGAGCTGGGAGAGCGCGAGGATTTTCTGGTGGTCTACTACGGCTCAGACCGCGCGGGCGGATGGCAACCGCTGGATCGACCCATACGGACCCTGACCACGCTCGATCGCTTCGGGCTCGTTCGCTGGGTGGATGGTGTCGCGACATTCCGGATGCTGCAGGTATCGGAACTCCGGCGGGCAATGGGTTATCCGGAAGGGGCGAAGCTGGAACGTGGATCCCGGCGTGATCGCGTGAAGCTGCTCGGGAATGGAGTCTGCCCGCCGGTCATGCAGACGGTGGTGGAGTCGTTGACGCATCAGGCAGCCGAGAAACTAGGCTCGTCATCGAAGGCCCGTGTTGGCGGCCGCCAGATAGCGATTGCAGCATAGTTCGGCCCCGCTGATGCGCGTCTTTGGTCCGGATGAGGCTGCGGCGGCCGATCTCCTGGTCGACGCAATCTACCAGGGTGGCCGCCGCGGCGGCGCGGGGGACGATCCCTTGCCGAGGCTTGTCGGGGTCAGCACCGGAGGGGGCTTCCGCTACAGGGGCAGGATCGACCGCCTGGAGCTTGTCGTTCTGACATCGAACAAACGCGATCCCGACTGGCCCGATGCTCTAGATCGGGAAACCGGCGTCTACACCTACTATGGCGATAATAAGGTTCCGGGCCGGGCGCTTCACGCGACACCACGCTTCGGCAATGCGCTGCTCCAGCGCATATTCGAGGATGCAAATGCCGGTGAGGAAGGACGCCAAAAGGTCCCCCCGGTGCTGGTGTTCACTTCGGCCGGCGAATGGCGTGACGTGATCTTTCTCGGTCTGGCCGTGCCAGGGGTCGCCGGGCAACGTCCGGCAGAAGACCTCGTCGCAGTCTGGCGCACCAGGGACGAAAGCCGTTTCCAGAACTACAGGGCGCGCTTCACCATTCTTCGGACGGAGAGCGTGGCGCGGTCCTGGATTCAAAGCATCATAGCCGGTCAATCGGATGCATCCCTGGCTCCGCCAGTATGGACGACCTGGGTCGAAACCGGCCGGGTGATTCCTCTTCTGGCTCCGCGCACGATTCAGCATCGCCGACGCGCTGAGCAGCTTCCTTCCGATCCTGTCGGGAAGGAAGTGATCGCGGTCATTCACGCTTTCTTCGCCGAGGATCCGCACGGTTTCGAGCAATGCGCTGCCGAGCTGGCGCGGATGATGCTGCCCGACATCGCCAGCCTCGATCTCACCAGGAGATCGCGGGACGGCGGCCGCGACGGCATCGGGCAGATGCGGATCGGTACAGGGGCAAGCGCCATCCTTGTCGATTTCGCGCTGGAGGCAAAGTGCTACGCGACATCGCATGCCGTGGGCGTTCGGGAGATGTCGCGGCTGATTTCACGGCTCCGTCACCGGCAGTTCGGCATTCTCGTCACGACGAGTTGCGTTGACGAGCAGGCATACAAGGAAATCAAGGAGGACGAACATCCCATCCTGGTGATCGCCGCGGGCGATATCGTTCGCCTGCTTAAGGACACCGGCTACGGGACACCGACCGCGGTCAGATCATGGCTCGAACGATCCTTCCCGTCTTCTCTATAGTCGAATGCCCAATGTGCTAGGATCCCTGCGCGAACGGGCTCGAATATCTTCCGCCAACTTCAGACATTTTGACCTTGTTTCTGCTGAGCAGCAGAGACGAGAGAACTATGATTGTCGGCTCAGCACCAACGAGCGTCAGCGGAAATTCTAGGTGTCCGACGGCCCCGGAAGTTGAGAACCGCGCTTGAGAACGCGCGCCGATAACGGCCATCCGGCGCCGCCGAACGGCCAATGATAGCCGGCGGGCGGCTGATCCGACAACCTGTGCTTGCCAAGAGACTCTCGGTCGCCGAAGATTCCGGGCGATGAGAAGGGATGTCAATCACCTGCCGGCGGTTCAACAGGGCGAGCTGGAACGCGTCCAGCGCGTGCTGATGGAGGAGTTCGCCGAGGCGATCTCGAAGGCGACGACGCCGAGCCGGAAGAACGGCAAGATCCTCAAGATCATCCTGTTCGGCTCATACGCGCGGACCGACTGGGTCGATGAGCCCGAGAATGGATACCAGTCCGATTTCGACCTGCTCGTGGTAGTCAACCACGAGGACCTCACTGACATCGCCCACTACTGGTATGTCGCCGAGGACCGCATCCTGCGCGACGCCGAGATCGGGCGGCCGGTCAACATCATCGTCCATTCGCTCGACGAGGTGAACCAATCGCTGAAGCGCGGTGAGTATTTCTGGGTCGACATCGCCCGGGATGGGATAATCCTCTACGAGCTGCCCTGCCATCCGCTGGCGACGCCGATGCCGCTCACCTCGGCCGACGCCTATCAGATGGCCAATGCCTATTTCGAGGAGTGGCTGGATAAGGTCGACAGCGCGTTGATGGGCGCTGAGTTCTACATCGAAAAAGGAAAGCTGAAGGACGCGGCGTTCACGTTGCACCAAGCCACCGAGCGCGCCTACATCTGCTTCCTGCTGGTGCGGACGCTCTATTTCCCACGGTCGCACAACATCAAATTCCTGCGCTCGCTTGCCGAGGACAGCGAGCCGCGGCTGATCGAAGCCTGGCCGCGCGAGCGTCGGATCGACCGCCGGCGCTTCCAGTTGCTCAAGCGTGCATATGTCGAGGCGCGCTATTCCACTGCCTATGAGATCAGCGTCGAGGAACTGAACGCCATTCTCGAAAGTGTGCGCACCCTCCGGGACCTCGTCGAAGAGGTCTCGCGCGAAAGGCTCGACGAACTGCGGTCTGGCGCCGGGCTATAGCAACTGCGCTTCGCCAAAGACGCGAGTTGGTGCGTTCAGACTGGCAGCCTTCGAACTGGGATGCGCGATTGCGGCCATTCACTACCGTATCGGCCGCCCAGCGAACTCTACCGCTGCTCTAGGCAGACCAGAATAGTCACACCGATTCCAACAGCCAGCGCCCTGCTCCAGCGAGTGATGTCGGTCGGCGCACCGGCCACTCGGGGAGAACTATTGCGGAACAAAAGTACTGGCGAACTTCGTTCGATCGGTTACGCATTGGCCGATGGGGGCTGTAACGAATCTAGCCGGACTTTCGAGCGATGACTTCGCGCGACGCTTCGCGCTGCGGCCGGGTCAATTGATGTGGCTGCTCGGCGCGGGCGCGTCGGTGTCGGCGGGCATTCCGAGCGCCTGGGACATGATCTGGCAGTTCAAGCAGACTTTGTTCGTCGCCCAGCGCAAGGCCTCACCGCAGAGCGTCGCCGACCTGGGTAATCCAGCCATCCGCGCGCTGCTGGACTCGCACGTGGCGAGTTCCGAGCAGCTGCCGCCGCCGGGGTCTCCGGACGAATACGCCGCGCTGTTTGAAGCGACCTATCCGGTGGAGCGCGACCGCGCGACCTTCATCCAGGGGATGGTTAGCGGCGCGAAGCTGACCTATGGCCATCTTGCCCTCGCGGCGCTCCTCAAGGCGGGCCACGCCCGGCTCGTGTGGACGACCAATTTCGACCACCTGATCGAAGACGCCTGCGCGAAAACCTACGGCACGACCGGCACGCTGAGCGTTGTCGCACTCGACGCGCCGGAATTGGCGGGGCAACTGATCGGTGCACAAAAATGGCCAATCGCGGTGAAGCTGCACGGCGACTTCCGCTCGCGCCGGCTCAAGAACACGACAGATGAGCTGCGCCAGCAGGACGCCGCGCTTCGTCAGCAGCTTGTGGACGCTTGCCGACGCGCCGGCCTCGTCGTCGCTGGCTATAGCGGGCGCGACGATTCGGTGATGGATGCGCTCGAGGCGGCGCTCGACCAGCCGGGCGCCTATCCGGGCGGGCTGTTCTGGCTGCATCGCGGTGACGGTCCGCCGCTCGAACGTGTCAGCCGGCTGTTGCAGCGCGCGAGCGCCGCGGGTGCTGAATGCGGACTGGTGCGGATCGAGAGCTTCGACGAGATGCTGCGCGATCTTGTGCGGCTGCTCCCCGCGCTCGACACGTCCGCGCTCGACGCCCTGGCAACCGGGCGATCACGCGTGTCGGGCGCCCCCGAGCCGTCGGGCAGTCGGGGCTGGCCCCTCATTCGCCTCAACGCGCTCGCCGTCACAATCCCAGCCAATTGCCGCAAGCTCGTTTGCACGATCGACGGCATCGCGGCGGTGCGCGCGGCGGTCGCCGAGGCCGGCGCGCGCCTGATCGTGACGCGGACCCAGGCGGGCGTGCTCGGTTTCGGCAGCGATGCGGAGTTTCGGCGGGTATTCGACCCATTCGGGATCACCGCTTTCGATCTTGCCACGTTCGAGCACCGGCGCCTGCGCTATGAGTCGGGCGAGCGGGGCCTTCTGCGTGACGCGTTGGTGGAAGCGCTGTGCGCCGCGAAAAATGTCCGTTCGATCCGCCGCCGCAACGCCGATCTGCTCGTGCCTGTCGATCCCGCGGATACCGCATGGGACGGGCTCCGTGCGATCACACGGCAAGTGACCGGCACCGTGCCCAAGCACCCGGACCTGCACTGGCACGAAGGCGTCGCGGTCCGCCTCGACTGGGCGGACGGTCGGCTCTGGCTGCTGCTCGATCCCAAGATAGTGTTCGAGGGCGTGACCGAGGAAACCAAGGCGATCACAGCCGACTTTGCGCGCGAGCGGACGGTGAAACGCTACAATCGCGACCTCGACCGGCTAATCGATTTCTGGGCGAAGCACCTCGCGAGCGACGCGCTGCCGGCGCTTTCGATCGGCGACGGAATCGATGCGCGCTTTGCGGTTGGCCAGAACACGGCCTTTTCCAAGTTGATGCAGCCATGACGAGCGAGATCGCGCCGACCATCTGGTATCCCGAAGCCGAGCTGGTATTCCATCCCGAACGGACCAGCGAGCGCGACATCCATCCGTTGCGCGGACTCAAGCGCTTCGGTCCGCATTCGCGCGGCTTGGTGCAATCGCCGATCCGGGTTGCGACCCTGGCGCCGGCCGGCGAGTCCGAACGCTTGTTCACGTTCATGCGCGAGCTGAGCCAGAGCGTGCGCCCGGTCGAGCGCACCGACTATCTGCCCGACTGGCCGGGCTTCAACACCGTGTTCGACATGCGCATGACGGCTGCCGCCAAGAAGTGCCGCGTTGAGCTGGATGGATCCTTCGAAAGCGAGATGGCTCAATCGGCGATGCCGCATGTGCTGCTCGCCGAGCAGCTCGTGCGTGCGATCCAGCCGCTCGAGGCGTTCCGCACCGAGTTCGACGTCCTGTTCATCTATCTGCCCCAACGCTGGGAGCGCGGCTTCTATGGCTCCGGCGACGATTTCGACCTTCACGACCATCTCAAAGCCTATACGGCTGCGCGGGGGATGCCGATCCAGATCGTGCGCGAGGACAAGGCGCTCGCCTATCGCTGCCGCGCGAGCGTGATGTGGCGGGTCGGGCTCGCGCTTTACGCTAAGGCCGGCGGCGTCCCGTGGAAGCTTGCCGATGTCGATCCGGACACCGCCTATATCGGCATTTCGTATGCGGTGCGCTCGAACGGCGCCGACAAACCGCGCTTTGTGACCTGCTGCAGCCAAGTGTTCGACGCGGAGGGCGCCGGCCTCGAGTTCATCGCCTACGACACCGCCGACGTACAGGTGCAGCGCGACAATCCCTTCCTGTCGCAGGCCGAGATGTTCCGAGTTATCACGCGGTCGATGGCGCTTTATCGCCACCGGCATGGCGGGCGCTCGCCGCGCCGGGTGATGGTCCATAAGTCGACCGAGTTCAAGGACGCCGAAGTGCTCGGCTGTTTCGAGGCGCTGCCGCTGTGCGAGGCGGTCGATCTGATTCAGGTAGTCGAGGATGTGGGCTGGCGCGGTGCGCGGTGGGAGCGCGATCAGGCCAATCCAAGAGGCAAGGCGGCAGCGTTTCCGGTCAGGCGCGGCTCACTGATCGGGCTTGGCGAGCGCGAGGCGTTGTTGTGGATGCACGGCGCGGTCGAGAGCCTGGGGCCGAAGACCTACTTCCAGGGGCAGCGCGGCACGCCGCGTCCGATCCGGCTCGTCCGTCATGCAGGGCACGGCACCTGGGACGACAGCGCCCGCGCGGCGCTCGCGCTGTCCAAGATGAACTGGAACAATGACGGGCTCTATGACCCACTGCCGGTGACGATGAGCTATGCCAAGGTGCTCGCGCGCGTGCTGAAGCGCATGACGAACCTCGGTAGCACACCCTATCAGTTCCGATTCTTCATGTAGCGAGACTTCTCTCGCTTCCTCTCGCCGCCCCGTCAGCTTCTGGGATCCTGCGCTGCTCGATGAACGGCAGAACTGGCCACAAAATCGCCGCTCGCACAGAACGAACTGGGCTTGATCTAGGCCATACCTGACCCATCAAGGCCCATCAGCGCCATTCTCTTTTCAAGCACTTAGGCGGACTTTGAGGCCCTCCGGATCGACCGTCGTCGACCGGCGGGAGCCTGGACGTGACGCCTACAAAGCTGCTCATCGGACAGATAATCGTCGTCTTCGCGATCGTGCTCGCGGGGCTGTGGGCCGCGACGCAGTGGGCGGCCGCCATGCTCGCCTACCAGCCCGAACTCGGCCCGGCCTGGTTCCATGTCGGACGCCTGCCAGTCTACCGGCCGTGGGCGCTGTTCCCCTGGTGGTATCACTTTGACGCCTATGCGCCGCATGTGTTCGACCGCGCCGGCACGCTGGCGGCGGCGAGCGGGTTCATCGGCTGCGGCGCGGCGATCTTCGGATCGCTCTGGCGCGCGCGGCAGGCACACTTCGTCACGACGTATGGCTCCGCGCGCTGGGCGACGCAGAAGGAAATCCAGCGCGCCGGATTGCTGCGCGACGCCGGCGTCATGCTCGGCCGTCTCGGGGGGCGCTATCTTCGCCATGACGGCCCCGAGCACGTCATGGCGTTCGCGCCCACCCGCTCGGGCAAGGGCGTCGGTCTCGTCGTGCCTACTCTGCTCAGCTGGACCGGCTCGGCCGTCATCCACGACATCAAGGGCGAGAACTGGCAGCTGACCGCCGGCTGGCGCGCGCGCTTCTCGCACGCTCTCCTCTTCAATCCCACCGACGCGCGCTCGGCCAGCTACAATCCGTTGCTCGAGGTCCGCCGCGGTCCGAACGAGGTCCGCGACGTCCAGAACATCGCCGACATCCTGGTCGATCCGGAAGGCGCGCTCGAACGCCGCAACCATTGGGAGAAGACCAGCCATTCGCTGCTGGTCGGTGCGATCCTCCACATCCTCTACGCCGAGGAGGAGAAGACGCTCGCTCGCGTCGCGACTTTCCTCTCCGATCCCCAGCGGCCGTTCGTCGCCACGCTGCGGCGGATGATGACCACCAACCACCTTGGCACCGACGAGCATCCTTGCGTGCATCCCGTCGTCGCCTCCGCTGCCCGCGAGCTCCTCAACAAGAGCGAGAACGAGCGCTCCGGCGTCCTGTCCACCGCGATGAGCTTCCTCGGTCTCTACCGCGATCCCACGGTCGCAGAGGTCACGTCGCGCTGCGACTGGCGCATCGCCGACCTCATCGAGGGGGAGCGGCCGCTCTCGCTATACCTGGTCATCCCGCCGTCGGACATCAGCCGCACCAAGCCGCTCGTGCGCCTGGTCCTCAACCAGATCGGCCGCCGCCTGACCGAGCGCCTGGATCAATTCGGCTCCGAGCGGCGGCACAGGCTGCTGATGATGCTCGACGAATTTCCCGCGCTCGGGCGGCTCGACTTCTTCGAGACGAGCCTCGCCTTCATGGCCGGCTACGGCATCCGCGCCTTCCTGATCGCGCAGTCGCTGAACCAGATCGAGAAGGCCTATGGCGAGCACAACTCGATCCTCGACAACTGCCATGTCCGCGTCGCGTTCGCGACCAACGACGAGCGCACCGCCAAGCGCATTTCCGACGCGCTTGGCACCGCAACCGAGCAGCGCGCGATGCGCAACTATGCCGGCCACCGGCTCGCGCCCTGGCTCGCCCATGTCATGGTGAGCCGCCAGGAGACGGCGCGCGCGCTGCTGACGCCCGGCGAAATCATGCAGCTCCCGCCACAGGACGAGCTGGTGCTCGTCTCGGGAATGGCGCCGATCCGCGCGCGCAAGCTGCGCCATTTTGCCGATTGCAACTTCACCAGCCGCGTCGCGCCGCCACCGGCGCTGCCTGACGGCCGCTATGCCGACCGGCCCGACGCCCGCGCCGACGACTGGAGCGGGATCGTCCGCGGCCAAGATGCACGTCTCGGCAGATCGGACGCGGTGGAGGAGCCGGCCGAAGACGGGGGCCTCGAGCAGCAGCGCCACCCCGGCCTGCCGGAACAGTCGGCGCCGCAGCCGGAAACTGCACCCGATCCGGTCCTGGCGCTCGCCGACGAGGACGATGTCACAGCCGACCAGCGCGCGATGGACCAGACGCGCGGGCTCACCGCCGTCGCCCGCGGATACGCCCTCAACGAGGGCAGCGACCGCGATCTCGTGCCGGGGATCTGAGCCATGAAGGTCCGCCAGAACCTCTATATCGACCGCGAGCTCAGCGACGCACTCGAGGCGCTCGCCGCCGGCACGGTGGGCAACAAGTCGCGGCTCGTGAACGACGCGCTCGCCGACTGGCTGTCCCGGCGCGGCGCCAAGGAAATCGACGACCTCCTCAAGCTCCGCCTCGACCGCATCACGCGCGAGATCGAGCATGCGCGGCGCGACATCGAGGTCCTGCTTGAGAGCCTGTCGCTCTTCGTCCGCTACCAGCTGATGGTGACCGCGCCGCTGCCGGACGCCGATGCGGCTGCCGTGGCCGTCGGCCGCGACCGCTTCGAGAAGTTCGTGGCGCAGGTCGGCCGCCAGCTTGCCGCCGGCAAGCGCACGATCGGCCACGATCCGGACACGGGAGGTGCGGCATGAGCGGCGGACCCGATACCGTGTCCGAAGGCCGGCGCCGCGCCATGCTGCGCACGGCGATGGGGCCGACGATCGCGGCGGCGCTCGCCGACCCGCTGGTGCTCGAGGTGATGGTGAACCCCGACGGGGCGCTCCGGCTCGACCGCCTCGGCGAGGGACGCACCGACACGCTGGTCCGCTTCGACCCCGCGCAGGTCGAGCGGATCATCCGGCTGGTCGCCTCGCACGCGCGCACGGAGGTTCATGCCGACCGGCCGATCGTGTCGGCCGAGCTTCCGCCGCACGGCGAGGGGGCCGGCGAGCGCTTCGAGGGGCTGCTGCCGCCGGTCTCGCTCGGCCCCTGCTTCTCGATCCGCAAGCCCGCGACCCGGCTCTACACGCTGATGGACTATGTGACGGACGGCATCATGTCGGCCGACGCGGCGCGCTTGCTGTCGCTCGCCGTCGTCGAGCGCCGCAACATCCTGATCGCCGGCGGCACCAGCTCGGGCAAGACCACGCTCGCCAACGCGCTGCTGGCCGAGATGGCGCATCTCGACGAGCGCGTGCTGCTGATCGAGGACACCCGCGAACTCCAGTCGCCCGCGGCCGATACCGTCGCGCTGCGCACCCGCCCCGGCAGCGTCTCGATGGCCGACCTCGTCCGCTCGACGCTGCGCCTGCGGCCGGACCGGATCATCGTCGGCGAGGTGCGCGGTCCCGAGGCGCTCGACATGCTCAAGGCCTGGAACACCGGCCACCCGGGCGGGATCGCCACGGTCCATGCCAACAGTGCCGCCGCCGCGCTCTACCGCGTGGAGCAGCTGGTCCAGGAGGCGGTGGTCACCGTGCCGCGGCGGCTGATCGCCGAAGCCATCGATATCGTCGTGTTCATCGCCGGACGCGGCACCGGCCGGCGGATCGAGACGATCGCGCGGCTCGCGGGCCTCGATCCGGACGGCAACTACGGCCTCGCCGACCTCACGCCCCCTCCCGAACCCCCGATCCATGGAGACTGACCATGCTCGCATTCCGCATATTCATCCGCCCGTTCATCTCCTTCCCGCTGCTCGCGCTCGGCTGCGCCGCGCTCTCGACCAGCGCCTGGGCCAGCGGCTCCGGCATGCCTTGGGAACAGCCCCTGCAACAGGTGCTGGAGTCGGTGCAGGGACCGGTGGCGAAGATCGTCGCCGTGATCATCATCATCGTAACCGGCCTGACCCTCGCCTTCGGCGAGACCGCGGGCGGGTTCCGGCGGCTGATCCAGATCGTGTTCGGCCTGTCGATCGCGTTCGCCGCCTCGTCCTTCTTCCTGTCCTTCTTCAGCTTCGGCGGCGGGGCGCTGGTCGGATGAGTGCCGGCGGGCACATCGAAGGCTTCGAGGCGCCGATCCACGCCAGCCTCGGCCAGGCGATCCTGCTCGCCGGGGCGCCGCGCGGTCTCGCGATCGTCAACGGGACCATCGCGGCCGCTATCGGCCTCGGCCTCCAGCAATGGTTGGTTGGCATCGCGATCTGGGCGGTCGGCCACAGCCTCGCCGTCTTCGCCGCCCGCCGCGATCCCGACTTCGCCCCGGTGCTGGTCCGGCACCTGCGCCAGAAGGGGCATCTCGCATGCTAGCGTTGCACGAATATCGTCGTCGCGCCGACCGGCTCGCGGACCATCTTCCGTGGGCGGCGCTGGTCGCCCCGGGCGTGGTCCTCAACAAGGACGGCAGCTTCCAGCGAACGCTCGCGTTTCGCGGGCCCGACCTCGAGAGCGCGACTGAGGCGGAACTGGTCGCGGCTTCGGCGCGCGCGAACAACGTGCTCAAGCGCTTCGGCTCGGGCTGGGCATTGTTTTTCGAAGCCGAGCGCCGGGAGAGCCAAGGCTATCCCGAGAGCCGCTTCCCCGACCCGGTATCCTGGCTCGTCGACGAGGAGCGCCGCGCCGGTTTCGAGGCCGAGGGCGAGCATTTCGAGAGCCGCTACTACATGACGCTGCTGTGGCTGCCGCCCGCCGACAGCAGCGATGCCGCCGGCCGCGCGCTGGTCGACCGCCCCGAACAGGATGCGACACGCGACTGGCGCGGCGAGCTCGCGCGCTTCGTTGCCGAGACCGACCGCGTGCTCGACCTTCTCGCAGGGTTCATGCCCGAGGTGCGCGCGCTCGATGATGCGGAGACGCTGGCCCATCTCCACGGCACCGTCTCGGATCGCCGGCACCCTGTCGCCGTGCCCGAGACGCCGATGTACCTCGACGCGGTCCTCGCCGACACCCCGCTGGCGGGCGGCCTCGAGCCCCGGCTCGGCGAGGCGCACCTGCGCACGGTCACCATCCTCGGTTTCCCCGCCCTGAGCCGTCCAGGCATCCTCGATGCGCTCAATTCCGCCGATTTCGCGTACCGCTGGACGACCCGCTTCATCGCGCTCGACAAGACCGACGCGACCAGGGTGCTGACGCGCATCCGGCGCCAGTGGTTCAACAAGCGCAAGTCGATCACCGCGCTGCTGCGCGAGGTGCTCTACAACCAGCCCGCCCAGCTCCTCGACAGCGACGCCGACAACAAGGTCGTCGATGCCGATCTCGCGCTGCAGGAGCTCGGCGGCGATCATGTCGCCTTCGGCTACCTGACGGCGACGATCACCGTCACCGATCCCGATCGCGCGCGGGTCGAGGAGAAGGTCCGCGCCGTCGAACGGATCGTCAACGGACTCGGCTTCACCTGCGTCCGCGAGACCGTGAACGCCGTGGAGGCATGGCTCTCGTCGCTGCCAGGACATGCCTACGCCAATGTCCGCCAGCCTCTCGTCCATACGCTGAACCTCGCCCAACCACGCCCGCCTCGGCGAGCTGATCGGCGCCGTTTTCGTCGACGAGTATCAGGACTCCAGTCCAATTCAGATCGCCATCTTCTCGGCGCTCGCCAGCATCGCACCGGTGAACGCCTGGGTCGGCGATCCCAAGGCGAGTTCCACCTCGGGCTGGTCGAGTAGCCCGCTCCGCTCGACCGCCACCCTTATGCCGCGCCGCGACAGTGCCGACGCGAGCTGGAGCACCTGGTCGTTCGAGCGGCAGAGAACCGCAACGTCCCCGCCTCTCGCAGGTCGCGCCGGTCCCGTCTTCGGCTGGACCTGCCAGCCGGGGCCGTCAGCGAGGAGTCCGGCGATTTGGCTTGCCAGGTCATCCGTGCGAAGGTCCTTGTTCGATCCGGCAAGCGTCCACACGGATAGCTGCGGGACGTCACCGTCCGCATCCGGGCGGTCGTAATCTGCGAAGGTGATCTCCTCCGGACGCATGCCGGTGCGGCGAAAGTTCGGCTCGAATGAGGCGTTCACCAATGCGCCCAGGGCCGGCCGCGTCCTGTAGGACTTGCGCAGGAATTCGAAGGTCCCGCCGGTGTCGGTCGTGATCGCCTCGGCCGCGGCCTGGGTGAGCGCGGGGTCCGCGTCGCGGAACCCGTAGATGGACTGCTTGGCGGCGCTGCGCTGGGTCGCGGATCCCACCGACAGCCTCGCGCTCGCGGAACTCGCCCGACTTTGCTGTGACGACGACGGCTGGCTGGGCGCCGCCTTCGAGCAGAACAACGTGGAGGCGCTCGAAGCCTGCGTCCCGTTCACGCAGCAGTTGAAGGACCTTCGATCGCTTGCGCCGCAGCTCACCCCGGGGGAGATGTTCGACGGCGTCCTCCACGTTGAAGGAATGCTGGCCATCGTCGCCCGCTGGGGACTTGCGGAGCAGCGTCTCGCCAATATTGAAGCCGTGCGTTCGCTCCTGGACGGCTATCAGGAGGAGCAGCGGTCGGAGCGCCAGGCCGCCACCCTCGCCGGTGCGTGCGAGTGGCTGGCGGCCCGCGACGCGCCGGCGCAGCCCCAGAGCCGTCATCCCGAGGCGGTCAATCTCCTCACCTACCATGGCTCGAAGGGGCTCGAGTGGCCGATCGTGGTGCTGACCGGACTCGAGCACGAGGCGAAGGGCAACCCTTTCGGCGTCTACGCCGAGGAACTCGACAAGCCGGACTGGCGCGACCCACTGGCCGGACGGGTGCTCCGCTACTGGCCCTGGCCGTACGGCGCTCAAGCCAAGGACGTCGGCTTGGATCAGGCCGCCGCACTCAGCCCTGAGGGCGAGCGGACCCTTGAAGAGGAAAAGCTGGAGAGAACCCGCCTGCTCTACGTCGGCATGACGCGCGCCCGCGACCATCTCGCGCTTACGACCACCGGTAAGACCGACTGGTTGAACGAGTTGGCAACGGACGACGGACAGCCCCTCATCAGATTGCCCAGCGATCCACTGGCCATCAACGGCCAGACCTTCGCGCTGCGGCCGCCTCCGCCGAGGCTGGACGCGGAGGCAAGGGAACCCGCGCCGGAGTTCGCACGGCCGACCGCGGTCAGGCAGCTGCATCCCCCGCTCCGGCTGCGGCCGAGCGCCCACGCGTTCTCCGGCACGGTCCGCGTGGCCGAGACGGTGCAGCTTGGGCCGCGCATCACCCTGGTCGGCGATCCTGACCTGCAGGCGGTCGGCGAGGCCTTCCACCGCTTCTTCGCCTTCGACGATCCAGTGCGCCCGGCACCGGCACGGCTGGCAGTCGCCGGCGACATGCTGCGCAGGTGGGGGGCGCCACAGCTCGCGCCGGGCGACCTAGTTGAGGCCGCAGACCGATTGCACGCGTTCCTGGATCAGCGCTACGGCGGCTCCGCCCGAATGCGGGAGTGGCCGGTTTACGCGGCGGAGAACCTTCAGGTCATCTCCGGCAGGATCGATCTGCTGATCGACGATGGCGGGGTCTTCACCGTCGTCGATCACAAGAGCTTCCCAGGGGCGATGGCCTTGGACGACGAGCGGCTGAACGCGTTTGGTGGCCAGGTGGATCTCTACACTCGCGCGCTTCGCCAAGGCGCCGCGCGAGATTACTACGACTACTGGATACACCAGCCAATCGCGGGGCTGATGATCAAGGTCGAACTCGTAGCCGCCGAAGCAGTCTAGATCCTCCTGTGGCTGTATGTTCTTTGCTTCGCCTTCCCAAGTTGGGAATGACACTCTTCCAATTTCGCCGCCCGACAGAGGAAACCTGTCCTAGACTCTACCGCGTCGAAGAAATGTCCGCTCCCCAGATTGACGATCGAAACCTGCCAGTTCGCTAGCGGCTCAGGTTCTGTCCTACTTGAACGCCGGCGGGCTAACGTTGAACGTCGGCTTCTGACAATAACTGCCGTTCAACCTGTCGCGCGCGAAGGTCGGAAATGTCCCCAAAGGCGGCCGTTCGCCCCTCGCCAAGAGCTTGCACTGTACTGAGGGTTCGAATACGAGGCAGGCAGTCGAACTGAGCCGACAAGTGGCGGTTTTCAGGCGAAGAAGTCGACGTGGTACATTCCGGGGTATCGCGAGGAGCGGACCGAAACAGGATCGCGGAATATCAACCGCTTAGCGCCTGAGTTCGAATCCCTCCCGCTCCGCCACTTCGGTTCCTGTCCGGGCACGCCGCCTACGCCACCGTTCGCCACGAGCGTCCGGAGCAGCCGGGACTTCGATCCCATGATACGAACCTCGCCCTCGGCGACCTCGACGCGCTGGGCTAGCGCGCGCAGATGGTCGCGGCGATAGCCGCCGCCTGCGAGCCGGATGCGCTCCCGCGCCGTGCGGGCGAACGTCTTGAGCATCTGGGACGTCACCGCCTGCTGCCCCGAGCTTTCAAGCATGGCCTGGGCGCGTTCGGCGTCGGTTTTGGCCTGGTCGTGAATGGCCCTGAGGCCGTCGATGCGGTCCTTGAGCGCCGGGTCGCCCAGGTCGGCCACGCCTGACTCGATGGCGTCGTAGAGGCGCTTCAAGCGCAGCGCCGATTCGGCGGCGCGCCTGTTCAACTCGGCGATATGGTCGCGGCGGCGCTCGGCCCGTTCCTCGCGGCGGTCGAGAACCGTGGACAGGATTGTTTCCAGCCGCTCGGGCTGGAGCAGGCGTTCCTCCAGATGGGTGACGATCAGCTCATCCAGCTTGTCCATCCGCACCGCCATGCCCTCACATGCGGTCGGCCCCTGCCGCGCCTTGGTCGAGCAGGCATAGTAGCGGTAGCGCCCGCCTTTGCCAGTGCGGATGGTCATGGCGCCGCTGCACTTGGCGCAATGGATCAGGCCGGTAAGCATGGTCGGGCCGCTGAGGACGCGCGACGGCATGACCGTCGGATGGCGCGCTTTTAGCAGCGCTTGCACGGCATCGAACGTCTCGCGGTCGATGATCGGCGGAACCGGCACGACCACGACCTCGCTTTCCGGCTTCAACGCCTTGGACTTGGATCGCCGGTTGAACTCATGCTCGCCAATGTAGGTTCGGCGGGTGAGGATGCGGTGAACCTGGCCAATGCCCCAGCGCCCGCCGTCGCGGGTGAAGATGCGATTCCCGTTCAGATAGCTGACGATCCTCTTGACGCCCATCTGGCCGGATGTGCCGTCGCCGTGCAGTGCAAGCCGGTAGATCAGCCGCACCGTGTCGGCATGCAGCGGGTCGATCTCCAGCTTCTTCTTGACCTTCGCGCCGCGCGTCTCAGCCGCGACCGTGCGATAGCCGATCGGCGGCAGCGAGCCGTTCCAGAAGCCTTGCCGGGCATTCTCCTTCAAGGCGCGGATGACGTGCTTGGCGTTCTCCTTGGACTGATATTCATCGAACAACGCCATGATCTGGCGCATCATCACGTGCATCGGATCGTCGCCCATCTCCTGGGTGATGGAGATGAGTTTCACCCCGTTCTTGGCGAGCTTCCTGACGTAGAACTCCAGCTCGAAATGGTCGCGGAAGAAACGTGAGAAGCTGTGGACCACCACGACGTCGAACGGCGCGGGCTTCGATGTTCCCGCCTCGATCATGCGCTGGAACTCGGGCCGGCGATCGTTGGTGGCGGAAGCGCCCGGCTCCACGAAGGTCTCGACGAGCTGGAAGCCGCGCGACTGGCAATAGGCTTCGCCCTGCCGCTTCTGATCGGGGATGGAGACATCATGCTCGGCCTGCCGCGCCGTCGAGACGCGCAGGTAAAGGGCGGCGCGCAGCGGCATGGTCATCGGCAGGGCCTCCTTGTCAGCTCATGGGTCTGGCCCGAACAGCTCATCGAACAGGTCGCTGAACCAGCGCTCGAACACGTCCACCTCGGCTTCGGTGACGGGAATATGCTCCGGCCAGTCGTCGGTGACGGTCCAGGTCGAGAGGTCATACTTGGGCAGCCGGCCAGGAAACGGCCACGGAAAACCCAGCAACTCCTCAAGCTGCTGCGAGGCCGTAGGCGGGCGCGGATGGGTCGAGCGGGGCATTGCGCCAGACTCGCCCGGCCTGCTGTTTGAAGGAACGGGATTTCGCACTTTCGAGGGCCGTTTCGTACTGCCGCGCACAGATACTTGCGCGCGGCGGCGCACGGCATAGCCGAGGTAGCATCGATGGCGGCTCGATGCGTCACGCGGCCGCCTTCAAGGGCCTGGCTCGCTCGATCCGCGCCAGCTCCTTCGGGCTGTGCATCGCTTTCCACAGGTCGCTGCGGCGCTGCACGTTCAGCCAGAAGTCCGGGCTGTTGCCGAACACGCGGGCGAGGATCAGCGCGGTGGCGGCGGTGACAGCGCGGCGGTCGTTGCACAGCTCGTTGACGTGCTTGCGCGGCACGCCCATCGCCTCGGCCAGCGCGCCCTGAGTCAGCCCGAGCGGCTCCATGAACTCCTCGGTCAATATCTCGCCGATCGTGGCCGGCTTGCGCTTGGTCATCAACATGCGTCTTTCCTTCATCGGTAGCTGTGATCGTCCAGATAGACGTTCTCCGCTTCGCCCCGGCTGCCCTCCCACTGGAAGATCAGCCGCCACTGCTTATTGACGCGGATCGAATGCCAGTCTTCCAGGTTGCCGCGCAGCTTCTCGAAATGGTTGCTCGGCGGCACGCGAAGGTCCGCATCGATCATCGCATCGTCGATCATCTGGAGCTTGCGGAAGAGGCGGCTTTCGATGTCCGCAGGTATCTTTCGGGAAGCCTTGTCCTCGACGAAGAAAGCCCGCAACCACTCGTCCCGAAAGCTCACGATCATCCGGCAACTCCTGTGGGTTTATGTACCGCTCTATGGGTCAAATGTCAATCATCGAAACCGGCCATTTCGGGCATCGGATCACCGCGAAATGGCCGGTAGTGCCGTGATTTGCATTGATATTGCTGGCCTTTTCCTTCCGAGCGCCCGCGCTCGCCGACCGACGCCCCGCGCCAAGCTAAGGAAAAGCCGAGCTTTTCTGGGGTGCGTGGGGCGTGACTTATATCTTGCCGTCGCTCCCCACTTCCCGATTTCGGTCCTTCAGGCATCAACTGATCTCGAACGATAACGCATAGCGGTTGCGCACGAACGCAAGGAAACGGCGCAGCACCGGGTTCTCGTTCTCCTTCCGCCAGTATCCCGAATAGCCGATCCATTTCTGGCCGTGCAGGTCGTGGACCTCGCGCAGCACCACGTCGGGATAGCGCGCGCCCGACGCGCACTCGCAGATCAGCGTCATTCCGCCGCCGACCCCGAGGAGGCTCAGCAGCGAATCCGGGCTGACATGCTGCATCCGTATCGTCGGGCTGATCCCGGCCACCCCGAAATGGGCGAGGATCAGATCGCGCGTATCGGGGCCGGGGCTTTCGGTGGTCAGCAGCACAGTCTCGTCACGCAGGTCCGTCAGCTCGACATGCTCGCGTTCCGCCAGCGGATGTGAGGCCGGCAACGCCGCCAGCAACCGCTCGCTCCAGAGCGTCGCGCGACGCATCCCCGCATAGCGTGCCTCGCCGCTCAGGATGGCGAGATCCACCACGCCGGCATCGAGCGCGGCAATCAGTGACTCCCGCTCATCCTCGACCCGTTCCACCTCCACGTCAGGATGAGTCTCGCGCCATGCGACCAGCGTGGCGCGCAGATGACCCGCAGAGATCGGATGCTTGTAGCCGATGACAAGACCGCCGGCGCGACCTTGGCCGGCCGCGCGCATCGCCGTGACGAGTTGGTCGGCCTTGGCGACGATATGGCGCGCGGTGCGGATGAACTCCGCCCCGGCGACGGTTGGCGAAGCGCCCGCGCGCGAGCGCTTGAACAGCTTTACTCCGACGATCCGCTCCAGCTTGAGAATGTTGCGGCTGAGCGTTGATTGCTCGATGTCGAGCGCGACCGATGCCCGATGAAAGCTGCGATGATCCGCAGCCGCAATCGCGTAGCGCAACTGGCGAATGTCGAAAGACATGGGCGGATTACTCCATATTGCGTGCCCGTCACCGCAAGAGAAGCCATTCCCAATAGGGCTGAGACAACCGAAGGCCGCTAAATTGTAACCTGATCGCGGCCGTCACCTTCGTTCCGCTCGGTCGGCTCGTGAAATCGGGTTACAAGCATTCGCCGTCCGATTGTCTTGCATTCACGACACGGTTGCAGGCGCAAGGAGAAACCCGACCGGCTAGATGGTGGATGATGGCGCCCTTGAGGAATGGTTCTGCCGGGAGGTCCTTCCTCTCGAACGATCCCTGACGCATTTCATCCGGCGGAACTGGAGGGTGGCGGACGACGTGATCGATCTCAGGCATGACGTGTACGAGCTGGCGATCTCCGGCGCGCGGGACGGGCTTCCGATGGACACGCGCGCGTTCCTGTTCACGATCGCGCGCAACCACCTGATCAATCGCGCCAAGCGGGCGCGCATCGTCTCGTTCGATCTCGTGGTCGATCTCGAAACGGTGCGCCGCGATGTTGATTTGTTCGAGGCCGAACGGCTTCTCGACGCGCGCGAGATGCTGCGCCGGACTCAAGCCGGCCTTGCGAAACTCTCCCCGCGCGTGCGGGAGATCGTGGAGCTGCGCAAGATTGAGGGACTGAGCGCCAAGGAGACGGCCGACCGGCTGGGCATCGGCAAGGATGCGGTCAATCATCAGCTCTCGATGGGGATGAGGGCGCTGGCAGATTTCATGCTGGGCGGCCCCGGCCGGATCGTGCGGCGCAGATATGCGGCACGCCGAAACGGGGAGCGCGAACCATGAGCCGCGCGAACCAGGCCGGCGGCCGCGCGGCAGACTGGATCATCGCCCAGGAGGACGGCGAGTGGAGCGAGGCCGATCAGGCCACGTTCGAGGCGTGGCTGGCCGAATCCGACGGCAACAAGGCAGCCTATTGGCGGCTGAAGCATAGCTGGCGGGAAGCTGACCGGATTGGCGCACTCGGCCGCGGTGCCGGGCCGGATGAAGGCCGAGGGACGGTGGCGCAGTATAGCAGGGCGCGCTGGTGGGTGCCGGCCTCGATCGCCGCCTCAATCCTGCTGCTCGTCGCGATCGGCTATACTCTGTGGCAACCCCTCTCCGCGCCCGCGCCGGCCGTGGCGGTCCAGAGTTTCGAGACGCCGGTCGGAGGCCGCAAGGTGATTGCGCTGGGCGATGGGAGCCGGGTGGTGATCAACACGGCCTCCCGTGTGCGGGCCGCAGTCAACGAGCAAAGCCGCGAGTTCTGGCTCGATCAGGGCGAAGCCTATTTCGAGGTGGC
Source organism: Sphingosinicella ginsenosidimutans (assembly GCF_007995055.1). Lineage (NCBI taxonomy): Bacteria > Pseudomonadati > Pseudomonadota > Alphaproteobacteria > Sphingomonadales > Sphingomicrobiaceae > Allosphingosinicella > Allosphingosinicella ginsenosidimutans. Next base: position 1,436,648 of record NZ_VOQQ01000001.1, on the reverse strand, counting down.
CCACAGTGAAACGGTTCCGTTCGTCGTATATGCCGGCAACCGGCGGGTGACGGTGCTCGGCACAAAGTTCTCTGTGCGTCGTGATGGCGACAACGTTGCGGTCTCGGTCGTCGAAGGGCGCGTCCAGGTCGATGAGGTCGAAGGTGGACGCACCGTCAGGTCCACCGTCATCACGGGCGGCGACATCGCGCGCACCAGCGGCGCGGCCACGCTCGTCACCTCGCGTTCGGACGAGCGCGTTGCGAATGCCCTCGCCTGGCGCGAGGGCATGCTGAACTTCGACCAGGCTCGGCTGTCCGACATCGCGGCAGAGTTCAACCGCTACAACCGCAAGCCAATCGTCATCACCGACGCCGAGGCCGGCGACATGCGGATCGGCGGCAGGTTCCCCGCGAATGATCCGGATGCCTTCGCACGCCTGCTCCGGGACGCTTACGGCCTCAAGGTCGAGGAGACGCCGGAGGCGATCAGAATCTCCAGCTAGGGATTACAAATTTGTGTCGTTCGCTTGTCTTGAATCCCCGACGAGCCGTGTGGGAGCGGCCGGACGAAGAGGGGGGACAACATGAAGATCGGAACCTTGGCGGGGGCATTGGCGTCCAGCGTGTGCATCGTGGCGATCGCTACGCCGGCGCAGGCGCAGGAGCGCGCGTTCGACATTCCGGCCGGAAGCCTCCGCGCCGCGCTCGACGCCTACAATCGTCAATCGGGACGCCCGCTCATCTACCGCGCCGAGGACGTGCGGGGCGCTCGCTCGCCGGGCTATCGGGGCACTGCTTCACCGGAAGCGGCGCTCGATGCCGTTTTGACGGGGACGGGCTTCTCGGCTCGGATGGACAGTTCGGGCGCCATCGCGATCGTTCGAGCTGGTGACAGATCGGGGACAGGCCCTTCGGAGGTAAGGGCGGAGGCACCGCAGGTGTCGGACTCAACTGACATCGTGGTAACTGGCTCCCGATTGCGGAGGATGGGCAATGACAGCCCGTCGCCGGTCACGACATTTGATCGTGCGGAGATCGACCGTCTGGGCAGCGCGACGGTCTCTGAAGTGTTGCGATATTTACCCCAGCAACCTTATGCGCGCGCCGAAACCTATAGTTCGACCGGTGCGCAATTTGTTGAGTTGAGGGGCTTGGGTCTGGATTCCACGCTCGTCCTCCTCAACGGTCGCCGTCTCGTTCCCTCAGCTGCTGATGCCCTCTTCAACGCGGTCGATCTGAATGCCATCCCGCTCGCGGCGGTCGAGCGGATCGAGGTTCTTTCTGATTCCGCTTCAGCGGTCTATGGCGCGGATGCGGTGGGCGGCGTCGTCAACGTGATCCTCAAGAAGTCCATCGATAGGCCTTCAATCACCTTGCGCTATGGCGGCGCCGACGGGGGCGCCAACGAATATCGTGTCTCGGGGGCCGCCGGGATCGACACCGGTACTCTACGCCTCTCTCTGGTCGCCGACTATTTCCGGCGCGATACCCTGTTGGGACGATCCAGATCGCTCTTTTCCGATCAGGACTATCGCCGGTTCGGGAGCATAGACCAGCGCAGCACCTCGGCCAACCCTGGTAACGTTTACTCCCTGTCTGGCGGGAACCTGCCGGGCCTGACGTCAAGTTTCGCCGCCGTTCCGGCGAGCGGCAGCGGGGGCAACCTTACGCCGGCCGATTTCTCCGCGACGGCCGGACAACTTAATCTCGAAAGCACCGGCGTCTACGAAAGCATCATCCCGGCATCCCGGCGGGCATCTATCTTCGCCTTTGGTGAGATCGATATTTCTCCGATCGTCACCCTTTTTGCCGAGGGCCTATATGGCAACCGACGCACGGATTCTCTATACGATCCCTCATCCCTCTTTCAAGAGACCGTTCCGGCGGACAATATCTACAATCCCTTCGGTGAGGACGTGCTTGTCGACTATCTCTTCGCCGGAGTTGGACCGACGGACACCATCAATCGATCGAATATGCTGCGAGGCGTACTCGGGCTGCGCGGCCGGGTGTCCTCCTGGGATTGGGAAGTTTCCGGTCTACGATCCCATGAAGATGGCTACAACGTTACGACAAACAGCGTGGACTTCGCTCAGGCTGACTGTCTACTCACCAATCCCGCCGCGCGCGTCGGCGGCGCCTGCAATGGCATCACCGGTTCCCTTAACGTGTTTCAGAGCGGCCCCGGCGGCGAAGCGACGCTTCTGGCATCACTCGTTGCCAACCCGGCGCGCGTTCACTACTCGTCGGACGGAACCCAACTTCTGGCGTTTGTCCGAGGATCCCTCTTCAGCCTGCCTGGCGGTGCAGTCGAGGTCGTGGCCGGCGGTGAATGGCGTCGTGAAAGCATCTCGAACAGTCGGTCCCTGACGATCCGGCCCGACCGAGAAGCCATAGGCCTGTTCTCCGAAGCACATGTTCCGTTGGTTGGCTCCGGAATGAACGTGCCGGGGATTTATGAGCTGGGCCTAACCGGCGCAATTCGGTACGATCATTATACCGACTTCGGCGACACCCTTAATCCCGAGGTGGGCGTCACTTGGCGGCCGATGCCCGACCTCCTGTTTCGAGGCTCTTACGGCACGAGCTTCCGCACACCCTCCCTATTCGAACTCTATGCGCCGAGAACGACGTTCGTCACGAGCGTGCGGGATCCCCGTCGGAACAATCAGTTGACCAGCGGCGTCACACGTTTCGCCGGCGGCAATCCCGATCTCGACCCGGTGTCCGGCAAGTCCCTGACCGCTGGCATCGTCTGGACCCCACGTTTCGTTCCCCGGCTACGGCTCTCCGCTAGCTATTGGTCGGTGGAAATGAAAAACCGTGTCGGAGCCTTCCCAGTTGCGGTTCTGCTGGCCACTGAAGCCGATTATCCCGATCGGGTGATCCGGGCGGATCCCACCCCGGCGGATATCGCTGCCGGTCTGCCAGGAGTCATCCGAAGTATCGATATCAGCCGGATCAATTATGGCAGCTTGAAGACGAGGGGCCTGGATCTGTCTTTCGATTATGGTGTGATGTCTCGCCTTGGCGACATCAACCTATCGTTGGCCGCAACGCGCGTGTTCGCATTTGACACGATCACACGTCCGGGCGTGGTCGATCTGGAGCGGCTCGGCGTCGCGAGCGGCCAAGGAACCATCGCAAAGTGGCGCGCGACCGGCGGACTGCAATGGTCCCGCGGCGGTATCAGCTTGGGAACAACCACGCGCTTCGTGTCCGCTTATGACGATGTAGATCCGGGGTTGCAGGCGCGCAATGGCCGAATCATTCCTGCCCAATTCTATGTCGACTTCCAATTTTCCGCGGACTTGGAACGAATTTTTACATCTCAAGCCAGTGGGCGTAGCGTGCAGCTCACGGCCGGGCTCGTCAATCTATTCAACAGGCTCCCGAGCTTCTCCGAGGTCGGCTTTAACGTTGGACATGATTTCAGCCAGAGCGACATGCGCGGCCGCTTCGGTTATATCAGCCTATCCTATCAGTTCTGATGCGTGCGCTGAGAGTTGCCCTGATAGCGGCCTGCTTGTGCGGCCACAGCTACGGCGCGCCGCCGATTCTCGCCAGCGATGGGCCTCGTGGGGCCTTGATCCCGCAGGCCGCTGTCGAGACCGCGCGTTTCATCGGCAATCCGCTCGACATCTCGCCCGCCAATCCCGACGGTGCCGTATCGATCTCGCCGGACGGGCGCACTTACGTTTTTCGTCTCCTGCGCGGCGAAGTCAGCCGCAACGATGTGCGGGTCGATATCTATCGCGGATCGCTTGCATCCATGGATGTGGCCGCACATCCTGTCCTGGTCGCCCACCTATATTCCACCGGCCTCGGCGGCGGTGTTGCCAGCTATCTGAGCCCGGTGCTCGATCTGTGGCCGGAGACCAATCCGATCCGCTGGTTGGGCAATGACCGGATCGCTTTTCTGTGGAGCGACGGACGGGGCGTTCGGCAAGTTGTCATGCTCGAACTCTCCAATGGCGCGCTGACGACCCTGACCGACCATTCAACGTCGATCGCCGCCTTTGACGTCAGCACGAAGGGAGATGTCCTGTACAACGCGGCGGCCTACGATGGCGCAGCGGCCACGTCTGCGCTTCGTAGCGACTCGCACGGCATGATTCTGTCCTCGACAGTGGACGCCTACGGCATTCTTATCGGCGATCTGTCTGGGCCGCCCCTCATTGACCGGCGCATGAACACGCGCTGGTTTCTCCGACGAGCCCGCGACCGATCTATCCCTGTCGTGCCTTGGATAGAACGCGAAGACAGGGATGTCAGGCATGTCGTGGCCTTCGCTCCCGACGGTCGGCACGCCGTGTTCGACCCGGTGCCGTTTTCGGTCCCCGCCGGTTGGCGCAACTATCGCGATACCGATCTCGCGTCTTGGGTGGAGGGAGCTCGGACTCGACCCGACCAATGGATGTCGCGTAATGTCCACCAGCTCTATCTACTCAACGTGGCGACCGGGGCGGCCCACCCGCTGCTCAACGCGCCGGTCGTTGCGGCCGAAGTGAAGCTCGCTTGGTCACCCGACAGCCGTTCCGTCTTGTGTGCACCCTGCTTTTTACCCGCCGATACCTCCGACGCCGATCGACCGCGCAGCGGCAGGGCGGCGATCGTCGACGTGCAGTCGGGCCGCGCGATCCCTTTGCCTTTTCAGATCGCGTCCAATCGGACGGTATCCGGGGTCCGCTGGGATTCATCAAGTTCCGTCGAAATTTGGCAGCGGGATGGAACGTCAACGGAGATACACCGCTTCGTCAGAACGGAGCGAGGTTGGGGATTGGCCGCCACACATGGTCCGGGCGTCGCTTTGCCGCTTGGGGTGGTCCTGACGATTGAACAGGACGTACGCACTCCACCGAGGCTTTATGCCGTCGACCGGCGAAGTGGAGGGAGACGACTTGTTCTCGACCCCAATCCCGATCTCGTGTCCAGTTATGCACTCGGTCGGGCACAGCGGCGGGAGGGCCGGGTGGATATCGGCCTTCGATGGACCGGGTCTCTGTTCTATCCCCCAAATTTCATTGCCGGACATCGCTATCCACTGGTGATTCAAAGCGCCTATGGCCAATCCACGGATGGAGTTTTCTCCCTCTATGGCGATGCAATTGGAACCGGGCCTTCCGCAATTGCCGCCTATGGCGGTCGCCTGCTTGCGAACCAGGGCATGTTTGTCCTGCATATGAATCTCACCGGCAATTCGGGGTTCGGCACAGAGCGGGAAGGTGATGCGCGCCGTCGGGCTTTTGAGGACGCCGCCGAGCAACTTGTAGCCGCGGGCCTAGTCGACCGCGAGCGAGTCGGGCTCCTCGGGTTCAGCCGTAATGGCTATTATGTTGAATATACCCTAACCCATTCAGACTTTCCCTTCGCGGCTGCGGTCGCTGCCGACAATTGGGATCCCAGCTACTTCCAACAAACTCTGCTGGGCTATGGAACCGGAGCCGAAATGGTGAATGGTGGCGAGGCGTTTGGTGAAGGCCTGTCGCGCTGGCTTCGCAATGCGCCCGGATTCAACATCGAACACAATCGCACGCCACTGCGCTTGATCATCCAGTCCAGCGGACGCTTCGGCGTTCTCACGCACTGGGAGAATTTTAATCGCCTGCGCTATCTCAACCGTCCAGTCGAACTTTATGTGATGCCGCAGGCTGAGGCTCATGGGGCTCACAACAGCCAGAATCCCCGGCAGATCATTGCGGTGCAGCAGGGCGTCATCGACTGGTTCCGTTTCTGGCTACAGGATTATGAGGATCCGGATCCCGCCAAGGTGGAGCAATATGCGCGCTGGCGGGCCATGCGGAGCGAATGGCGTCGTCAGCAAGCATGGGAGGCCGCCGGCCATTCCGTCGGCTCGACACCCTCGTCCGACTTCCAGCCGGCGTCGGCGCTGCGATAGCCGGGCATTGTCCACGATAAGGGAATTTCGATCGGCTCGATTTCCTGCCGTTTGGAGCGAGAACGACATGCCTAATCGGCCAGCCGAATATGCCCGCTGGCGAGCATGGCGTGACGATCAGTACCGTCGGTCGCCGCGTTAGCAAAGGAGTGCGCCGCCGCCTCAAAATGGTGCGCTGAAGAGGGTCGGGAAGCGGTCGATATGCTTGAGCGAATCGTCACCAGCGGTGAGCGTTCGTTGGGCTCGCTGTGCGGTCGGCGGGCGGTGGGGCGTCTTAGAGGGGGAGGTGTCAGCTTGCGGCTTTGGAGAACTTAATCTGCTGAATGTTGCCGTAACCCGCGCGAAAGAGGTTCTCTACGTCATCGGCAATCGCGGCCTCTGGCGAACGGCCGGGGTATTTAGCGACTTTGATGCGATGCTTGTCGATAAGGGTAGCGCTACAGCGAAGACGTAGTGCTCGTCATCATCTGGCGCGGCCCGCCACTTGGCCAATTCGCGCAAATGTCTGCCCTTGCGCCGGCACTGGCGGGGACGGCCCTCGTCTAGCGTCCCGCGTCCGCCTCGACGGGCGCGTAGAGCCAGGGTTGTTGGCGCCGATGCTCTTCCCGGAAGGCGCGGATCTGGTCTTCGGCGCGAAGCGTCCGGTCGATTGGGTCGAGGCCGGCGATCAGGGACGCGCGTGCTTCGGGGTCGATTTCGAAGGCCCAGTGGGCGCCGTCATCGATCTTCACCTCGCGGGCCGGCAGGTCGACTGTGACCACCGCGGCGGGGTGGCGTTCGACATGGGCGGCGAGCGCGTGCACCAGATCGTGCGGCAGGATGGCGGGGACCAGCCCGTTGGCGACGCAATTCGCCTGGAAGATCGGCGCGAAGGAGGGCGCGATAATGGCGCGGATGCCATATTCGGCCAGCGCCCACACGGCATGCTCCCGGCTCGATCCGCATCCGAAATTGGCGCCGGCGATCAGGATCCTGGCGCCTTTCCGGGCCGGATCGTTGAGAACGAAGCCGGGATCGGGATCGCGTCCGCCGATCTCGCGATAGCGCCAGCCGGCGAAAAGGCCGTCGGCGAGCCCCCTCTTGGAAACGGTCCGCATCTCGCGCGAGGGGATGATCGCGTCGGTATCGATATTGTCGCGCATCAGCGGCAGCGCCGTCGCGCTGAGCGTGGTGAACGGTTCCATCAGGCCACCTTGCGCGGATCGGCGATCCGCCCGGCGATGGCGGAGGCCGCCACGGTTTCGGGCGAGGCCAGATGGGTGCGCGTGCCGGGCCCCTGCCGGCTCTCGAAATTGCGGTTGGTGGACGAGATGACGCGGGCCTGCGGCGCGAAGCTTTCGCCGCCCGCATAGAAGCACATCGAGCAACCCGATTCGCGCCATTCGAAACCGGCCGACAGGAAGATCTTGTCGAGCCCCTCCGCCTCGGCCTGTTGCTTGACCTGCGTCGAACCGGGCACGCAGATTGCCTTGATCCCGGCCGCGACCTTGCGCCCGTCGAGCAAGGCCGCCGCGCGCCTCAGATCACCGATCCGGCTATTGGTGCACGAACCGATGAACGCGGCGTCGATCGGAAGATCGGCGAGCGGAGTGCCTGGGGTCAGGCCCATATAGGCGAGCGCGCGCTGGCCATTTTCGTCCGATCCCTGCCCGACCCCCGGCTCCGGGACGGCGCCGTCGATCGGCACGACCTGCTGCGGGCTGGTTCCCCAGCTGACCATCGGCGCGACCTCGCGCGCGTCGAAGGCAAGCTCACGGTCGAACACGGCGTCATCGTCGCTGGCGAGCGCGCGCCAGCTTTCGACCGCCCGGTCCCACGCCTCTCCCGACGGCGCGAAGCGGCGGCCCTTCAGATAATCGATGACCGCTTCGTCGGGCGCGATGATCGCGGTGAAGGCGGCGGATTCGGTTGCCATGTTGCACAAGGTGAGCCGGCTTTCGACATCGAGCGCGCGCACCGCCGATCCGGCATATTCGACGACATGGCCCTTGCCGCTGCCCACACCGAACCGGCCGACGAGGGCGAGCGCGAGATCCTTGGCGGTGACGCCGGGCGCCAGCGCCCCATCCACAGTGACGCGCATCGTCGGCGGCCGCCGCAGCCGCAGCGTCGAGGTGGCGAGCGCATGTTCGGCCTCGGTCGATCCGATCCCCCAGGCAAGCGCGCCGAGCGCACCTTGCGAGCAGGTGTGGCTGTCGGGGCAGACCAGGGTCGCGCCGGGCAGGACGAGCCCAAGTTCGGGCGACATCACATGGACGATTCCCTGCGCGGGATCGTCGAGATCGAACAGCCGGAGTCCCGCCGCCCTCGCCCCCTCGCGCGTCGCGCGGATGAAATCGGTGCCGGTGGGCATCAGCGTCCGGTCGGTCCGGCCGGGGCGCGTGTCGACGATATGATCCATGACCGCGAAGGCCTGATCCGGCGCAAGCACCCTGCGGCCGCGCTCGGCGAGGCTCTTCAGCGCGACGCCGCCCGTCCGCTCGTGCAGGAGGATACGATCGATCAGGATGAGATCGCCACCACCGGCGTTGGAGGCGATCCGGTGGGAGTCCCAGATCTTGTCGAAGATCGTCCGGCTCAATGCGCGCCCGCCCCGCCAAAAACGTCCGCATCATGCTGCCCCGCTTTGGGGAGATCGCGGCGCACGCCGGCCTTGCGCCCGTCGATCTCGATCGGGAGCGCGGGCAGCATCGCGGTCGTGCCATCCTCGAGCGTGACCTCGACAAGCCCGTTCGCGGCGCGCAGATGCTCGTCCTCGAACAGGTCCTCCGGCCGCGTGATCGGCGCGAAGGGAAGGGAGATCGCGCTGAGCCGATCGATCAGCTCGTCGCGCGTCATCCCGGCGAAGAGCTCGCGCAGGACCGGGATGATGCGGTCGCGCTGGAGAACCCGATCGTTGTTGAGGGCAAGCGCGGGATCTCTCCCGAACTCGTCGAGGCCGAGCGCCTCGCAGAACGCAGCCCATTGGCCGTCGCTGACCACGCCGACGAACAATTGCTCATCGGGCCGGGCCGTCTCGAACACGTCATAGACGGCCCATGCGGAGACGCGCGCCGGCATCGGCGCGGCCGGCGTGCCGGTGACCGCCTTTTGCGCCATATGCTGGCCAACGAGGAACGCTGTCGTCTCGAACAGCGAGCATTTGACATGGCCGCCCCGGCCGGTGCGGTGGCGCCGCTCGATCGCGGCGAGGATGCCGATCACCCCGAACATGCCGCCGGCAATGTCGATCACCGATGCCCCCGCGCGCAACGGGCGTCCCGGCGGGCCGGTCATATAGGCAAGGCCGCCCATCATCTGCGCGACCTCGTCGAGCGCCGTCCGGTTCTCATAGGGACCCGCCAGGAATCCCTTGGCGCTGCAATAGATGAGCCGCGGGTTGCTCTCGGCGAACGCATCCGGCCCCAGCCCGATCTTTGCCAGCGCGCCGGGGCGGAAATTCTCGATCATCACGTCCGCCTCTTCGACCAGGCGGCGGGCAGCGGCGTTGCCGGCCTCGCTCTTGAGATCGAGGCAGATGCTGCGCTTGTTGCGGTTGAACATCGGGAAATAACCGGCGCCCGAGCCGAGAAGCCGGCGGGTATGATCCCCACCCTCCGGCTCGACCTTCACCACGTCGGCGCCCAGATCGCCGAGGATGAGCCCGACCGACGGGCCCATGACCATATGCGTGAATTCGACGACCTTGAGCCCCTCAAGTGGCAATGGATCCATCATCCCCGGCTTTCCGCTTTATCGCGCCGCCATGTCTCGACAACGTCCGGTGATTTGATATAGATATATGACAATAAAGCAAGCAGAGGTTTGATGCGGACCGATATTCTGATCAGCGAAGTGGGCCCGCGCGACGGTCTCCAGAGCATCTCCGCGGTCATGCCGACGGAGGCGAAAAAGGCGTGGATCGCCGCCGAGGCCGCCGCCGGCGTTCGCGAGATCGAAGTCGGCAGCTTCGTCCCCGCGACGCTGCTGCCGCAGCTGGCCGACACCGCCGAAATCGTCGCCTTCGCCAAGACCATTCCCGGCCTGACGGTCGCGGTGCTGGTGCCCAACCTGCGCGGCGCCGAGGCGGCGATCGAGGCGGGCGCGGACAAGATCACCCTGCCCCTCTCGGTCTCCGAATCGCACAGCATGGCGAACCTGCGCCGCAGCCATGGCCAGGTGCTTGCCGAAGCGGCGGCGATCGCCACCCTGATCGCGGCGCAGCCAAGGGCGAAGCGTCCGCATTTCGAGGGCAGCCTCTCGACCGTTTTCGGCTGCACGATCGAAGGCGCGATCCCGCTGCGCCAGATCCTGAGACTCGCCGAGCAGCTGATGGCCGCCGGCTGCGACGAGGTCGGCCTGTCGGATACGACCGGCTATGCCGATCCCCGCGCCGTCAAGGAGATGATCAGGGAAGTGCGCGGGGTCGTCGGCGCCAACGCGCTGACCGGCATCCATCTGCACAATACGCGCGGCCTCGGCCTCGCCAACGTGCTCGCGGCGCTGGAGATGGACATCGAGACGATCGACAGTTCGCTCGGCGGCATCGGAGGTTGCCCCTTCGCGCCCGGCGCCAGCGGCAATGTCGTCACCGAGGATCTCGTCTTCATGCTGCAGGCGATGGGGCTTCGCACCGGCATCGATCTCGAAGAATTGCTCGGCGTGCGTCGCATTCTCGCGGACGCGCTGCCCGGCGAACCGCTCTACGGCTTCACCCCGGATGCCGGCCTGCCGCTTGGATTCGTCCCGGAGCCGGCTTCGATCCCACTGGAGACCATTTGATGACTCTCGGCACCAAGATGATCCGCGAAGACAAGACCGCGCGCGAGCTGTTCGAGGCGGTGATGGCCAATCCGGCCCGCAACAAGTTCGGGTTCGGCGAGAAGCTCGCGATCGTCAATGTCGACCTTCAGCAGGCCTATACGCGGCTCGACCTGTTCAAGACCGCCTATGAGACCGACCCGCGGCAGATCGAATATATCAACATCATCTCGCGCCTCGCGCGCGCTGCGGGGATGCCGGTGATCTGGTCGCGCGTCGCCTACAAGGAGGACGCCGCGGACGCAGGCGTCTGGGGCACGCGGACCGACACGCCCGATTCGCTCCAGAACATCAAATATGACAGCGAGCGCCACGCCTACGATCCGCGTTGCGACATCCAGGAGGGCGACCTCACCTTCACCAAGCGAATGCCCTCGGCCTTCTTCGAGACGCCGCTGGCAAGCTATCTCGTCTGGCACAAGGTCGACACGGTGGTGGTGACCGGCGGATCGACCTCCGGCTGCGTGCGCGCGACCGCGGTCGAGGCGCTGAGCCACGGCTACCGCACGATCGTCCCGATCGAGACCTGCGCCGACAAGCATGAAAGCTATCATTTCGCGAACCTCACCGATCTCCAGCTCAAATATGCCGATGTCGAGCCGGTCCAGTCGGTGATCGACTGGCTGGAGGCGCGGCAATGAACGAAGGCGCGGCCGATCCCGGCCTTTACGATTTCCGGCCCTATCGCGACCGCGCCCGGATCGAATGGCCGAACGGCAAGGCGGTCGCGGTCTGGGTGTCACCCAATCTCGAATTTTACGAGATCGATCCGCCGGCCAATCCGCAGCGCAAGAGCTGGCCGCGGCCGCATCCCGACGTGGTCGGCTATGGCCATCGCGACTATGCCAACCGGGTCGGCCACTGGCGGATGGCCGAGGTGATGGAAAAGCACGGCTTCAAGGGCTCGGTCTCGCTCTCGGTCGCGCTGTGCCAGCATCATCCCGAAGTCGTCGCCGACGCCAATGACCGCGGCTGGGAGTTCTTCAGCCACGGCATCTATAACACCCGCTACAGCTACGGCATGGACGAGGCGCAGGAGCGCGCGATCATCGAGGATTCGATCCGCACCGTCCGCGAGGCGACCGGGCAGACGATCAAGGGCTGGCTCGCCCCCGCCCTCACCCACACGCCGCGCACGCTCGATCTCATCGCCGAATATGGCATGACCTATACCTGCGATCTCTATCATGACGATCAGCCGGCGCCGGTCCATGTGAAGAGCGGGCGGCTCGTGTCGATGCCCTACAGCATCGAGGTCAACGATCATTACGGCTTCTTCGTCTACAATATGAGCCCGCGCGAATATGCCGAAACGCTGATCCGCCAATATGACCGCCTCGCCGCGGAAGGGGAAAGCAACGGCACCGTCATGTGCATTCCCCTCCATTCCTATCTGATCGGCCAGCCGCACCGGATCGGCCCGTTCGAGGAGGTGCTCCGCCACATCGCCGCAGACGGCCGGGCCTGGATCACTCGCTCCGGCGACATCGCCGATCATTTCCTGGCGAACGGCTATGACGCCGTCGCCGCCGACGCCTCCCGTTACGCAAAGGCCGACGCATGAGCCTCGATCCCGCCTATCTGGAATATCCCAGGCGCCGCCTGGGCATGGACCATGACCTCTATGCCGCCTCGCCGATGCCGACGCGCAGGCCGGTCGCCTGGCCGGACGGCAAGGCCGTCGCGGTCGCCGTGCTGGTCAACCTCGAATGGTTTCCGATCGTGCCGTCGGACAAGCCGTTCCGGGCGCCGGGCCACATGCAGACGCCCTATCCCGACTACCGCCATTATACAGCGCGCGAATATGGGACGCGGGTCGGCTTCTATCGGCTGCTCGACGCCTTCGCAAAGGCGGGCGTCGGCGTCACCGTCGCGGTCAATGCGGCGATCGCCGAGCGCTATCCCACGATCATCGCCGACATCCGCGCCGGCGGCCACGAGATCATCGCCCATTCGACCGACATGAACGGTACGATCGCGACCGGCCTTCCCGAAGAAGAGGAGCGCGCGCTGATCGAGAAGGCGCGCGACACGCTCGCCGCCGCGATCGGAAGCCGTCCGCGCGGCTGGCAGTCGATCGCACGCTCGCAGAGCTGGAACACCCCGCGCCTGCTGGTCGAGGCTGGGTTCGACTATATGTGCGACTGGGTGAATGACGACCTGCCTTACGTCGCGACGACGTCCGCTGGCACGATCGTCAGCCTGCCGTTCAACCACGAGCTTTCGGATCGCCAGCTGATCGCGGTGCAGCAGCAATCGATGGACAGCGTCGCCCGACAGGTGGAGGACGCGTTCGACTGGCTGGCGGCGGAATCGACCCAATATGGCGGGCGCGTGCTGCCGCTGACGCTCACGCCCTACATCACCGGCCTGCCCTATCGCATGGACGCATTCGAAGCGCTGCTGGGCCGAATCGCGGCCCGTCCCGAGGCCTGGTTCGCGACCGCGGGCCAGCTCGTCGACAACTGGCGGGCGCAGCAGGGCTGACGAAGGTCAGTCCTGCCCGCGCGGGTCGAGCATGATCCGCAGCGCGCGCATCAGCAGGGCGTCGGTCGCCGCCTGGCGCTCCTCGGCGACTTCCCCGTCGTAACGCAGGTCGCGCAGCGCCTCGACCGGCTCGCCGCGGAGCTCGGCAACCAGTCGCTCGAGCCGGTCGATCCGGTCGTTGGAGACCGCGAGCTCGATCAGCAGCGCGAGCGTGACGTTCAGCACCTCCTCCGCCTCGCGCGAGGCGAGGCTTTGCGGCCGGTTGCCGCGGGCGGTCGCGATAAGCTGCGAGAGCGCTTCGACGGAGCTGGTCATCAGGCGGGCTTGCGTCCGCTGATCGCATACCAGCGATTGGCGCCGTGGATCGCCGCGAGATCATGCTCGACGATCGTCTCGCCGAAGCCGGCCGCACGCATGTCCGCGATCAGGTCGGCCGTCTGATAGGTGTTCCAGTGGACCTCGCCGTTGAAGTGCGTGTCCCAGTCGCGCTCGACCTCGTGGACGATCGTCGGCAGGTTACGGATGGCGACGTCCTGGTGGATCACGACGCCCCCGGGCTTCGCGACGCGGCGTGATTCGCGGATCATCGCCCGGCGCTTCTCCTCCCCGATCTCATGCATGAGATTGTGCGACACGACGAGATCGAAGCTTTCGTCGTCGAACGCCATGGCGGCGGCGTCCATCTGGTGGAAATGCACGGCGACGCCGAGCGATTCCGCGCGGGCATGGGCATAGCGCAGCATCGCGCTGCCGATGTCGATCGCGTGAACCTCGGCATCGGGGAAATGGTCCGCATAAGCGGCCGACGCAGCCCCCGCCGAGCAGCCGATGTCGAGGATCTTCTTCGGCCGGAAGCCGCCGAACGCCTCGTCGAGCAACCGCACGACGACGCCCGCCTTGCTGTCGCCGCGGCCGATTCCCTGCCCGAAGGAGAAGACATTGCCGCCGCATTCGTAGAGCGCGCCGGCAGCCACGTCATAGCCGCCGCGATCGAAGGCATAGCCGCCCGGCTGGAGATGGATGTCGACCCCCGCCACCTCCGGCGACGGATCGTAGGCGGCATCGAGATTGAGGCTTCCGAGCTTTTCAGGCGCCTCGACCAGTTCGCGCGTCGCCTCGGTCATGCGATCGAGATCGCGATAGACCGGCTCGCCGACCGAAACCCAGATCATTTCCTGGGCCGCGCGGTTGGTCGCGCTCCACAGGCGATAGCTCGGCGAGAGCAGGAAGGCCTGCTGGACCTCCGCGGGGGATTGCGGGGCGCGGCCGTGCAATTCGCGGAAGGCCGGCGCCGCCTCGCTGTCGAACACCTCGACATTGCGCGGCCGGACATGGCGATTGAGCAGGCGCCGCAGCGCGACTACGGCGCCCTGACGGCTGCGCTCTTCGGCGGTGGCGCGGGGCAACACCGCGTGATCAAGATCGCGAACCTTCATGTCCAGGCCTCCTGTGCCGCTGTTTTTATGTCCTAGTTATAATACAATTATTCCGTCTCGATCAACTCGATCAGCTCACCTGCCGGGCCGCGCAGGGTGAAGGCGCGACGGCCGTTATAGGGGGCGCCGGCGCGGCGCGAGGGCGGCGTCAGCGCCAGCGCCGCATGCGGTTCGAGATCGGCGATCTCGATGCTCACCATTGCATTGCCGGGGGGCAGGTGCCCCGGCGCGCGCGGGCGCGGCGCGGCGATCCTGTTCGGGCCTGTCGGGTAGCCGTCCAGCTCGATCAGGTTGCCGCGCTCGCGCATTCCGATGGCGCTGAGCTCGATCGTCTCGTCCGGACCCAGCCCCTGCGCCTGCTGGATGATCTCCACCCTGCTCTGCCGAACCGGGCGCTCGCGAAGCGCGAAGCGGTCCACATACCAGCGTAGCATCGTCGGAAAATCCTCGCCCGCGGCGACGACGATGAAGGTGCGGCCGACAAAGCCGCTCGGCGGCGGAAGGATCGACGTCGCGCGATCGCCGCTTTCCATCGTGAAATAGAGGCATTCACCGGCGCGCCCAGCCACCTGCATGGCCACGATCGACGGCATGAACTGCAGCGCGCGCGGGCCGCCGAGATGGCGAAAGCCCGACTCCGCGAGCTGCGCCGCGAGCGTGTGGACATCATCGACGATGATCTCGAAGGCGTTCCAGCCGAAGGTCGTCAGCGGCCGGTATCCGGGCACCGCAGGGGCCTCGACCAGCCGCATGAACACATCGTCCTCCCCGGCCGGCACCAGGACGCAGGTCCGCTCGCCCGCCGCCGCCGGCGTGCCCCAGCTTTCGGCAAGCGCCGCGTCGACGGTGCCGCGCTCGATCGTCCGGTAGCCGAGCCACCGCGCATAATCGGCTTCGCTCGCGTCGAGATCCGGGGTCGCGACGGTCGTCGCGGCGATCCTGAGCAGCAGCGGATCGGTGGAGGTGGTCCAGTCGCCCAACAGCGTTCCTTTCAGGCCGATGGCTGGACGTAGCAAACGATTTGTTATATTTCTATATCAAAATGACGCGGGCGGTCAGATGAGCTCCGGACCGATGTTGGAGGAGGAATTGAGATCGAGCCTGATCTGGTAGCGGTCCGGCCTGAACTGGCCGAGAATGTGCTGGACGGGCCGCCCCCTGGTGTCGAGCACCGTGCGGCTGACGCGGAGCACCGGCGATCCGATGTCGACGTGCAGGCTCGACGACAAAGCGGCGTCGGCGAGCGTCGCGGAGATGGTCTGCGTCGCCGAACCGATGGTGACCCCGGCCTCGGCGATGAGCGTCAGCATCGGCGTCGACTTGAGCTTGGCGCGGGTCATTCGTGCGCCGATGTCCATCGGGGTGTAGCTGACGAAATGGGCCAGCGGCTGGCCGTCCAGCCAACGGTCGCGGACCACGCGGAGCACGGTCGTGCCCTCCGCGAGGCCGAGCGCCTCGTCGATCGGCGCACGCGCCGGCACGCGATCGACCTCGAGCAGCTTGACCTGCGTCGCGCGACCGAAATTGAGCAGCGATTCGAGCGCCTGGGCGATGTTGCCCTGCAACGGCTTCACCGGCGAGCGGAAGATGACATGCGTGCCCACGCGGCGCTTGCGCTCCACGAGATGATGCTCGGCGAGCTCATCGAGCGCCCGGCGCGCGGTGATCCGCGACACACCGAACTGGGCCGACAATTCCTGCTCGGTCGGCATACGCGAGCCATAGGTCCGCTCGCCGCTCGTGATCTCCTCGCGCAGCTGCAGGAAGATCTGATGATAAAGCGGCACCGCCTGCATGCGGTCGATCGCAACCGCCGATTCGCCTTTTTCGACGAGCACCCTGTTTCTCCCCTCTCGGCTCGCGCGGCTATATCAAAGAACCGCCGGCGCGCTCCTTTTTTTCACCGTTTCCATCCGCCGATCGCAAAGGATTTCCGATGAGACACAAAGCCGTGCTGGGCGAGGCCGAAGCCCGTTCCATTCTCGATGCCGCCGCCGCCGCGGCCCGATCCGATGGTCTCGCCATGTCGATCGCCGTGACCGACGATAGCGGCCACCCGCTCGCGCTGCTGCGCCTCGATGGCGCCGGATTGATGACCCCGAAGGTCGCGGAACAGAAAGCGCGCACCGCTGCCTTGATCCGCGCACCGAGCCGCCGCCTGGCCGACCGGATCGCGGCGGAGCCCGCGCTGCTGCGGCTGACCGACTATCTCCCGATGGCCGGCGGGCTGCCGATCGTCGTCGATGGCCAGTGCGTCGGTGCGATCGGCATTTCCGGCGGCACGCCCGACCAGGACGAGCGGATCGGCGAGGCCGGTCTGGCGGCGCTCGCCGAGACCACGTGATTGTGGCCTCAATGCATTTCCTCGCCGCCCGAGACGTTCATCGCCTCGCCGGTGATGAATTGCGCCTGGCCCGAGCAGAGGAAGGCGCAGGCACTGGCCGTGTCGTCCGGCGTGCCCGTCCGGCCCAGGGGGATGCGTGACCGCATCGCCGCCAGATACTCCTCGACGCTCTGACCGCGCGCCTTGGCCATATATTCGTTCTGCCACGCGCCGAGCCCGGTCGTGACGTGATTGGGGCAGACGGCGTTGACCGTGATCTGCTCCGGCCCGAGCTCGATCGCGGCCGAGCGGGTGAGGCCGACAAGGCCGTGCTTGGAGGCGATGTAGGACGAGGTCAGCGCGGAGCCCGATTTCGAGCCGCGGCTCCCGATCGAGACGATGCGGCCCCGGCCCCAGCCTTCCTGGACCGGCTGGGTCAGCATCTGGCGCACCGCATATTTGGTCGCGAAGAAGGCGCCGCGCAGGTTCACGTTGAGAACGGTGTCCCACATCTCCTGCGTCGCATCGACGAGCGGCCCGAAGAGATAGCCGACGCCGGCATTGTTGATGAGGATGTCGAGCCGCCCGAAGCGCTCGACCGCATGAGCGACAAGCGCCTTCACCTCCTCCTCGACCCGCATGTCCGCGGCGAAGGTGGCGATGTCTGGATGGATCGCGCGCAGATCCTCGGCGACCGCTTCCAGCTCGTCCACCGCCCCGATCCCGTGCTCCGGCGCGAGAGCGCCCTGCGTGCGTCCAAGATCATGGATCAGCAGCCGGACGCCGTCCGCGGCGAGCTTGCGCGCGATCGCCTCGCCAAGGCCCTTGCGGCGACCGGCACCGGTGACGATCGCCACCTTGCCTTCGAGATCGGGATACATGCGCGTTTCTCCTGTCAAAGCTCGTTGCCCGCCCGGTGGCCTTCCATCGTGGCGCTGAGCAGCGCGCGCGGGGCCCGGCAATCCCCGACCACCCTCACCTCGATCCCGGCGGCGCGCAGCGGCGCGGCAAGCGCGTCGTTCGGCACGCGGGCCGTCGCGTAGGTGAGGAAGGCGACATCGTCGATCCGGCCGGTCGCCCCGCTATAGACGTTCGCATAAGCGACCTGCCCGTCCTCAAGCCGCGAGTCCGGCAGCGGCCGGACCGAGGTGAGGATGAGCGCGCCCCGTTCATAGAGCCGTCGATAGACGCCCTGCCGGACGACCAGTGATTCGTCGCTCGCCAGCCGTTCGCGCGGCGTCAGGATCGCCACGCGCTCGAACCGGTCGAGCAGCATTTCCGCCGCATCATAGGTGAAGGCGCCATGATCCTCGTCATAGATCACCGCGGTCCCCGGGTTGCGTGCGCGATGCGCGTCGAACAGCCGCACCGCGGCGCGCAGATCGGGGACGAGCCCCTCGTCCAGCCATTCACGCGGGAAGCAGGCCGGCCAGCTCGGCGTCGCGCCGGTCGCAAGCACCACCGCGTCCGGCGCCAGCGACAGCAGGCTGTCGAGGTCCGCGCTTTCGCCCAGGCGGAGCTTCACGCCATGGCGACCGGCGGCAAGCGTCTGGTAATCATAGACGCTGCTCAGTCCCTCGCCGCCGGGAAGCAGGGCGTGGAGCCGCGTGCTCCCGCCGGGCGCGTCCGACGCGCCGAAGACATGGACGTCGTGCCCGCGCGCCGCGGCGACCCAGGCCGCTTCCAACCCGGCCGGCCCCGCGCCGACGACCGCGATCCGCCTTCGTTCCGGCGCCGGCGCGGGGCGCCAGTCCGCCTCGTCCGCTGCGCCGACACGCGGATTGTTGTCGCACAGGAGACCACGTCCCGACGTGATCATGTGCCAGCAGGTGTTGCACGAGACGCAGTAGCGGATTTCGGCCTCGCGCCCCGCGCGCGCCTTCGCCCCCCAGGCCGGATCGGTGACGAGAGGCCGCGCGAGCATCACGAGGTCGCCGAGACCGTCGCGAACGATCCGCTCGCCCTCGTTCGGATCGGTGATCAGGCCGAGCGCGCCGAGCGGGATTCCGGGCGCCGCCGCGCGGCCGAGCCGGTGGATCGTCTCGACATAGGGCATGCGCGGCCCATGATTGTCGGGAAGGTGCGTGTAGAGCGTGTCCGAATGGCTCCCCCAGCAATAGGTGAGATAGTCCATGTCGCCGGCGGCATGGATCAGCGCGGTGATGCGCTCGGCCTGGTCGAGATCGATCCCGCCTTCCATTCCGTCCTCGGCGG
This sequence comes from Sphingosinicella ginsenosidimutans, assembly GCF_007995055.1. Classification (NCBI taxonomy): domain Bacteria; kingdom Pseudomonadati; phylum Pseudomonadota; class Alphaproteobacteria; order Sphingomonadales; family Sphingomicrobiaceae; genus Allosphingosinicella; species Allosphingosinicella ginsenosidimutans. The sequence continues at coordinate 1,417,508 of NZ_VOQQ01000001.1, read as the reverse complement.
GCAACTTGACGCCGATCAGGAAATCCGCGCCGCAGCGTTCGCGGATCGCGCGAATCAGGAGCAGCAACAGCCGCGCCCGGCCTTCGAGGTCGCCGCCGAACTCATCCTCGCGGCGATTCGATCGGGCGGCGAGGAACTGGTGAAAGAGGTGACCGTGCCCCGCGGAAATCTCGACGCCGGCGAAGCCTGCCCCTGCGAGCGTCGCGGCGGAGGTCGCGAACTCGTCGATCATTCGATGGACCTCGCCGGTTTCCAGGACTTGCGGCACCGTCCAGCTGAGATCGTCGGGCAGGGCGGAAGCGCCGCGCGCCTCCAGGTTGCGGTGCCCGGCGCGAAAGCCGCGGCCATTGTCCTGGATCTGGCCGAGCATCAGGCCGCCGGCCCTCGCCACCGCCTCGGCCCAGCGCGGCAGCAGGTCGGCATTGACGCCCGAGAGGACATGCGGCCGGGTCGGCTGCGCCTGCCAGCTCAGCATCGCCATCGGCTCGCTGACCAGCATCGCCGCGCCGCCGCGCGCGCGATTCACGTAATAATCGATCAGCCGGTCGGTAACGCGGCCGCCCACCGCATAATGGGTCGAGGTCGAAGCATGGACGATGCGGTTGGGAAGGGTGTGGGTGCCGACGCGAACCGGCGAGAACAGGGATGGATAGCTGGTCACGACGCGCCTGGTTCGTGGAACCGCATGACCCGCTGGATGAACGCCTGTGCCCAGGCCGATCGTTCCGCCTCGCCGGCCGCGTCGGGCCGATAGGCTTCAATATCGGCGCGCGCCACAAAACCCCTCTCGTCGAGCAGCCGTTCGATCGTGTCGGTCCGCTCGCGCAGCGCCGTGACCTCGCTCATCAATTCGAGCATGAAGGTCATCATCTGGTCGATGGCGGGATCGTCGAAGAAGCGCGGGCGCTTGCCCTTGCTCACCCGCGGCAGCTTCACGCCGCCTTTGCCTGCATCCGCCATGACACCTCTTCAGCGCGGCGCGGAAGGCCCCTGCCTCCCGCGCCTGCCCATTCGAATGATATCCTAGAACTCGTACCGCGCCCTGACCATCCAGCTGCCCGGATTGTTGAGATAGGGGTAGATCAGGAACGAGGTGATGTAGGTCTTGTCGAAGCAGTTGTTGCATTCGACGCCCAGCGACCAGCCGGAGCCCGACCGGAGCGTCAGGCCTGCGTTGAACAGGCTGTGCGCCGGCTGGAACCCGCGCGGATCGTTCGACGTCGCGACCCAGGTGCCGCTGGTATAGTTCCAGTTGACCGAGGGCTGGAGCGACAGACGGTTGCCGAGATCGAACGAATAATTGGCGCCGAGCGTCGACGTGAAGTGCGGCGCGCGGGTCGGCTTGGCGATGTCGCCGGTCGGCGTGATGATGCCGGCGTTACAATTGTTGACGATGATCCCCGACAGGCAGCGGTCCTGCTGGTCGAGCGTCAGCTGGTTGATGTTGTGATAGCTCGCCCGCTGAATGCCCGCCGACCAGAAGATGTTGAGGCGCCGGATCGGGTTGACCGAGATTTCCGCCTCCAGCCCGTAATTGCGCTGATCGGCGACATTGCGCGTCAGATAGGTGATCGTGTTGGTCGTCGGATCGAAGCCGCCGCCCGGAAGCTGCGTGTCCTGATCATTGTAGTAGAAGCCCGTCAGGTTGACGCGGACGCGGTGGCCGAAGAATTCAGAGCGCAGGCCGCCTTCGAACGACCAGATCGTCTCCGGCCTGAACGCCTGGGCGCCGGTCGCGTAATAAGCGCGCGAGTTCCAACCGCCCGACTTGAAGCCCCGCGTCGCCGAAACGAAGACGTTGATGTCCGGCGTGAAGGCATATTGCAGAGCGAAGCGCGGCGTCCACACCCGCGAGCGCAGCTCGGTCGGGATGCCGGCGTCGATCAGGTCCTGGGTGTCGAACGGCTGGTTGACCGCGGACGAGCGCGGCAGCGGGCTGTCGTTCGGCGTGAAGGCGATCGTCTTCTTCTCGTCGGTATAGCGGATGCCGGCGGTGAAGGTCAGCTGCCGGGTGAGGTGGAGATCGCCCTGGAAGTAGCCGGCATAGGCCTCGGTATCGTTGTACATGATCCGGTCGCCGCTCACGACCGGCTGCCCGGCGAGGGGAATGGAGATGTTGGCGAAGTTGGTCTCGTTGTCCTCGTGGATGTAATAGATGCCGCCGACATAGGTGAGCAGGCCGTTGAAGGCGTTGCCGGAGACCTTGATCTCCTGGCTGAACTGCCGCGACCAGCTGTCGTTCACCAGCGGCGTCGCGGTGCCGCGATTGCCGCCGAGGAAGTTCACGCCGTCGAACGTGACCGACCCCGAATTGAGGCCGGCGAAGCTCTCGGTGATATATTCCTGATAGAGGTGGAGATAACCGGTGATGACGTTGATCGTCGCGTCGCCGGCTTCGACCTCGAGATTCGAGGTGAGCATATAGGTCCGCGCATCGTTGCCGAGCGTGTTGTCGGCGAGCTGGCTCGAGACCAGGCTCGACCCGATCGGGGTATCGGTGCGCAGCGGCGTGAAGCTCACCCGGCGATCGGTGGTCGGATCGTAGAAGTTGGGAAGGTTGGAGCCCCTGGCCCGGATATAGTCCGCGCTGAGATCCCAGTGGACGGTATCGGTGAGGAGGGCGCGAACCGCGCCGCGCACGCCCCAGCTATTCTCGCCGTTGAGGCGCTGCCCGGTCACCTCGTTATGCACATAGCCGTCGGCGGAGACATAATAGCCCGAAATCTTGGTCAGGAGATGGCCGCCGGCGAGCGGCACGTCGACCGAGCCGCGGAGCTGGACGCGGTTGTAGCGGCCATAGGATGCGTCGGCATAACCGCCGAACGTTTCGCCGGGCGCGCGCAGCACGACGTTGATCGCGCCGCCGGTCGTGTTGCGCCCGAACAGCGTGCCCTGCGGCCCGCGCAGCACCTCGACCCGCTCGACGTCGAACAGCTGGAAATTGTTCGCCGCCTGCCGCGAGATGTAGATGTCGTCGATATAGGTGCCGACGGGCGGATCGAAGGTCGAGATCGACTCGGTGTTGGCAAGGCCGCGCAGCGCGTAGGTGTTCGCCGTCGCAAGGCCGGTATTGTTGTGGCCGATCAGGTTGGGAACATAGTTCACCAGATCGAGCGTCGAATTGATCTGCCTGGTCTCGATGTCACGATCGGTAAAGGCGCTGATCGCGAGCGGGACTTCCTGGAGCCGCTCGGACCGGCGCTGCGCCGTGACGACGATGTCCTCGAACCCCTCGCTCTGGGCCGGAGCGGCCGCCTGCCCCGACGTGTCGGCCTGCGGCGCCGGATCGGACGGCGAGGCCGCCGACGGCCCAGCCTGGGCGAAAGCCGATGTCGACGACAAGAGTCCGACGCCGACGAACAATGCGATCCTGGAATTCCGGAGATTCATGATTGCTGCCCTTTCGCTCCCTCAGCCGCGGCCCACACTGCGCCCGATCCCTTGGCCGGATGCGGGCGCCTGCCGTTATAATTGTCATATTTCTATATCAAATAATGCGGCTGTCCACCGATTTTTGCATTGACCTTTCAATCTCGGGGCCGACCATGGTCCGTCCATGCTCGATCGGCGCGGGGGTCGGCTCAACCGGCATCCGGCCGCAGGCCCGCGAACAGCCGGTCCACGAACGGAATCACGACCGCGCACCACTCGTCCGGGCGATCGAGCACCATTCCAGGGCCGCCCGGAAGTTCCGAATATTCCCAATCAGGTCTGACATTTAGCAGGCGTGCGCCGGATCCGAACAGCGGATCGGTGCGGCTCGCGATGACCAAGGTCGGAGCGGCGACTGCCGCCATGTCGGGCGCCGGATCGTGCAGCGGTATCGCGCCGTGGCCATGTTCCTTCCAGGGGCCGTGCGCGAAATAGGTGAGCACGGAAATATGGACCGTCTCGTCGCTCCAGTCCGGGTCGCCGACACGCCGGACCCAGGCCCATCGCTCCACCAAATGACTGCCATCTGGAGCAATATCCTGCCGGTCCGGGAAGCGGCCGATTCGGGCGGCGCGCTCCTCAGCGGACAGATAAGGCGCATTATCGAGCACCAGCCCCGAAACCATTTCGGGATGCGACGCGGCGAGATTCGCCGCCGCCAGAGCGCCGCCGCGATGGCCGATCACCGCCGCGGCGCCGAGCCCGAGGCCCCGCAGGAGCGCGGCGAGGCTCTCGCCATAGGCCGCGATCGACGGGTGGGCCGGCGGGTCCGACATGCCGTGGCCCGGCAGGTCGATCGCGATCGCGCGAAAGCCCGCCGCCGCCATCCGGGGCAGCGCGTGGCGATACTGGATCGACGCCCAGGGCGCCTGATGGACGAGCAGCACCGGCGGTCCTTCGCCGTGGCTGCGATAGTGGATCTGGCCGTCGGGGCCATCGACATAGCCGCGGCGCTCGCCCGGCAGGGCGGTGAGGATCGGCAGAGTCACTTGCGGCCTCCCTTCGCGGCCAGCCGTTCGCCGAGCAGCCGCCCGAACGTCATCGCCGGCGTCACCATCATGCCGCCGCAGGCCGCCTTGCCCATGGTCTGGCTCGACCCGAGCGCCTCGCCCGCCGCGTAGAGATTCGGGATCGGGCTGCCGTCGCGGCGCACGACGCGCAGCTCGCCATCGACCGCGAGCCCGACCGTGCTGGAGATCGCGCTCGCCTGCATCCGGATCGCATGGAATGGCGGCTCCGCGATCGGCCGCGGCAGGTGCCTCCGCCCGAAAAAGTCGGCGCCGGTCGCGACGCCGTAATTATAGCCGGTGACGGCTCGCTCCAAGCCGGCGGCATCGATGCCCGCCCTGGCGGCGAGATCCGCGAGCGTGCCGGAGGTGAGGAAGGCCGGGCCGCCGCGCGCGAAGGCGTCCGCGACCTCCTCCTTCGTCCATCCGACGACGATCGGCGGCGCTTCGGCAAGGATGCGGCTGTCGAGGATGATCCAGTAGCGATAGTCCTGCTGGTGAAACAGCGCCATTTCGCGCGCATCGACGCTGTCGATATCTTCCCGAACGAAGCGGTCGCCGGCAGCGTTCACATAGATTTCCCAGGGCTGGCGCCGTTCCGGGAAGTGCTCGATCCGCCCGGTCGCCTTGGCCGGGAATTCGTCGGTGTCGAACAGGGTCCCGAAATTGACGAACAGGTTTTCGGCGCCCCGCGCGAAGCCGCCCACGGCCTCCCCCAGCTTCAGCGCCGCGCCCCGGCACCAGGGGTAGGGCGCGGCGTTATATTGGGGATAGCCGTTCAGCCGTTCGAACAGCGCCGGATCGCCGGCATAGCCGCCGGAGGCGAGCACGACCGCGCCGGCGGCGAACTCCTGTGTCGCGCCATCGGGTCCGCGCGCCCGAAGGCCGGTCACCGCGCCGCCCTCGTCCTGGACCAGCTCGGTGACCTCATGCCCCAGTCGCATGTCGATCCTGCCCTCGGACGCCAGCCGCTCGACGATCGGGACAAGCACCTCCTTGATGCTGAGCGCCCCCTTCTCGCCCCAATAATAGCGGGCGACACGATAGGGTTCATGGCCAAAGCCGGTGACCGGATGATCGGGCAGCGGCTCGAAACCCTCGTCCATCAGCCAGTCGAAGGTGGCAGCGGCATGATCGACCGCAAGGCGCACGAGCTCGGCATTGGCGGTGCCGCGGCTGATCCGCATCACGTCCTCGAAATGGAGGTCGGGCGTGTCCTCGATCCCGCGCGCCTTCTGCAGCCGGGTCCCGGCCGCGCTCATCTGCCCCGTGGCGACCCACAGCGACCCGCCGGGCTGGTCGGCATGATCCAGCAACAGCACGCGCGCTCCGGCCCTCGCCGCGAATATGGCGCAGGGAAGCCCGGCCGATCCGGCGCCGACGATCGCCACATCCCAACTCTCGCGCGATCCGTCCGCCAATGACTCGTCCTCGTCCGACGAAATGTCCTATCTTTATATCAAATCAGCTGAGCCGCGCGAAATCAAGCGGCATGTTCAGCGGCTCGGGCGATGGGGCGCATGATGATGGATCCGGCGCGTGGGCCGCGATCGTCGCCGGCGTCGTCGGGAGCTGCCGGCCTCCTAGGCCGCCGCCGTCGCAGGCTTGCGATCGAGCCGCCCGGCCAGCTCGGCCGCGGTCTCTCGATAATGTTTGAGGCCGATGCACACGAGGATGAGCGTCGGCAGGCCGATCAAGAGGACAAAACCGCTCAGCACGATCCCGATCGAGGCGGGGTTGCCCGTCCAGTCGGTCGCGGCGCCGATCAGCGGCGGCCCGAGCAGCGGACCGATCAGTGTGATGATCGTGTTGAAGATCGCGACCGTCCGTGTGCGCAGCTCACCCGGCGTGATCAGCGAGAGCGCCGCCGGCCCGCCCGCCGTCGCCGCAGCCTTGCCGATGAAGGCGATGAACATGAGGATGATCGATAGCTGCGCGGTCGGCATCACCGGGTAAAGCGCGCTCGCCGGGACCGTGATGAACAGGCCGAGGATCAGGACGCGCATCGCCCCGTCACCATGCTTGCGCCCAAGCGCGTTGCTGGCCCAGAGCGCGAGCGCCGTCCCGATCGGGCCGGCGGTGAAGTAGAACAGGCCGGTAACCGTGCCGATCGCAACCACGTCCCAGTGGTAGACGCGCTGGAACAGGGGCACGTTCCAGAAGGTGAGCGTACTCATCGCGAAATTGCAGGTGGCGCCCAGGGTGAGCGCGCCGAAGCCGCGCCACCGCGCCATCATGTAGCGCAATGCGCTGACCCGCGCCTCTTCCTCGGCGGAGGTGGTGATCCTCTCGGTGCGCGGCGGCTCGACAACGGTCAGCATCAGGAGCGCGAAGATAATGCCGGGTGCGCCGACCAGCAGGAAGGCCGCCTGCCAGGGCTGGAACGGGCCGAGCCCAAACAGCGTCCTCGGCCCGATCTCGTGGAGCCAGCCCACGAGATGGCCGCCAACCAGGAAGGCGAGGCCGGCGCCGAGATAGGGTCCGGCCATGTAGACGCTGATCGCCCTCGCCCGCCCCTCGCGGCTGAAATAGTCGCTGATCATCGAGACCGAACAGGGGCTCACCACCGCCTCGCCGAGACCGAGGCCGAGGCGGAAGACGAGCAGCGGCACGAAGCTCATCACGAAGCCGCTCGCGACCGTCATCGTGCACCAGATGACGATGCCGGCAATCAGGAGCCATTTGCGGCTCGATCGATCGGCATACCAACCGAGCGGCAAGGTCACCGCGACATTGAACAGCGAGAAGGCGGGGCCGAGCAGCAGGCCGATCTGGAAATCGCTGAGGTGCATCACCTCCTTGATCGGATCGACCAGCAGCGAGAGGATGTAGCGATCGAAATAGGAGAGGATGAAGACGAGCAGGAGAAGGAAGACGACGTACCAGCGATAGACCGCGCTCTTGGTCTGCAAACTCACTTGGATCCTCCCGGGAAGGCGCCGCTGCGCCAATGATCTTGGTCGGCGCCGGCCGGGCTCATTCGGGCAGGCTGCTGCCAAACACGTACCAGCCGCCCTTGCCGTGCCGCGGCCGGCCCGGCTCGTCCCAGCCGAATTCGGCATGACGATCGGGATAGGCGTTCACGTCCGGCAGGATCTGGGCGAAGCTGCGGGCGGCGTCGAACCCGGCCTCGGCGCACAAGGCGATCGGATCCTTCGCGCGAAAGGCGGTGTAGAAGGGCTCGTTATTGTTCTCGGTGTCCCAGTTCCAGAAATAATCCTCCCAGGCATCGACAAGCCCGGTCGCCGGCAGTTCCTGGTGGACCATCATTCCGCCCGGCCGCAGCAGGCGCCGGCATTCCTTCAGGACGTTGCGCGTCGCCGTCGTCGGAATCTCGTGGAAGAAGAAGCTCGAGACGATCAGATCGAAATGCGCGTCCGGGAAATCCATCGCTTCGGCGTTCTGCTGGCTGAAGTGCAGCGGCACGCCCTCATGCTCGGCAAGCGCATGGCCGTAGCGCAGCAGCGGCGCGCCGACATCGACGCCATGCGCCTCAACCCCCGGAAAGGCCTCGACATAGGGAAGCAGGTTCTTGCCCGAGGAGGTGCCGAGATCAAGGATTCTGAGCGGCCGGAAATCCGGCCGGACATGCTTCACCCAGCGGCTGATCACCCGCGCGACGCCGCCCCAGCTGCGATGGTTCATGCTCGCCGTGAACACGCGTGAGCCAAGGCTGACCACCGCGCCCTGCGCGACATCGTCCTCGACCCATTCGGAATGGAAGCAGCCGGGCGTCAGGTGGACGTCCAGCGCCGTCACGTAGCGCGGGACTTCAAGATCGGGGTTCAGCCGGAGCGTGCCGCCGGCCGGGCTGCGCTCCGCCGCGTCGCGCGCAACCGCGATCATCTCGGGCAGCGCGCGTTCGACCGGATCCTGCACCGAAAGGAAGCACATCTCCTGCGCGTTGTAGCGGAGCGTGCTGTAGAAACGGTAGGACGCCCGGCGCTCCATCGCCTCGTCGATCGCCCGCGCATCATCGAAGCGGGCGCCCTTGGCCTCCGCTGCCGGCTTCACCCGCGTTTCGAAATCGTCGCGGAGCCGTTCGGGCATGTCCTGGATCGCGAAGCGGCGCAGGGCGCTGGCGAAGCGCTGCCGGCCGCGCTCCTCAAGGGTCGGGCGGGCGAGCGACTCGATGTCCGGGATGGTGGAATTGCGCCGGTCCTGGGTGACGTTCGTCGAAGCCATGTTCCTCTCCCGCCGCTGCGGCCACCGGGATTATGCGTGCCCCGCATCCTTTTCGGCAAGGCATTTACGCCGGCTGAATAGTCTTATATCTAATACAAATCAGATGGCAAGGGAAGGTGTGGAGTGGGGCACAACGAGCAGGTGGTGATTGCGGGCGCAGGGCCGGTCGGCCTCACCGCCGCGCTGCTGCTGCAGCGGGCGGGCATCCCCTTTGTCCTGTTCGAGGCCGCCGAGACGCTGCCCGAGGATCTGCGCGCCTCCACCTTCCATCCGCCGACGCTCGACATGCTCGATTCGCTCGAAATCGCCGAGCCGTTGAAAGCGCAGGGCCTTGTCGGGTCGACATGGCAGGTCAGGATGCACCCGTCGGGCGAGCGGGCGGTCTTCGATCTCTCCGCCATCGCCGACGCCACCGGCCATCCCTACCGGCTGCAGTGCGAACAATCGAAGCTGTGCCGCCTTCTGCTTGATCGCGTGCTGGCCGGAGGCGGCGATGTGCGGATGGGCTGGGCGATCGAAGACGTGACCCAGGACGCCGACAGCGTCCATGTCACCGTGGCGAACGCCGAAGGACGGGAGTCGGTGTCCGGCGCCTTCCTTATCGGTGCGGACGGGTCGCGCAGCGCGGTTCGGCAGGCGCTGGGCTTTGCGTTCGAAGGCAAGACCTATCCCGAGACGACGATCCTCGCGACCACCCGGTTCCCGTTCGAGTCGCACCTGCCCGGCCTCTCCAACGTCAATTATGTCTGGAAGCAGGGCGGAACGTTCAGCCTGCTGCGCCTGCCGAACCTGTGGCGTTGCAGCCTCTATCCCGATGGCGACGAGACCATCGAGGACGCGCTGGCCCCGCAAAGCATCGCCCGCAAGCTCCAGGAGATCGCGCCGAGCGAGTGCGGCCATTCGGTCGACGAAGTCCGGCCCTACCGGATCCACATGCGGATCGTCGACGATTACCGCGCGGGGCGCGTGCTGCTCGCCGGCGATGCCGCGCACGTCAATTCGCCCTCCGGCGGGATGGGCATGAATGGCGGCATCCATGACGCGTTCGAGCTGGTCGCGACCGTGAAGGAGGTGATGGAGGGCGCGCCGCTCGACCGGCTCGATCGCTATACAAGGCGGCGGCGGCCGATCGCGGAGTCCGAGATCCTGGTCCAGGCGGATCGCAACCGCGCGCGGATGCAGGAGCGCGATCCCGCCCGCCGCCGTGCAATGCTCACCGAGCTGCAGCGGATCGCGGACGATCCCGTGGCGGCGCGCGCGCACCTGTTGCGCACGTCGATGATCGCCGGTCTCCAGCGCGCGGCCGCGATCGCATGAGCGCTCGCCGGGATTATGGCCGCGCCGGCTTCGTCGGCATCGGCGCGCCGCAGGCCAATCCGACCGTCGAGGCGGAAATGCGCATCCTGATGCCGCCGTCGGTCGCGATGGCGGTCGCCAGGCTCACCGCGTCCTCGCCGGACCCGCTGGAACGCCTGAGCCTCTATCTGGAGCGCCTCGAAGATACGCTCGCCCAATATGACAGCCTGCGCCCGCAGGCCTTCGGCTTCGCCTGCACCGGATCATCCTACCTGCTGAACCCCGAGCGGGTCACGCGGATCGTCGTCGGCGCGGAGCAGCGCTTCGGCTACCCCGTCGTCACCGCGACTGCCGCGATCTGCTGGCAGCTCCGCCGCCTCGGCGCGCAGAGGATCGCGCTCGCCTCGCCATATCCGCCGGCGCTTTCGGAAGCCGCAGTCGCGTTCTGGCGCAATGCGGGGTTCGACATCGTCGAGTCGCGGGCGATCGAGACCGGCAGCGGCGACACCCGCAGTATCTATGCGCTTGGCAGCGCCGATGCGCGCCCCGCGGTCGACGCGCTGCGCCGCGCTGAGGTCGACGCGGTCCTGCTGAGCGGGACCGGCATGCCCTCGCTCGCGCTCGTTGGCGGGGAAGCGGGCGGGCCGCCGGTGATCTCGTCCAACCTCTGCCTTGCGCTCCGGCTGTGCGACCTCATCGGTGCGACGCCGCCCGATTCCTCCGATTGGCGCGCACGCCTCACCCAGACCCTCAGTTCGGAAGGATCCAGATGACCAGCCCGGCGGCCGCGATCATTGACGGCGAGAATGTGAGCGGAAGCGGCGGCCCGATCGTCGTGGTCGACCCGTCGACCGAAGAGACGATCGCCGAATTCGCGGAAGCCGAGACAGCGCTGGTCGACCGCGCCGTCGCGTCGGCCCGCGCGACATTCGAGCGCGGGGACTGGCGCGCCGCCAGCGTCGAACAGCGGCAGGCGGTGCTCCGCCGATGCGCCGACGCGATCGACGCCCACGCCGACGAGATCGCCGACATCGAATGCGCCAATACCGGCATTCCCTACGCGCAGATCCGCAACGGCCAGATCGTCCGCGCCGCCGGCAATTTCCGCTTCTTCGCCGATTATATCGGGCAGGCGACGGCCGAGCTCTACGAACAGGAGCCCAATTATCTCACATATGTGCGCCGTGAGCCGGTCGGCGTCGCGGCGCTGATCGCGCCATGGAACTCGCCGCTCGCGCTCGGATCGATGAAGGTCGCCTCGGCGATCGCCTTCGGCAACAGCTGCGTGCTGAAACCGGCCGAGCAGGACCCGCTCGGCCTCACCCGCCTCGTCGAAGTGATCCAGGGCGCAGGCCTGCCGCCGGGAGTCGTCAACCTCGTCAACGGCGGCGGCGCGACCACCGGCGACGCCCTGGTACGGCACGCGGGGATCGACTGCGTCTCCTTCACTGGCGGCACCCGCACCGGCAAGATCATCATGACCGCCGCAGGCGCCGCCCTGAAGCCGGCGGTGATGGAGCTTGGCGGCAAATCCGCCAATATCATCTTCGACGATGCCGATTTCGAAGCCGCGCTGGACGGCGCCCTGATCGGCATCTTCTCGAACAACGGGCAGCAATGCCTCGCCGGATCGCGGGTGCTGGTCCAGCGCGGCATCTACGACCGCTTCATCGAGGCCTTCGTCGATCGCGCGAAGAAGGTCCGCGTCGGCGATCCGCGCGATCCCGCGACCGAGATCGGTCCGCTCGCGACGCGCCGTCATTATGACCACGTCATGGGCTTCGTGCCCGCGCCGGGCGACAAGAGCGCCCGAATCCTTGCCGGCGGCGGCCGTGCGCACGGATTCGATCGCGGTTTCTATTTTCAGCCGACCATCGTCGAGGTCGATTCGAACGCGCAAAGGCTCTGCCAGGAGGAGATTTTCGGTCCGTTTGCGACGGTCATGCCGTTCGACAGCGACGAGGACGCCTATGCCGCCGCGAATGACTCGCGCTTCGGCCTGGTCGGCTATGCCTGGTCGCGCGACATTGCGCGGATCATGGCGGCGCAGGAACGCATCAGCGCCGGCACGATCTGGTGCAACACGCCGATGATCCGCGATCTGCGCGCGCCTTTCGGCGGCTATCGCGAATCCGGTGTCGGCGCCGAGGGCGGCCGCGCCGCCGAAGCTTTCTACACGCGCCAGAAGGCGGTCAGCATTCCGCGCCGGCCGCTCAACCTGCGCAAACTGGGGATGAATGGATGACCACCGAACTGCATCGTGAACTGACCGAATTCCTCGACGCCTATTTCGACGCCTGGAACGTCTATGATCAGGCGCGGATGCGCGCATTGTGGGACACCGACGAAGCAGACGTCCTCTACCTCGCCGAGGAATGCGAGCCGCATATCGGCTGGTCCGCGATCGAATCCTATTGGGGTGTCGACCGGACCAAGGCGGAGCGGCTGCTGACCTGGCGCGATCTCCACGCCGTGCAGGCGGGCACCGATGTCGCCATCGCCTTCTTCCACTGCAACTGGAGCACCTACCTGCCCGGCAACCGGCTCTATCCCAAGCCCTTCGGCGGGCCGGTGAGGATCAGCATGGTCCTGCGCCGCAAGGCGGACGGGTGGAAGGCGATCCACTATATCGAGGCGCCGCTCGCCTCCCTCGTCCAGGTGCGCAAGGCGCATGAGGACGCGGTGGACCCGCGGCTTCACGAGCGGCTGGCCGCCAAGGGCATCACCTATTAGGAGCGCGCCGTGACGAGCATCCAGAACATCCCGCTGAGGACCATCGACGGCCGCGAGGCCAGTCTCGGCGATTATGCCGGCTCGGTCCTTCTCGTCGTCAACGTCGCCTCCAAATGCGGGCTCACGCCGCAATATGAGGGGCTCGAGGCACTCTATCGCGACTATCGCGACCGCGGCCTCGTCGTGCTCGGCTTCCCGGCCAACGATTTCCTCCAGCAGGAGCCGGGGACCGAGGCGGAAATCGCCGAGTTCTGCCGCACCACCTATGATGTCTCCTTTCCGATGTTCGCGAAGATCAGCGTGGCCGGCACGGAGCGCCACCCGCTCTACGCGGCGCTGACCGCCGCGCAGCCCGTCTCGAAAAGCCCCAATGGCTCGGCGATGCGCGATCGGCTCGCGAGCAAGGGCATCCCGATCCATCCCGAGCCGGAGGTACTCTGGAATTTCGAGAAGTTCGTGATCGGGCGCGACGGCGCGGTCGTCGCCCGGTTCGCGCCGGATACGCCGCCGGACGATCCGGCGCTTCGGGCCAGGCTGGAGGACGCGCTCGCGAAGGCCGGCTAGGAGGTCCGCGCCCCGGTCTTTTCGGCAACCAGCCCGACCGCGGCAATCCGATCGACGTTGCGATAGGCGGGGCGATCGAGCTCCTCTCCGAATATGTCGACGTCGATCACCTCGTAGCTGCAGGTGCAGCCGAGGCCGGCGAGCAGGGCGCAAAGCGCCGGCTCCATCCGGTCCTCGCCGCCGACGATCGCGGCGCCGGTATAAAGGATCAACCGCCCGCCAGGCTTGAGGCGCCGGGCCGCCTCCCCTGCCCAGGCGAGTGACAGATCCGCGCCATGCCGGCCACCGCCGTCGCGATAGGCGCGCCCGGCCGCGTCCGCCATGAAGGGCGGATTGGCGATCACCAGGTCGATCTCGCCATCCACGGCCGACAGAGATCCGGCCTCGACGAGGTTCACCGCGAGCCCGGCGGCGCGCGCGTTGATCCCGGCCAAACGCAGCGCCTCCGGATTGCGATCGACCAGCGTCAGCCGCGCGCCCGGGACGTGGCCCGCCAGCGCGATCGCGCCCGCGCCGCTGCCCGCGCCCAGATCGACGAGGTGGGAGACAGGGCGCGGATCGGCCGCCAGCACCTGGCCGGCGAATCGCACGAAGCGATGGGTGTCGGGACCAAAGAAGACGGCGTCGGGGCTGTCGGTCGGAAAGGCCGAGTGAAGGAAGAGGCGATCTCCAAGCCGGGCGACGCGCACCCCGCTGCGCACGCGATCGCCCTCGGCGGCGAGGGACCGCGCGGCCCGCAGCAGGGTCAGCACGGGTACGGGCAGCTGCTCCGGCCGGAAAGCGCGGTTCCACCCGAAAAAGGCGCGCAGCCTGTCGGCCCCGTCCGTCTCGTCGCGGGCGAGGACCCGCTCATGGGTCGCGGGTGTCGTCGCGACGAAATCATATCGCTGCGACTCGAGATGGCGGAGCAGCCCGAGCAGGGCCTCCTCGGCACTCACCAGAGCCAGCCGCGATAACGCTCGAAGCATCGCCGGCCCGCCTCGAGGCGGATCAGAGCGCCTTCGGCGATCGCGACCGCGCGGCGCGGATCTTCGGCCACCAGTGGAGCGATCGCCTCGCGATTCCACGCATCGCTGTGCTTGATGTCGAGCACGGCGTGCAGATCGAAATAATGTCGCGCCTTGCCGCTCACCCCCAATCGTCGCAGTCCGGCGGCCGTATGCGCGGAGCGGCCGGGTGCGGTCAGCTCGATCACGCCGAGCGCGCCGAGCGCATGCCAGGCATAGCGACGCGAGGTCGCCATCGCCGTCATCGCATTGGCGAGCGCAAGGCTCTCCCACACGGTGGTCTCGATCGTCGGCCGCAGCTCGAGCGCCGCGACCAGCTTGTTCAGCATCGGCCCATGCATGCCCTTGGCGGTGCCGCGGCCCATCTCGTCCCAGTAATTGCGGGCAAGCTCCAGCTTGGCGCGGTCCGGCAGCTTGACCTGGGTGTAGGCGACGAGATCGTCGAAGCCGGCCTCGCCGGCGGCCTCCTGGGTCAGGAACCAGCGCATGTCGTCGAGGCTCGCTTCCTCGGCGAGCCAGGGAAACAGGGGGTCGCCCTGGCCCGGTCCCTCCTCCTTCAGCGCTTCGAACCAGCGGACGAAATTGGCGGGATCGCGCGGGGCGGCCGAGGCGCGCTCGCGCACGGGGCCGCGCAGCGCTTCGATGAACGCGCCCTCGAGCTGAAGCATCGCATGATCGTTTGCCAGGGCCCGTTCCCAGTCGGGGCCCGGAAAGGCAGGCGCAAGCCGGCGGTGGTTCCACCGCGCAAGGCGCTGCTGGACATCATCATTGAGGAAAAGGGAACGCGGCTGGGCGTCGAAATCGGGCAAACTCGCCATCGGGATCGGTCCATTTCTGCTGGGCTTGCCCACTCAACCGTCGCCGCGGCGTCGTCGTTCCATCATCGTCCCACGACGATCCCCGTCGGATCGATGCGCCCATCTTCCGCCTTCGAATGTTATCGGCGGATCGAGTCGGAGCGGCCATGCGATTTCTGGGCGTCACGGAGACCTGCGATCTGGCCGCGCTCTACCTGCGCCTGCAGGCGGCGGGGCACGAGGTGCGCGTCGCGATCGCCGAGGAGAAGGCGCGCGGCACCCTCGCCGGGCTGGTCGCCCACAGCCCGGACTGGCGGCGCGAGCTCGACTGGATCCGTGCCGCCGGGCCCGACGGCATCATCCTGTTCGAGGCGGTGTCCGACGGCCTCGGGGCCCTTCAGGATTCGCTTCGCGCCGAGGGCTTCAACGTGGTGGGCGGCAGCGCCTTCGGCGACCGGCTCGAAAACGACCGGGCCTTCGCGCAGCAGCTTCTCGCGGACCTGGGGCTTGCCGTTGCCGGCACCTGGGAATTCTCAAGCGTGGCGCATGCGGACGCTTTCATCGCCGCCCGCCCAGGCCGCTATGTCCTGAAGTTCAGCGGACCCGGCTTCGCATCGAGCGACAACCATGTCGGCACTTGGCCGGACGGAGCGGACATCCGCGCGATCCTCGCGGCGCGCGCGCCCGGGATCGGGGAGGGGACCCGCTTCATCCTGATGGACCGGATCGACGGCCTGGAAATGGGGGTCGGCGCCTATTTCGACGGCCGCGATTTCCTGAGGCCCGCCTGCCTCGACTGGGAGCACAAGCGCTTCTTCACCGGAAATCTCGGCGAGCTGACCGGGGAGATGGGCACGGTCGCAACCTTCGATCGCAGCGACCGCTTCTTCGAGCGGTCGCTGGCCCGGGTCGGGCCGTTGCTTCGCGATCATGGCCATGTCGGCTATGTGAACCTCAACACGATCGTGAACGAGGCGGGGATCTGGCCGCTCGAGTTCACCTGCCGCTTCGGCTATCCGGGCTATGCCGTTCTCGACCCGCTGCAGGCGACGAAATGGGCCGAGCTGCTGGCGATGATGACGAAGGCGCGCGCCGCGGATTTCAGGACGCATCCCGGCTTTTCCGTCGGCGTCGTGCTGACCACGCCGCCTTTCCCTTACTCCCGCAAGGAGATTGACGCCCCCGTCGGGCTCCCCGTCTTCCTGCCGGACGATCTGACGCCCGAAGACCGCAGGCACATCCATTTCGGAGAGATCGGGAGTGCCGGCGGCCGGCTGGTGACCAGCGGCCTTTATGGCTGGACGATGGTCGTGACCGGAACCGCACCGACGATCGAACAGGCGCGCGACGAAGCCTATCGCCGCGTGCGCCGCATCGACATTCCCGATATGCGCTACCGCCTCGACATCGGCGAGGCGCTCATCGCCGGGGAGCATCGCGCGACGCCGGGCGCATCCTGGAGATCGGCCTGCGCGAAATGGTTGTGATAATCGTTGCCCGTCAGCGCGCGGCGCGCCGCGCCCGCGGCGCCTCGCTCGCCAGCAGCTTGTCGATCTTGCGCCCGTCCATGTCGACGACCTCGAACCGCCACCCGTCATAGCTGAATCGCTCGCCGACCTCCGGCAGGTGCTTCAGCACCGACAACGCGAAGCCGGCCGCGGTCGCATAGTCGCGATCGTCGGGCAGGCGGATGCACAGCCGGTCGGCGAGCTGGTCCGCGGGCGCCGCGCCGGCGACCCACCAACTGCCGTCGTCGCGCTCGACGAAGGGCGGATCGGTGTCGACATCCTGGTCGGAGACGAAGGCGCCGGCCAGCGCCGTGAGCAGATCGGTCGGGGTGATGATGCCTTCGAAATGGCCATATTCGTCGTGGACGAAGGCGATCGGCACCTCGGCGTCGCGAAGCGCGGTGAGCGCATCCATCGCGTCGGTCTGATCGGGAACGATCGGCACCGCGCGCGCCATCGCCCGCAGGTCAAGCGGAGCGCCGTCGAGCAGAGCCGCGGCGATGTCGCGTGCCTGGACGACCCCGATCAGCCGGTCCACCGATCCCTCGGCGACCGGGAGGCGGCTGTGCGGCATCGCAAGCAGCGCTGCGCGCAACGCCTCGCGATCCGCGTCGACGTCGATCCAGTCCACCTCCGTGCGCGGCGTCATCACCTCGCGCGCCGGCCGGTCGGCGAGCCGCACGACGCCGGAGATGATCGCCCGCTCGCTCTCTTCCAGCACGCCTGCGCTGGTCGCCTCGGCGACGACCATGTGGAGATCCTCGGCGGTGACCTGGTCCGCCGATTCGCGCGCGAGCCCGAGCAGTCGAAAGATGAGCGCACTCGTCCGGTCGAGCAGCCACACGAAGGGGGCCGTGGCGCGTGAAAGCCACAGCATCGGCACCGCGGCGATCGCGGCGATCGGCTCGGGCGATCGGAGCGCGAACTGCTTGGGCACCAGCTCGCCGATCACCAGCGAGACATAGGTGGTGAGGATGATCACGATGCCGAAGCCGACGGTGCGCGTGGTCTCCGCGTCGAGGCCGAGCCAGGCCAGCCGCTCGGCGACCGGGCCGCCAAGGCTGGCCCCTGAATAGGCGCCCGAGACGATGGCGATCAGGGTGATGCCGGTCTGAACGGTCGACAGGAACCGCCCCGGATCGGCCGCGAGGTCCAGCGCCGTCTGGGCGCCGCGCCGGCCCTGCTTGGCCATCGCCCGAAGCCGCGCCCGGCGCGAGGAGACGATCGCCAGCTCCGACATCGCGAACAGGGCGTTCACGACTATGAGCAGCAGGATGACGACGATGTCGATCCAGGGAAAGGGCGCTGGCGGAGGAACGGCGTGCATGGCCGGGTTTACCCTAGCCGCGACAGGGCGAGCGCATCAAGCGTCGCGCCGCGCCCGGAAGAAGTTGCGAAGCATCTCGCCCGCCTCGCCGTCGCCGATCCCGGCGTAGATTTCGGGGCGGTGGTGGCAGGTGGGCTGCGAGAAGAAGCGCGGCCCGTGCTCGACCGCCCCGCCCTTGGGGTCCGCCGCCCCGTAATAGAGTCGGCGAATCCGGGCGAGCGCGATCGCGCCGGCGCACATCGCGCACGGCTCCAGCGTCACCCACAGGTCGCAATCCTCCAGCCGCTCCCGGCCCATCCGGTGAGCGGCCGCGCGCAGGGCCAGCATTTCGGCATGGGCGGTCGGATCATGCAGCGCCCGCGGGGCATTGCCGGCGCTCGCAACGATTTCGCCGTCGCGCACGACGACCGCGCCCACCGGCACCTCGCCTTCGGCCGCGGCGGCGCGGGCACGGTCGAGCGCGGCGCGCATCGGATCGGGCAGCGGAAAGCTCATGCCTCCGCCTAGACGCTGATCGGACGCAAGGCTATTGGCTGTTGACGGGCGCGGCCTCGTTGGCGACGCCGACGCTGGGCACCGCGACCTGCCGGTTTTCCATACGCACGACCGGCACCTGGACGTTCTGGGTGGTGGTTCCGACCTCAACATCGTGGGTCTGCAGGGTGACCGCATTGTCCTGGCTGCGGACGGTGACCACCCCGAAATAGACGAGGCCGATCGCGACCAGGATCAAAAGGGCGACGAGCAGCAGGAAGGCGCGCATGGTCTTCTCCGTTCGGTTCGGCAGGGACAACGAGCGCGGGGCGACTTGGTTTCCGCCGCGCAACGAAACCGTGATGCGCGGGGCGGTTGACGAATCTCCGTATCCCCTCTATCTGCGCCCGGCTTTCAGGGGCCTTCTGGCCCCGATTTCCTTTGGAAGAGATTCGACATGTCGCGCATTTGCGAGCTGACCGGCAAGGGCCGGCAGGTGGGACACAATGTTTCCCACGCCAACAACAAGACCAAGCGCACGTTCCTGCCGAACCTGCAGAACGTCACGCTGATGTCCGATTCGCTGGGCCGTAGCGTCAAGCTGCGGGTCTCGACCGCCGGCCTTCGGTCGGTGGAGCATGTCGGCGGCCTCGACAACTGGCTCGCCAAGACGGGCGACGACAAGCTGAGCCTCAAGGCGCGCCGCCTGAAGCGCGAGATCGCCAAGAAGCAGGGCGAGGCCGCGGCGGCCTGATCAGCCGGGGCAGCGCCCCGCAAAGGGCGCCGCCAGCTCGAATTCCAGGAACAATGTCCGCTGGATCGGCAGCAGATTGTTGTCCGACACCAGATAGACGATCGTGCGGCCGCGATCGCAACCGACGCTCAGCGCCTCCATATTGTCGACCGTGAGCGGCGGCGCCAGCCGCGCCACTTCGCGCCATTCGATCGTCCCGCCCGGGCGAACGCCTGCCGGATCGGCGATCACCAGGCTTGCCCAGAGGCCTGTCAGCAGGCCGAAATGCCGGTTGAGGATCAACAGCCGCCCGTCGGGGAGCTGCGCGGTGTCCGTCGGCCGCGCCCCCGGCACCCTGCGATAGCGCAGCGTGCCGACACGGGTCCCCGGCTGGGTCGGATCGCCGCTGAACAGGGCCGCCTGGCTGAACGGTCGATCGTCGCTCGGATCCTCGGCGATCGCAAGGAAGCGGCCGTCGGCGAACCGGGCCAGCGATTCGGCCCCCGTATTTTCCCCCCAGCGGCGCATCGGCGGCGGCGCGGCCCAGCGCTCCGGCCGGAAGCGCGGGAGCCCGTAGCGCCAGACCTGGTTGGTGCCTTCGTAGCCGATCCACGCCTTGTCCCCGAAGACGGCGACCGATTCGGCGTCGCGGCTCCGCCAGCGCTGTCCCGCGCGATGATTTTGCAGCGAGGTGATCCGGACCGGCGCGATCCCGGCACGGTCGGGCAGGCGGAAGCGAAACGCGTTGCCGGTGTCCGCGATCGCCAGCACCGCGCCGTCGGCGACATGCATCGCCGAAATCCCTCCGAACCATGGATCGTCGCCAGTCAGCACCCAGCCGCGGCGGTAGATGAGTCCGCCGATCCGGCGGCGGGCGGGATCGGCCGGATCGATCGCGACCGGCTCGGCGAACATCGTCGCCACCCGGACGCTCGCCATATGCGGCCCGGTTTCCGGCGCGATGAAAGTCGCGAGCAGGCCGATCGCCGCGATCCCGAGCAAGAGGCGGAAGAACCTGACCGCCAATCCGTTCAGAAAAGTGGCTAGTTTCATGAACAATCGCTGACGATCACATTCAGTCCCGACTCAAGCGGTGCATGCGAGAAGCGCTGTCAGGTCGTCGCCGGCCAGTGCCTGCCGAAGCGACTGAAGGAGTAGATGACATGTTCAAGAAGATCGTTCTTTCCACCGCCATCGCCGCCACGGCGCTTACCGCCATGCCGGCCGCTGCCGTCGCCCAGCCCAATCGCGGCTATAATGGGCATGGCTATTATGGCCAGAGCTATCGCGGCCACCGGGCGCAGCGCTTCGACAATCGCGTTCATGCGCAGCGCCGTTACCAGGCTCGCGATTACGGCCGCTATTACGGTCGCCGCTGCACCAGCGACGGCACGACCGGCACGATCATCGGCGCGATCGCCGGCGGCCTGCTCGGCTCCAGCGTCGCCGGTCGCGGCGACCGCACGGTCGGCGCGCTGATCGGCGGCGGGGCCGGCGCCCTGCTCGGCAACGCGATCGACAAGGGCGATTGCCGCCGCTGAACCCACGAGAGGCGCCCTCCCGTTGCGTAACGAGGGCAGGGGCCGGCCGCAGCAGCCAGCGGCCGGCCCTTTTTCATGTTCAGTCGGGATCGGCCCAGCGCCGGAACAGGTTCTCCTCGACGCGCTGGAGTCGCGTATAGGTGTCGATATCCATCGCGGGGCCGGCGATGGCACCGATCTCCTTCAGTTCGTGGAGCAGGTCGCGGCGCTCGGCATCGGCGATGCGGCTTTCAATGAAGGTGAGGGCGACAAGGCGCTCGCCGCGAGTCACCTCCTCGACCCGGTGCAGCGTCGTCGAGGGATAGACGATCGCCGCCCCGGCCGGCGCGCGCAGCCGGACTTCCTCGGTGCCGAGTCGCACCACCAGCGCGCCGCCCTCATAATCCGCCGGGTCGCTGAGGAAGACGGTGCAGGAAAGGTCGCTGCGAAGGGACCGGCCGGGATGCGGCATGAACGCCGCATCGACGTGGGTGCCGTAATACATCCCCGCGCCATAGCGGGTGAGGATGGGCGGCATCATCGCCTTGGGAAAGGCGAGTACCCGGAAATCCTCATTCCGGAACAGGGCGTCGGCAACGATCTGCGCGGAGCGCTCGAGCAGGCCGCGATCGCCGACGACGAGATTGTTCTTGAGCGGCGCTCCCGGAGCGCTTGCGCGGCCGTCGATGAAGGCCGCACGCGCCGCGATCCCGCGGAGCTCCTCGATCTCGCGCTGGTCGAGCACATCGGGGATCGTGCTGAACATGGCCCCCCGCCTCCCCCTATTCGCCGTCGAACAGGCCGGCGAGCTGCTCGATCATCGTACCCCCCAGCTGCTCGGCGTCCATGATCGTCACCGCGCGGCTATAGTAGCGGGTGACGTCGTGGCCGATACCGATCGCGACCAGCTCGACGGGCGATCGAGCCTCGATCCAGCCGATCACCTGACGGAGATGCCGCTCCAGATAGGTGCCGCTGTTCACTGACAGGGTCGAATCGTCGACCGGCGCCCCGTCGGAGATCACCATCAGGATCTTGCGCTCTTCGGGCCGCCCGATCAGCCGCTCGTGCGCCCAGAGCAACGCCTCGCCATCGATATTCTCCTTGAGCAGTCCCTCGCGCATCATCAGGCCGAGGTTCTTGCGCGCGCGCCGCCAGGGTTCGTCCGCCTGCTTGTAGATCACATGCCGCAGGTCGTTGAGCCGGCCCGGCGCCGGCGGCCGTCCCTCCGCGAGCCATTTCTCGCGGCTCTGGCCGCCCTTCCAGGCGCGGGTCGTGAAACCGAGCACCTCCACCTTCACGCCGACCCGCTCGAGGGTGCGGGCGAGGATGTCGGCGCTGATCGCCGCGATCGAGATCGGTCGCCCGCGCATCGATCCCGAATTGTCGATCAGCAGGGTGACGATCGTGTCGCGGAACTCGGTGTCCTTCTCGACCTTGTAGGACAGGCTGTGGCCGGGGCTGACGACGACCCGCGCCAGCCGGGCGACATCGAGCAGCCCTTCCTCCTGGTCGAAATCCCAGGATCGGTTCTGCTGCGCCATCAGCCGCCGCTGGAGCCGGTTTGCGAGCTTGGTGACCGCGCCCTGGAGATGGGTCAGCTGCTGATCGAGATAGGCGCGCAGCCGCCCCAGCTCCTCCTCGTCGCACAGATCCGTCGCGCGGACGACCTCGTCATATTGGCGGGTGAAGATCCGGTAATCGAATTGCGGCGGCAGATCGGAAAGCGGCCGGTTCGGCCGGACGGGAACCATGCCCTCGTCGCCTTCCTCGCCGACCCCCTCCGCGCCTTCGGACAGCTCCTCCTCCGACCAGTCGCGCTCGGAGTCCTCGCCTTCGGCCTCCTCCTGCTCGCCGCGTATCTCGGCCTCGCCGCGCCCGGCCCCGTCCTGGCTCTCGTCCTCGTCGCCCTCGTCGCCTTCCTTCTGCTGGTCGTCCTCGCCCTCGCCTTCGTCGCCCTGTTCGGGCTCGGCCGGCGCGTCGGGCTCGCCCTCGACAAGATCGAGATCGCGCAGGACCTTGCCCACCAGATCGGCGAATGCCGCCTGATCGTCAAGCGCGAGGCCGAGCGCGTCGAGATCGGTGCCGGCCTTCTCCTCGATCCAGTCGGCCACCAGCTTGAGCGGCGCGCGCGCCTCTTCGGGCGGGGCCATCCCGGTCAGCCGCTCGCGAACGATGAGGCCGATTGCCGAGCCGAGCGGCACCTCCTCGCGCGTGCGCGCCCGCACCAGCGGATCGGTCCGCAGCCGAAGCTCGGTCAGGTGCGCGAGATTCTCCCGCACCCCCGCCATGCTGCGCGCGCCGAGCGCCTCGCACCGTGCCTGCTCAGCCGCGTCATGGATGGCCCGCGGCACATCCTCGATCGGCGCGCCGCGATCGTGCAGCTTCGCATTGTGATAGCGCAGGCGCAGCGCCGCCGCATCGGCGAACCCCCGCGCCTCCGCCACTTCCCTGGCGCCGAGCACCCGTCCCGGCATCGGCGCCTTGACGCTCTTGCCTGAAACCGACGGATTCTCGCTCGTGAACGAAAGCTCGACCTCCGCATCGCCCGCAATCGCGCGAGTCGCCCCGGCCAGCGCCTGGCGAAAGGCCTCAAGGGGGGAATTGTCTGACACGGGGCCGGATCAGGCCTTCCCGGCCACGCTTTCCGGCAGGTCCTTGCCGAACACCCGCTGGTAATATTCGGCGACGATCCCGCGCTCCGCCTCGTCGCACTTGTTGAGGAACGAAAGCCGGAAGGCGAAGCCGATGTCGCCGAAGATGAGCGCGTTCTGCGCCCAGGAGATGACGGTGCGCGGGCTCATCACGGTCGAGATGTCGCCGTTGACGAAGCCGCGGCGGGTGAGCTCGGCGACCTTGATCATCCGCTCGACCTCCTGGCGGCCGCCCTCATGATCATATTCGCCGGACTTCGCGAGGACGATCCGCGCCTCGGTCTCGGCAGGCAGGTAATTGAGCGTCACGACGATGTTCCAGCGGTCCATCTGGCCCTGGTTGATCTGCTGGGTGCCGTGATAGAGGCCGGTCGTGTCGCCGAGGCCGACGGTGTTCGTCGTCGCGAACAGGCGGAAATAGGGGTGCGGGCGGATCACCCGGTTCTGGTCGAGCAGGGTGAGCTTGCCCTCGGTCTCCAGCACGCGCTGGATCACGAACATCACGTCCGGCCGGCCGGCATCATATTCGTCGAAGACGAGCGCGGTCGGCGTCTGCAGCGCCCAGGGCAGCAGCCCTTCGCGGAACTCCGTCACCTGCTGGCCCTCGCGAAGCACGATCGCGTCGCGCCCGATCAGGTCGATGCGGCTGATATGCGCGTCGAGGTTGATGCGGATCAGCGGCCAGTTGAGGCGCGCGGCGACCTGCTCGACATGGGTCGACTTGCCGGTGCCGTGATAGCCCTGGATCATCACCCGGCGGTTGCGCGCGAAGCCGGCGCAGATGGCGAGCGTCGTATCGGGATCGAAGACATAGGCGGGATCGAGATCGGGCACGCGCTCGTCGGCCTCGGAGAAGGCAGGCACCTCCATGTCCGAATCGACTCCGAACAGATCGCGCACCTTCACCATCCGGTCGGGCGCGTCCATCACGGTCGCGGCGCGGCTGTCGGGGTTGACGTTGGGAATGTCTGCCATGTCGTTTCTCTTGATGTGGGTCAGGCGAAGGCCGGCCGGCTCTTGAGCGCCGTATAAGCTTCGATCACTTGGCTCAACGCTTTCTCGTGCGTCCGGTCGCCGCCATTGCGGTCGGGATGGTAGCGGCGCAGCAGCTCGGCATAGCGCGTGCGCAGCGCCCGGCGATCGACGTCGATCTCGAGGCCGAGGGTTCTGAGATGCCGGCGATCGGCATCGGACAATGGCCGACCGTCCCTCCGCTCCTGCGGACGCGACGCGCGGAAGCGTGCGCCGATCGCATCGAGCGGATCGGTGAAATCGGCCCATTTGGGTGGCCGGTCGGCGCCGTTCGACGCGAAGGCCCGGGTCTCGCGATCCCAGCCGCCATAGGGGTTCTGCGCGGCCGCGATCTCCTCCGGCGTCATGCCGTCGAACCAATTGTAGCCGCTGTTGAACTCGCGCACATGATCGAGGCACAGCCAGCGCCAGTCGCCCGGCCCGTCGAAGCCGGGGCGCGTGTCGCCCGGCGCGCGGAATTCGCCCGGCGCGTCGCAGCCCTGCCAGGCGCACCGATCCGATCGCCCTTCGACGCGGCCGTGAAATCTCTGCTTTCTCTCGCTCGTCGCCAAGCTCTGCCCTTTCTCATGCGACCCACTTATATAGGCGCGATGCCATCGACTTTCACCGGCGCCGTCGCCGCCGAAATCGCGACCCGCCTCAACGCCGCCCTCGCCCCGTCGCGCCTCGAGGTGGTCAACGACAGCGACAGGCATCGCGGCCATGCCGGCCATGACGGCAGCGGCGAGAGCCATTTCACCGTCATCATCGAATCCCCCGCCTTCGCCGGCAAGTCCCGCCTCGAACGCCAGCGCGCCGTCAATGCCGCGCTCGGCGATCTCCTGAAGGAGCGCATCCACGCACTGGCGATCCGGGCGAGCGCGCCGGGGGAGTGACCTCACCCTTGATCTCCGGACCGCGAGCGACACAGCCACTTCGCTTCGCCGCGCTGGGCGCGTAAGATGGTGGAATGAGCGACGATCCCTTCCTCCAGACCCTGCTGCCGTCCACCCATGACCTCGGCGGGTTCAAGGTTCATCGCGTGCTGCCCAAGCGCGAGCGGCGGACGATCGGCCCGTTCATCTTCTTCGATCAGATGGGGCCGGCAAAGCTCGCTGCCGGGACCGGGATCGACGTGCGGCCGCATCCGCACATCAACCTTGCCACCGTGACCTACCTCTTTGCCGGCGCGATCGACCATCGTGATTCGCTCGGCACCTTGGCGACGATCGAGCCCGGCGCCGTCAACCTGATGACTGCCGGCAAGGGGATCGCGCACAGCGAGCGCTCGCCCGCCTCGCTCCGCCCGGAGGGACCGGACCTCTCCGGCATCCAGACCTGGCTCGCGCTTCCCTCGGACAAGGAAGAGATGGACCCGGCCTTTGAGCATGTCGCGAAGGATGATCTTCCGCTCGTGGAGGGCTCCGGCGCGAGCGCCCGGATCGTGATGGGGAGCCTGTGGGGCGCGACCTCGCCGGTCACCGCGCACAGCCACACCATCTACGCCGATATCGCGCTTGCCGCCGGCGGCGCGATGCCGATCGATGACGAGGCGGACGAGCGCGCCGTCTTCCTTGCCGAAGGCGAAGCCTCGCTCGACGGAATGCCTTTGTCGCCGAGCACGCTATATGTCCTGCGGCCCGGCATCGCCGCCACCCTTCGCTCGGCCAGCGGCGGCCATGTCATGCTGTGCGGCGGGGCGCCGCTCGACGGACCGCGCCATGTCTGGTGGAATTTCGTCTCCTCGCGGCCCGAGCGCATCGAGCAGGCCAAAGCGGACTGGCGTGCCGGCCGTTTCGCGCTGCCGCCCGACGACCATGACGAGTTTATCCCGCTCCCCGAGGTGCCGCTGACGGTCACCTATCCGTGAGGGCTGGAAGGCACAAAGCCCGCTCGTCCCGAGCGAAGCGGAGCGGCGCCGGCACGGATTCATCGCCTAGATCGACGCGGGGGACGCGCGGAGGCCTTGGGTGACAAGTCTCCAGGCCAACCGCATCGCCCTCCCGACCGGGGTCACGCTCAACGTCCAGACTGGCGGCACCCGGGACGGCGAGCCGATC
The DNA here is from genome assembly GCF_007995055.1 of Sphingosinicella ginsenosidimutans. Lineage (NCBI taxonomy): Bacteria > Pseudomonadati > Pseudomonadota > Alphaproteobacteria > Sphingomonadales > Sphingomicrobiaceae > Allosphingosinicella > Allosphingosinicella ginsenosidimutans. The sequence goes on along the minus strand of NZ_VOQQ01000001.1, from coordinate 1,391,200 downwards.
ATCCTCCTTCACGGCTTTCCCGAATCGCACCGCACCTGGCGCGCGGTCGCGCCCGATCTCGCGCGCGACCATTTCGTCGTCGCGCCGGACCAGCGTGGCTTCGCAGGATCGGACAAGCCGGAAGGCGTCGACGCCTATCGGACCGAGACGATCCTCGCCGATCTGATCGCGCTTGCCGATACGCTCGGCGTCGATCGCTTCACCCTCGTCGGCCATGACTGGGGCGGGGCCATCGCCTGGCTCGCCGCGCTGCGCCATCCCGATCGGATCGCGCGCCTCGTCATCGCCAATTCGCCGCACCCGCTCATCTTCCAGAAAAGCCTGATCGAGGATGCGGACCAGCGCGCCGCCTCGCAATATATCCGCGCCTTCCGCGATCCGGGGATGGAGCGCGCCATCGCGGCGATGGGCATCGAAACCTTCTACGAAAAGACCTTCGGCGCCCACACGGATCTCACCCGGATCCCCGCCGAAGAGCGGCAAGCCTATCTCGACCAATGGTCCGCGCCCGGCGCGCTGACCGCCATGCTCAACTGGTATCGGGCGAGCGAGATCGTCGTCCCGGCGATCGGCGAGGCGGCCGGGGCGCCGGCCTGGACGCTCGCACCGTTCCCGCACCTCACCATGCCCGTCCTCGTGATCTGGGGGCTGCGCGACAAGGCGCTGCTCCCCGTCCAGCTCGAGTCTCTCCACGAGCTGGTCGACGATCTCGCCCTCGCCGCGACTCCCGATGCGGGCCATTTCATTCCCTGGGAGCATCCCGCCTTCGTCATTGCGGCGATCCGGGATTTCATCGCCGAGACGGCTTAGCTATGGCCCGGGCCATGTCCACGACCCCGAAACGCTCGCAATCGCGCTCCGCCGCCCGCCTCGCCGCGGTGCAGGCGCTCTATCAGCAGGAGATGGAGGGCACGCCGATCGCGAGCCTGCTCCACGAATTTCACCATCATCGCCTCGGCGCGACCATCGACGATGTCGATTATGCCGAGGCGGAGGTCGATTTCTTCGACGATCTCGTGACCGGCGCCGATGCCCGCCGCGAGGAGCTCGACGCCCTGATCACCGGCAAGCTCGCCCCCGGATGGACGCTTGCGCGGCTCGACAAGCCGATGAAGGCGATCCTTCGCGCCGGCGCCTATGAGCTCGCCGCGCGCGCCGATGTGCCCGTCGCCACCGCGATCAGCGAATATGTCGACGTCGCCAAGGCCTTTTACGACGCGCGCGAGACCGGCTTCGTGAACGGCCTCCTCGATGCGATCGCCAAGGAGGTGCGGACATAGGCCGACGCCGCTTGTCCCGAGCGAAGTCGAGGGGCGTATATGATCACTCCGTGCCGGCGCCCCTCGACTGCGCTCGGGACGATCGAAGACAGGACGAAAGCTGATCGCCGAAGCCGCCTTCATCGATTCGCTTCGGGCGCTCGCCCACGATCCGGCGGCGCGCGGGCTGATGGACGATGCCGCGGTGCTCGACATCGGCGGCGTCTCGCTGGTGTTGACCCACGACATGATCGTCGAGGGCGTCCACTATCTGGCCCACGATCCCGCCGAGGAGGTCGCCTGGAAGCTGCTCGCGGTGAACCTGTCCGATCTCGCGGCAAAGGGCGCGCGGCCGATCGGGGTCCTGCTCGGCTATGCGCTCGGCGAGGCCGGTTGGGACCGCGATTTCGCCCGGGGCCTCGGGACCGCGCTCGCCGCCTTCGATCTGCCGCTCCTTGGCGGCGACACGGTGGCGATGCCCGGCGGCGCGCCGCGCGCCTTCGGCCTCACCGCGATCGGTCGCGCCGACGGCCCGGCGCCGAGCCGGGCGGGCGCGAAGGCCGGCGACGATCTGTGGGTCAGCGGGACGATCGGCGATGCCGGCGCGGGCCTCGCCCTGCTCCAGACGGGCGAGGCCGGGCCGCAGGGCCTCATCGAGCGATATCGGACCCCGCGCCCGCGGCTCGAGGCCGGCCTGCGCCTCGCCCCGCTCGTTTCGGCGATGATGGACGTTTCGGACGGTCTCCTGATCGACGCGAAGCGCATGGCCGTGGCGAGCGAATGCGCCCTGACCCTCGCACTCGACGCCATGCCGCTTTCCGAAGACTATCTGGCCCTGCGCGGCGCGGATCGGGACGCGCGGCTCGACGCCGCGGCGGCCGGCGACGATTATGAGCTGCTTTTCGCCGCGCCCCCCGGCATGGCCGCGCGCCTGCTCGCGCTCGCCGAGGAGATCGGCCTTCCGCTCACCCGCATCGGCCGCTTCGCCAGCGGGGCCGGCCTCACATTGATCGATGGCGGCGAGGAGCTGGCGCTGCCGGCGCGGCTTGGCTTCGAGCATGGCGCGTGAACGGGGCGCTTGCGCGATTGAATTTGCCGTGCTTCCTCTCTACACCGCGCGCCACTACCGGGCACGCCCGCTCTGCGGCGCTGCACCATTTTTACGAAATCCAGGGGGTCGTTGAATGAACGTCGTGTACATCGCCATCGCCTGCGGCCTGCTCGCAGTGCTTTATGGCATCGTCACCATTCTGCAGGTCCTGAAGGCGCCTGCCGGCAATGAGCGGATGCAGGACATCGCCGCCGCCGTCCAGGAAGGCGCGCGGGCCTATCTCGCCCGCCAGTATCGCACGATCGCGATCGTCGGCGTGATCGTCGTCGCCCTCGTCGCCTGGTTCCTCGGGCCGATCTCGGCCGTCGGCTTCGCGATCGGCGCGATCCTTTCGGGCGTCACCGGCTTCGTCGGCATGAACGTGTCGGTCAAGGCGAACGTGCGCACCGCCGAGGCGGCCCGGACCTCGCTCCAGGGCGGGCTCACCATGGCCTTTCGTTCGGGCGCGATCACGGGCCTGCTCGTCGCCGGCCTGGGCCTGCTCGCGATCTCGGGCTTCTTCTGGTACCTGATCGGCCCGGGCGGCCACGCCCCCAACGACCGCACCGTGGTCGACGCGCTCGTCGCGCTCGCCTTCGGCGCCTCGCTCATCTCGATCTTCGCGCGCCTTGGCGGCGGCATCTTCACCAAGGCCGCCGACGTCGGCGCCGACCTTGTCGGCAAGGTCGAGGCCGGCATTCCGGAAGACGATCCACGCAATCCCGCGACGATCGCCGACAATGTCGGCGACAATGTCGGCGACTGCGCCGGCATGGCCGCCGACCTGTTCGAAACCTATGTCGTGACGCTCGGCGTGACGATGGTCTCGGTCGCGCTCACCATCGCCGGTGAATCCTCCGATCTGCTGCTCAAGCTGATGACGCTTCCGCTGATCGTCGGCGGCGTGTGCATCGTCACCTCGATCCTCGGCACCTTCATGGTGCGCCTGGGCGGCAAGCAGTCGATCATGGGCGCGCTCTACAAGGGCTTCTGGACCGCCGCGATCCTCGGCGCCATCGCCGTCTATTTCGCCACCCAATATGTGCTTGGCGACATGGACGCGACGATCGCGACCATCGCCGGCGTCGGCGGCGCGACGATCGCGCTCACCGGCACCAAGCTCTTCATCTGCATGCTGATCGGCCTCGCGCTGACCGGCGCTCTCGTGTGGATCACCGAATATTATACGGGCACCAACTTCCGCCCGGTCCGCTCGATCGCGCGGGCTTCGCAGACCGGTCACGGCACCAACGTGATCCAGGGGCTCGCCGTCAGCCTCGAATCGACCGCGCTGCCGACGATCATCATCGTCGTCGCGGTGATCGCGGCCTATCAGCTGGCCGGCGTCATCGGCGTCGCCTTCGGCGCCACCGCGATGCTCGCGCTCGCCGGCATGGTCGTCGCGCTCGACGCCTATGGGCCGGTCACCGACAATGCCGGCGGCATTGCCGAAATGGCCGGCCTGCCGGATGAGGTGCGCGATCGCACCGACGCGCTCGACGCGGTCGGCAACACCACCAAGGCGGTGACCAAGGGCTATGCGATCGGTTCGGCCGCGCTCGCCGCGCTGGTGCTGTTCGGCGCCTATACGACCGATCTTCGGGAATTCTTCCCCGGCGTCCCGGTCGATTTCTCGCTCTCCAACCCGTACGTCATCGTCGGCCTCCTGCTCGGCGCGCTGCTGCCCTATCTGTTCGGCGGCATCGGCATGACCGCGGTCGGCCGCGCTGCCGGATCGGTGGTGGAGGATGTCCGGGCGCAGTTCCGCGACAATCCGGGGATCATGGAGGGGACGGCCCGGCCGAATTACGGCCGCACCGTCGATCTCGTGACCCGCGCCGCGATCAAGGAGATGATCGTGCCCAGCCTGCTGCCGGTGCTCGCGCCGATCGCGGTCTACTACATCATCACCGCGGTTGCCGGTCAGGCCTCGGGCTTCGCTGCGCTCGGCGCGCTGCTGCTCGGCGTGATCGTCTCGGGCCTGTTCGTCGCCATCTCGATGACTTCGGGCGGCGGCGCCTGGGACAATGCGAAGAAGTATATCGAGGACGGCCATTACGGCGGCAAGGGCTCGGAAGCCCACAAGGCCGCGGTGACGGGCGACACGGTCGGCGATCCCTACAAGGACACCGCCGGCCCGGCGGTCAATCCGATGATCAAGATCACCAACATCGTCGCATTGCTCCTGCTCGCGGCGCTGGCCGGTCACGCCGCCGGCTGATCTGTTCTTCCGCTCTGTTGCGAGGGCCTGCGTTCCGGAAGGGGAATGCAGGCCCTTTTCTTTTCCCTTTCAGGCTCTAATCATCGCATCGGTCCTGGCAAAAGGATCGGGGGCAGATGATCTATCGACTGATGGCCTGCGCGGCCGCACTGCTGCTCGCCTGCTCGGCGACGGGAGCGGCCGAGCCCCCGACACGACCGCCGACGGCGGAGGAGCTCGCGGCGGCCCCCTTTATCAGCGATGCCGCCCTGTCGCCCGATGGCCACAGGATCGCCGCGGTCGTCAGCAACGGCGACGCCAATGCGATCGCGATCTACGACGCCGACGGCGACGCCAGCCAGACGCCGCGGTTGGTGCAGTCGAACGGCTACACCTTTCTCGACGTCGATTGGGCCGGGGACTCCCGGCTGCTGATCAAAGCGACGTCCGTCGCGCGCTTCCAGGGGACGGGCCTCCGCGTTCCCGTGATTCGGGTGCTGCTCGACGATCTCGACGCCCACCAGGATCGCATCCTGGGCCCAAACGGCGGTCTCTTCGATCAGGTCATTCACCTCGATCCGGCGCGTCGATTCCTGCTTCTGTCCAGCCAAACGGGCGCGCTCGACTGGCCCGGCGTCTACCGCGTTGATCTCGCCACCGGTGACTCGACGCTCGTTGAGCGGCCGCGCGACGGCATCACCCAATGGTTCGCGGATCGCACCGGTACCGTCCGAGCGGGCACGGAGGATCGCGATGGGCGCACGCGAATCCTCTACCGCGCCAGCGCCGACGCGCCGTGGCACCGCTATCCTTTCGGCCGGGCCGACGATGAGGACGTCATTGTGGAAAAGGCGTTGTTCCTCGCTTCGGGCGAGAACGGCCTCGTCCTCACCAACGGCCCCACCGGTCGTTTCGCGGTGTTCGAATATGACTTTGCCAGCGGCCAGACCGGTCGCGAGGTCTTTGAGGCGCCGGAAGCCGACGTGACCGATCTGGTGACCGATGAAAATGGCACGCTGCTCGGCGTGCGTTACGAGGACGCGACGCCGCATATCCGCTGGCTCGATCCCGCACGCGCCTCCTTGCAGCGCGAGATCGACGCGACCTTTCCGAACAGGATCAACGTCCTCGCTGGCCGAAGCCGCGACGGCAACCGGCTGCTGATCCATTCCTCATCGCCCGACGATCCGGGTACCTATTATGTCTTCGACCGCGTGTCGCGCAGGATGAAGATCTTTGCGAGCCCCTACGGTCGCCTCGTCGAGCGACAACTCGCGCCGATGCAGGTGGTCAGCTATCGGGCCCGGGGCGGCGAGACCTTGCGCGGCTACCTCACGCTGCCGGTAGGCGCTGCCCCGCAGCGGCTCCCGCTCGTTCTGCTTCCGCATGGCGGTCCGTTCGAGCGCGATCATTGGACCTTCGACCCCGAGGTCCAGTTCCTCGCCGCCCAGGGCTATGCCGTCTTCCAGCCGCAATTCCGCGGTTCGACAGGCGCCGGTCGAGCCGAGGTGGAGCGGGGCATCGGGCAGTTCGGATCGGGCATGATCGACGACATGGAAGACGGGGTGGACTGGCTCGCCAGCGCGGGAACGATCGATCCCGCGCGGGTCTGCGTCATGGGAAGCTCCTATGGCGGCTATGCCGCCCTGTGGATGCCGATCCGCAAGCCCGAGCGCTATCGCTGCGCGATTGCCTTCGCCGCGCCAACCGACATGGAGACGATGATGCGCCATGACCGGTCGCTCTTTTCGGCGCCGCGCTACTTTCGCCGCTTCCGAGACCTGATCCGGGGCGATCCGCCGGTCGACCTCGGCACGATCTCGCCGCTCCAGCACGCCGAACGAATGCATGTGCCGGTGCTTATCGCTCATGGAGAACTCGACAGTCGCGTCCCGATCGATCAGGCGCGGCGGATGGAACAGGCGCTTCGCCGCAACGGCGCAACGGTTGAGGCGGTCTATTATCCGCAGGCGGGCCACGGCTTCCAGCGCTCGCGCGACCTCAACGATTATTTCGAGCATGTCGCGGCGTTTCTGGCGCGTTACAATCCCGCCCGCACCAACGCGCCGCAAGTCGCAGCGACCGCCAATGGGCAGTCGCGGCTTCCCATTTCGGCGCCGACCCGTTAAGGGCGTCCGTCCCCTCAGACCCAAGGATGTGAATGGCCAAGGAAGAACTTCTCGAAATGCGCGGCCGGGTGGTGGAGCTGCTGCCCAACGCCATGTTCCGCGTCGAGCTGGAAAACGGCCATGAAATCCTTGGCCATACCGCCGGCAAGATGCGCAAGAACCGCATCCGCGTGCTGACCGGCGACGAAGTCCTGGTCGAGCTGACCCCTTATGATCTCACCAAGGGCCGCATCACCTATCGCTTCAAATAAGCGCCGCGGGGCCCGTGTCGGGCGCGCGGGCGCCGTCGGGACAAGGCAGGGCATGTGCGGCTGATCCTCGCTTCCTCTTCCCCGCGACGGCTCGAGCTGCTGAGGCGCCTCGGTGTCGAGCCCGACGCGATCGTGCCCGCCGACATCGACGAGACGCCGCTCGCCGGCGAGCTTCCGGCGCCCTATGCGCGGCGCGTCGCGGCGGCCAAGGCGGCGACGGTGGCCGAGCCGGGCGCGCTGACGCTCGCCGCCGACGTCGTCGTCGCGGCCGGCCGCCGCATCCTGCCCAAGACCGAGGCCGAGGCAGACGCCCGCGCCTGCCTCGCCTTGCTGTCCGGCCGCCGGCACAAGGTTCATTGCGCGATCACCCTGATCGACGCCGACGGCCGCGCACGCCACCGCCTCTCCACCACGACCGTGGCCTTCAAGCGGCTGTCCTCCGAAGAAGTCGACGGCTATGTCGCCGGCGGTGAATGGCGTGGGAAGGCTGGCGGCTACGCCATCCAGGGGCAGGCCGAGGCGCTGATCCGCGCCATCAGCGGCTCCTTCTCGGGCGTCATGGGCCTGGCGCTGTTCGAGACGCGCGCGCTCCTTCGCGCCGCCGGCTACCCGCTGGACTGATCGGCCATGGCTGAATGGCTCTACGAGGCCGGGATCGGCGAGAACCGCGCGATCCTGGTGGAAGATGGCGCGATCGTCGAGGCGGCGATCGAGCTGCCCGGCGCCGTGCGCGCCGGTGCGGTCTGCCCCGCCCGGCTCACCACCATCCTCATCCCCCGGCGCCGCGGCCTCGCCGTCCTCGACCACGGCGAAGAGGCGCTGATCGAACCGCTCCCCAAGATCCTGACCGAAGGCGCCGCGTTTCACGCCGAGATTCTTCGCGAGGCAGTTGCCGAGCCTGGCCGGCCCAAGCGGGCGAAGGCGCGGGCGACCGACGCGCCGCTCCATCCGGGCCCGACCCTGCACGACCGGATCGGGGCGCCGGAGCCCCTCCCGCCGCACGGCCCCGATCGCTTCGAGGCGTCGGGCTGGTCGGAGCTGCTGGAGGAGGCGGCGCGCGGCGAGATCGCCTTTCCGGGCGGCGCGCTTCGGATGAGCCTGACGCCGGCCATGACCCTGTTCGATGTCGATGGGACGCTCGATCCGGCGGCGCTGGCCGTCGCCGGCGCGGCGGCGGCGAGCCGCGCGATTCGCCGTCTCGGGATCGCCGGATCGATCGGCATCGATCTGCCGACCGCGGGCGGCCGCGCCGATCGGCAGGCCGCGGCGGCGGCGGTGGACCGCATCCTTGCCCAGCCCTTCGAGCGCACCGCGGTCAACGGCTTCGGCTTTCTCCAGATCGTGCGCCGACGCACCCGCGCGTCGATCCCCGAGCTCATCCGGGCAGACCCGGCCGGCGCGGCGGCGCGCGCGCTCGCGCGGCGCGCCGGGCGGATCGACGGGCGCGGGCCCGTCACCTTGAGTGCCGCCCCGCCGGTTATCGCCAGGATCGAGGCACAGCCGGAGTGGATCGCCGCGCTGGAACGGCAGGCGGGGGCGCCGATCGTCTTGCGGGCCGAGCCCGCGCTCGCCATATCCGCCGGGCATGTCCACCGCGCCCAAAGCTGACAAAAATGCCTGCCCGCTGTGCGGCAAGCCGGCGATGCCGAAGCACAAGCCGTTCTGCGGCCAAGGTTGCCGCGACCGCGATCTGCTGAACTGGCTCGGCGACGCCTATCGCGTGCCCGGACCGAGCGCCGACGAAATACTGGACAGAGAGCCCGACGCCCCTCTATAGGCCGCGCTTTCCGCATTCGCGGAAATGCCCAGGTAGCTCAGTTGGTAGAGCACGTGACTGAAAATCACGGTGTCGGTGGTTCGATTCCGCCCCTGGGCACCACTTCCCCTCTTTGATTTCATCCGCGCGGGCTGCGTCGCCCGGGGTTATGATCCTGCTCCCGATTCGCGAGGAGGAAGGGCGTTGCCATGTTGAAGATCAACCGGAAGGCGTCGGTCGGCTGGGAAGGCGGGCTGAAGGACGGCCGTGGGACGATTTCCACCGCGAGCGGCGCGCTCGCCGATTATCCATACGGTTTCGCCAGCCGGTTCGAGGGCGTCGCCGGATCCAATCCCGAGGAGCTGCTCGGCGCCGCCCATGCCGCCTGCTTCACGATGGCGACCTCGCTCGCGCTCGGCAATGCCGGCTATACGGCCGAGCGGATGGACACGAGCGCCGAGGTCACGCTCGAACAGGTCGAGGGTGGCTTCGCCATCACCGGGATCAAGCTGGTGATGCGCGCCCGCGTGCCCAATATCGAGGACCGCCAGTTCCGCGAGCTCGCCGAGACCGCCAAGGCCAATTGCCCGCTGTCCAAGGCGCTGGCCAGCGTTCCGATGACGCTCGACGCCGAGCTCGTCTGAGGGCGCCGCCGCCTAGCGGGCCGACGCGGTCTGCTGGCGGACGGGCCGGATGACCGGCGCCGCGCCGTCACCGATCACCGCAAACGCCGCCCAGTAGAATGGGTGCGACGTCTGCGCCTCGTCCATCAATCCGCGCTGTGCGGTGCGCAGCGCCGCTGCCGTGCCGGTCCCGGCCGGCGCTGTAAACAGGCCGGTGATCAATCGCTGGGTCGCGTTGAAATCGTCCGGGACGGGCCAGTGGCTGGCGACGATCATCCGGCCGCCGGCGCCGACAAAGGCGCGCACCAGGCCGTCCAGGGCGAAGCCGCCACCGGTCGTGAGGCCCGCTTCCGCGGTCGCCGCGACGCTGGCCCGGCCGGCGGTGTCGCAGGCCGACAGGATGATGAGATCGGCGTCGAGTCTGAGGTCGAAAATCTCCGAGAAGGTGAGCAGACCGTCCGAATCCGTGCCGCCGAAGCTGGTGAGGAGCGCCGGGCGAGCCGGGCATTCGGGCCGCGGCGCGCTGACCAGGCCATGGGTCGCGAACTGGAGGATGCGATATTGATCGAGGTCGCCGCGGGCCTTGATCGAGGTGTCGCTGAACGCTTCGCCGGTCACGATGTCGCTCGGCCCCACCGCATCGGCGCTGATCGCGCGCTGGGCCGTATAGAGCTCGTCGGCGGAGATCGGATGGCTCCACGCGGCGAGCGGCCAGGAGCAATCGTCGCCGCCGCCCGCGCCCAGGATACCGCGGGTGCCCGTGGCCGTGGACAGCAGGTTCGTCGCCGGCGCATTCTGGCCGAAGCCGAGGAACTCGCCGCGCGCCCGGCTGGGCGGCGCACGCCTCACGTCGCGGAACGAGCGGGCGGACACCGCGGTGCTGATGTCGCGGTCGCGCCCGAGCCAGGGCACGCCGCGGAAATCGAAATCGTCCCCGCCGGCGGCGACCCGGGCCCGGTAGGCCGCGACGGCCGCATGATCCATGACCAGAAGATTGGGCGGCAGGCGCAGCAGCGCGCCGTCCGGCTCCATGATGAGATGATGGACGCCGCCGACGCTCGCCGCGACCGGCGCGAACAGCTCGTCATAGAGATTGGAGGCGAGCTCGAGATTGAACGGATAGGTCAGCTGCTGGCCGTTCTCGACGATCGAGATGGTCGCGCGAAGCTGGTCCACCTGCCGATCGAGCGCCGCTGGCGAGGCGGGAATCCGGAAGGCGCGCGACGAATCGTGGGTGACGAAGATGCCGTAGCTGTCGTCGTCGAGGACGATCATCTTGTAATAGGCCTCGCCCGGCGCCAGCAGCGACTGGAGATCGCCGAGCGTCACAGCATTGTCGGAAACGGCGCGATAGCGCGGGAATTGCGCGAGGCTGGCCTGCGTCGCCGCCTGCTGTTCCTGGAGCTGCTGGAGCGAGGCGCGCAAGGCCGCGGCGCGATCGATGTCCGCCGCGGTCGGGCTTTGCGCCGAATCGAACCGGGCCAGCTCGACGCGCGCCCGCTCGATGTCGCGGGTGAGGTTGACCGACTGGCGGAACAGGCGCGACGCCTCGTCGCTCCCCCCGGAAAGCTCGCGCGCCAGCACGGCCTGGGTCTGCGCGACACCGGGGCGGATCAGCACCTGCCCTGCGGCGAACATGTCGGCGACCGCGGTGGCATCTTCGCCGCGCGCGGCGAGCAGCCGGAAATAGGGCGTGAGCGCGCGGCGCAGGGCCGGTGAGGATTCGTTGCGATCCTGGCTCGCCGCGACGATCTGGCGGTAGAGGTCGATCGCATTGGCGGAATCGCCGGTGCGGGCGTAGAAGCCCGCGAGCCGGCCCTGCGCGCTGAGCACGGCGGCCGAGCCCGGATAGGCGGTCTGGAGCAGCGCGATCGCTGCCTGATATTGCTGTTCGGCGGCTGCGCGATCCCCCCGCGTCTCCGCGATGGCGGCGAGCTCGTCGAGGATCTGGGCACGCATCCAGACGGTCGCGGCGATGCGCCCGCCGCGGATCGCGACCAGGCGATCGAGCGCCTCGGTGAACGGCTGGACGGCCTCGGCATTGCGGTTCTGCAGCCTCAGCACCGTGCCGCGCAGTTGCAGCGCCTGGCTGTCGAGGATCTGGATGCGATCCTGATCGGAGAGACCTTCGCCGACACCGGTCAGGCGCCGCGCGCCGGGTGCCTCCGCGCTGAGCCGCCGGGCGGTGTCGCCATCGATGACCAGTTCGCTCACGCCGGCATTGACCGGCGGCGGCGGCAGCGGGCGATCGAGTTCCGCCGTCGCGGCGTCAACCCGTCCCTGATTGAGCAGGTGGATCACGCGATAGTTGCGGAAACGGCGCGCCGTCACCGGATCGCTCGCCGCCATGCCCTGGGCCTGCGCGAAGAGCACGTCGGCTTCGCCGAAGCGGCCGAGATTCGATTTCTGCAGCGCCTCGTTCACCAGCGCTTCGGCGCGGTCGGTATCGCTCCGGTTCTGGCCGATGACCGAGAAGAATTCGGCCGATTCCGCGTAGCTGCCCGCATTGTTGCGGCGATAGGCTTCGGCGAGCGCCGCCTCGCGGTCGAGCGTCCCGGCCTGGAGCCGCGCGAAGGCCGCCGGATCGCCGGCGCCGGTGGTTGCGATCGAGACCTCACCGGCGACGGGGCGATCGGTCACGACGCTGCGCAGCGCGAGCCGGACCGCGCTGTCATAGCCGCCCAGGCCTTCGCCGACATAGACCGTCCCGCCGCGCCGGATCGAATAGACGTTGTAGGTGACGTCTCCGGACTTGAGCCGGCACGAAAGCGTGTCGACCGAGCCGACATCGGCAAGCGCGGTCTGGGCCGCTGGCTGGCAGCTGGCCTGCTCGTCGCGGATCGCGGCGAGGCGTGCCACGGGATCCCCGCTGCGGGCGCGCAGGGCATAGACCCGGCCGACCGGAAGCGCTGCATCGCGGCAGACGATCGAATAGCCCCTGTCGAACATGTCGACGAGGCCCCGATCGGTGACCATCGACTGGGCGGAGCAAAGAACGTCGCCGCCGCCGCCAATCGGGAAGCCGTCCCGAACGCTGATCGGTTGCGCCTGGGCCGGGGCTGCCCCGACGATCGAAGCCAGAAGCGCGCCGAGCGCGATTGCCGGCCGGATGAGCCTAATTGCCATTGCTGCCCCCACCGGGATTGCCTGAACCCTGACCGTTGCCGTCCTGGGCGCAATTTTCGTCGCGTTCGCCACAATCACGATTTTCGGACCAGAGGCCGGTGTCCCCGCCGCTGGTCACCGGCTCTTCGATCAGCTCGTTGCTGTCGAAGACGCTGTTCTCGTCGAACTCGGCATTGACGTTGACGACGGGCTGGGTCGGCTCGTCGCCGGTGCCCTCGACCGGCTCCTCGATCTGGTCGGACGTCGGCGGCTGGATCGGTTGCTCGGGCTCAACCACCTCGCCGGGGCAGACGCCCGACGCGATTTCGCACAGGTTGAACTGCGCGCCGCTCGTGAAGCCGCCGCCATAACCCTGCTCGAACGCGACGGTGCGGAAGAAATCGCTGTTGGTCTCGAAACTGCCGTCCGGATTGAGCCGCCGTCCGAAGGCGCGCACATCGAGCGGAGAGCTGCCGGACGGCGTGATCGCAAGATCGCCGGTGACGGTGATCCCGCCGAACGTGTCGGCATTCCCGCTGTTCTGGACGAAGAGCGTATCGCGAACGAACATCTGGACGTCGCCACCCTCGATATAGCCGCGCGGCACTTCCTCGCCGTCATTGGTGAGCAGCGCGGTGTCGCGGCCGGAGAAGTTCGCATCGGCGGCGAGCTGGTCGAGAAGCCCCTGCGTCCCGACCCAGATATTGTTCGACGCGAGGCCGATGAGCCCCGTCGGATTGCCGGCGCTGTCCTGGATTCTCAGGCTGCCGTCCGGCGTGACCATGGTGAGCAGCCCGTCCGCCTCGATGAGGATACGGTTGTCCGCGGTCGCGTTGCGGATCAGCACATCGCCCTCGATCCGCGCAATTCCTTCGCCAGGCTGCGGCGCCGCCGCGGGGCGAATCCCGCTGGAGCCCGAGGCCAGGCCGCCGCCTACATCGATTTCGAGCGTCCCGATCGCACCGTTTCCGGTCTGCGACGGCGTGCCGTTGAGCGTGAGATCGCGGATCAGGACATCGGGCGCCCGCGTCGGGCTCGTGCCGGTCACCGGCACGGTGATCCGAAGCGTCGCCGCGCGGATTCGCTGCGCCTCGCCATTGTCGAGCGTGTAGCCGGGCCCATCCTCGTTGCCGCCGATCACGGTCTGGCCGCCGCCCGGATTGACGTCGAGGTTGATCGTCCCGGTGCCGGCGCCGCCGAGGAAGCCGGAATCCACGATGTCGATGTCGGCCGAGCTGATGTTGATCCCGTCGCCTGAAACACGGCCCGCGATCTGCGCGGTGCCGCCGGCGAAGAAGTTGACATTGCTCGCCGCCTGCACGGTCGCGCCTTCGCCGACGACGATGTCGCCAAAGGCTGTCGCGTCGATGGCGCCCAGATTCACCGTCGCGCCGTCGGAGAAGCTGATCCGATCCGCGCTGAACAGGGCGTTGCCGGCCCCGGAGACCGTGCCGTTGCCGCTCACGTCGATCTCACCCGGCGTGCTCAGGCTGAGCGAGTCGGTGATCGTGACCTGCCCGCCATTGACCGAGAGTCCCGAAGGACCGGAAAAGTCCTCCGACGGCGATTGCCCGAAGGCGCTCAGCACGGCCTGGCCGAGCGTGAGGCTGCTCGAATCCACACCGATCAGGATCTGGCCATATTGGGAGCCGTCGCTGGTCGTGCCGCCGCCGGCAAGGCCCGAGGCCGAGACGTTGAGCGAATCGACCGTCGCGTCGGCGCCGCCGGTGAGGTCCGTTCCCGCCAGGCCGCCGGCGCCGACGCCGCCGATCCCGCCGGCACCGCCGGTTCCGCCCGCGGTCAGCTCGACATTGCCGGCGTTGATCGTGCCGCCATTGGCGACGAGCTGGACCACTCTGGCCCTTCCATCGCCGCCGCGACCACCGCCGTCGGCCGCACCGCCGTCGCCGCCATTGCCGCCCCTGGCACTCCCATCGAGCGAGGCGATGTCGAACGCCGCATTGCCCGTCGCGGCGCTGGTTCCGACCAGGATCGTGCCGCCCGCGGCCGAGCCGCCCGCTCCACCGGTGCCCGGACCAGCCGGCGTCACGACGCCGTCGCCTCCCTGTCCGCCAGTCGCGGTGGCGACGACATTGAGGGACCCGATCCGAAGCGTTCCATTGGCCGCCAGGACGCGCACGTCGCCGCCAAGCGCGTTGCCGCCGTCAGCGCCATTGCCTTCGGACTCCAGGCCGCCCGCGCCGCCGAAGCCGGACAGGTCGATCGACGCCGCACCGATATCGATGTCGCTGGCCATATCGCCGCCGAGATCGCCGAGCTGCGCGAAGCCGCCAAGGCCGTCGCCGCCCGCACCGCCGAGCCCGTCGCCGCCGATGCCGGCCGCGGCGAGGGTCACATTGTTGCCGGTCGCCGTGCCGCCGGCGACCAGGAAGAAGGCGCCGCCGGCAATCTCCTGCGGCGCGGCGTCGCTGAAGCCGCCGAACCCGGCGCCGCCCACCGATCCGTTGCCGCCGATACCGGTTGCGTCGATGACCAGCTGGTCGAAGGTCAGGCTGCCGCCCTCGTCGACCCGGACTTCGGCGAGATTGCCGACGCCGCTGCCGCCGGCGCCAGGAGAACCGCCACCGCCGATGCCGGTTGCCGCGAGCGAGACCGTTCCTGCGAAGTCGAGCGTGCCGCCGCTCGCCTGGACCAGCACCGTGCCGCCCAGGCCACCGCCGCCGCCGAAGCCATTGCCACCGATGCCGCTGGCACTGAGGCTGAGACCGGTCGCGGCGACCGTGCCGCCGGTGAGCGCGGTGACAAGGATGCTACCGCCACGGCCGTTGCCGCCCGCGCCGCTGCCGCCATTGCCGCCGATCCCGTTCGCGGTGATCGAGCCGCCGCCAAGATCGACGGTGCTCCCGGATCCGGCGGTCACCAGGATCGAACCGCCGGTGCCGAAGCCGCCGCTCGTGCCAGTCCCGACCGCGCGCCAGTTCGACGTGCCGGCTGAAAACAGGCTGTCGTTGCGTGCCTCGACCGAGATCGATCCGCCGTCGCCGTTGCTGCCGGTGGCGCTCACGTCGATGGCGAGCTGTCCCAGGAAATCGACCGAGCTTGCGTCGGCGACGAGCGTGAACGCATTGCCGGTCAGCGGCTGTCCAAGCACGCCGCCGGCGAGATTGAAGCTGGCGTCGCCTTGCACTTCGAACGAGCTGGTGAGTGCGTTGAAGGTGACGCCGCGCGCGCTGACGTCGAAATCGCCATTGTCGGTGGCGAGCGAATTGACGACCTCGATGTCGACGAGGCCGGGCGTCGTCAGCGAGAAGCCATCGGTGATGTCGAACTGGCTGTCATTGACGTTGATCGTCGTCGTGTCGGCCGGATCCGCCGGCCCGTCGCCGACCAGCGACAGCGCGATCGTGCCGAATTGGACGCGGCTGCTCGTCACGTCGAAGCCGAGCGTCCCGTAGGTCGAAACCCCGTCATTGAGACCGGTACCGGCAATGCCGTTGGCGCTCGCGGTATAGCTCCCGATGATCGCGCTGACGCCGTCGCTCGACGCCTGCGGTCCGATCCGGAAGCTTGGTGGGTTCTGCGCGGTTCGCACCGTGAGATTGAGGTTGGCCGTGCCGCCGGCGCCTGCGCCGCCATCACCGCCGGCGCCGGCATTGCCGCCGGTGCCGGTCGCGGTGAGGACGACGTCGCCGGTGGTCATCACCCCGCCTTCGCCGGAGAAACTGAGGTCGCCGCCGACGGCGCTGCCGCCGCTGCCGCCATTCGCGGTGGTCGAGCCGTTGCCGCCGGCGCCGCCGGTCGCCGACGCATCGGCGCTCGTCGTCCCCGTCGCGACGAAGGCTCCATCCGCCGCGCCATCGCCGAACCCGCTGAGCAGGCCGATCTGAATACGGCCGCCGGTGGCGTCACCGCCGGCGCCGCCCGCCCCCGTCGCACTGGCGCCGCCCGCGCCGCCGCGCGCCGTCGCATCGATGGAGAGGGAGGTCGGCGTCAGCGATCCGTTGAGCGATTCGGCGATCGCGCCCGCGCTCCCGCCGACTGCGGAACCGCCGGCCCCGCCATTGGCGCCGCTGCCGCCAACAGCGCTGACGTCGATCGTCCCGGAGGTCAGCGTGATCAGGCTCGGGGAGTCGCCGTTGAATGCGTAGAATTCGGCGGTGCCGCCGGTCGCGCGGCCGCCCGAACCGTCGCTCGCCGCGCCGCCGCGCCCGTTCGCCGTCAGGGTGGCGAAGCGACCGCCGAGGACGCCGCCGTTCGAGGCGTGGAAGTAGATGCCGTTCGATCCCTCGAACTGCGGGCCATCGCCGCCGCCGAAGCCGTCGCCGCCGGTGGCGACGCCGTTGCCGCCGATGCCGCTGGCGTCCGCCGTGATCGTGTCGAAGCCGATTCCACCGCTGTCGGCCGAGAAGGACACGAAGCCGCCGAGGCCGTCCCCGCCGTTGGACGCGAGCCCCTGCCCGCCTTTGCCGCTTGCGTCGATTGCGATCAGGCCGCCGAGCGTGAGGTTCGCGCCGGGGCTCTGCGCGGTAGCGATCGTCGTTCCGCCGAAGGCGCGCCCGCCGATCGGGCCGTCGCCGCCATGGCCGGATACGTCGATGGCACCGATCCCGTTATTGAGCGAGACGGTGCTGCCATCGTCACGGGCGCTGATGGCGACGAATCCGCCACTGCCCTGGCCGCCCTGGTTGTCGGAGCTGGAACCCCCGTCGAGCGCGCCGCCGGTGCCCGAGGCGAGAATCGTCGTGGAGCCGTTGACCGTGATCGCGCCGTCCCCGGTGGACCGGACGGTGACGCTGCCGCCGGATCCGTAGGCCCCGGTCCTGGACCCGCTCAGCGGGCCCGGCGCGGCGCCGCCGGTGCCGGTCGCGTCGATCGCCAGCGCACCGCCGATCGTCACCGTCCCGCCGTCGCTGTAGACGCCGACGATGCCGCCGCGTCCGTCGCCGGCATAGCCATAGGTGTAGCCGGTCGATGGCGCGCCCGTTCCGCTCACGTCGACATCGACGCTGCCGGAAATCTGGACGGTCCCGCCGGCCGCGGCCGACAGGAAGACCCCGCCGCCACTGGCGGAGCCGCCGCTGCCATAACCGAGCTCGACCCCGATCGCCGCCGCGTTGAGATGAGCATCGCCATCGACGCGGATGCTGCTGCCTTCATCGGCAGAAATATCGATCTCGCCGCCAAAAGCGCTGCTGCCCGAGCCGGATGAGCCTTTGGAGAGGATCGAAAGATCGCCGCCGATATGGATCTCGCGGCCATTGTTCGCCGTGAGCCGGGCGAAACCGCCATAGCTGTCGACGTAGCTGTAGGGATTGAACTCTCCGCCGACCGTGACGCTGAGATTGCCGCTGAAGTCGATCGGGGCGTTCGCGGTATCCGCAAGAAAGGCTTCCGGATTTGCAGGATCGGTACTGCCGGCCGCGCGCGCGGTCATGTTGGTGAATGTGCCGCCGTGGATCGCGATCGAGCCGTAAGCGGCGGCATCGACATCCGAGGTGAAGGTGCCGCCGTCGATCCGGATGTTCCCGGGCCCCGGCGGCGCGGTGCAGCAGGGCCCGTCGATTTCCTGGCGGGTGACGTCGGGGTTGATCGCGCCGTCGGTGACCTCATAGCCTGAGGAGATCACGATCTGGCCGTTCTGGACGCTCGCGCCCGCCGGATCGAAGCCGATCGATCCGTTGAGCAGGATCGTGATCGGATCTTCATCGAACGGCCGGGCGATCCCGACGACATAGATGCGGTGCGGATCGCCCGCGCCGGTGCTGGCCGGCCCTCCGATCGAGCCGGTGACGTTGATCGAGCCAGGATTGTCGCCGGACGTCGAGACTCCCGCGGGCACGGCGATGTTGAACAGCCCGTTGGCCGCGCTCAATGAAATTTCGACCGATCGGCCCGACACGAGCGCAGCCTGCCCATCGACCCGGATCGCGCCGCCATGGTCGATGATCGGGGCGACCAGCGCGACCCGGCCGCCCGGCGCCGAGGTGACGTCGATCAGCGAGCCCGAGCGGGTGATCACGGAATCGCTGCTGTAGCTGTAGCTCGTCGAGATGCGGAACTGGCCAGGCGTCAGGTTGATCGTCGCCTCGTCCGCGCCGAGCAACGCCGCCGCGCCGCTCGCCAAGATCGATCCGGAATGATCGATATTGGGGGCGATCAGGGCGGTGAAGCCGCCGGGCGCGCCGTTCGTGCGGATCTGCGAGCCCGCCTCGGTGAGGATCCCGCCGGCGCCCTCCGGATTGAAGAAGCCGATCGACCCGTCGGCGTTGACGAAGTCGAAATTGCCATAGCCGTCGTCGCCGCCGAGATTGTTCACCTCGAGCGTGGTGAGCACGAGGCTGCCGACGTCGAAAACGGCGCTGCTGCCGATGATGATTCCCGATGGCGCCGAAAACAGGATCGTCCCGCCGCGAGTCCCGGCGCCGCTCAGCGGATCGATGATCTGGCTGATGACAGTGCCGTCGAACCGCACGCGCTGCGGAATGTTGATCCGGTTCAGCACCGCGAAATCGCCGCCGCCATGCTGGAAGGTGACGGTGTTGCCCGCGGGCAGGAATTCATAATCGCCGGTCGGCGTCGAGGTCGGCGACCAGTTGATCACCGTGCTCGGGTTGCTGACGCTGATCGTCTCCGAAGTCCCGCTCGTCGTGATGCGGGTGGCGTTCGGGTTGAAATCCATGTTGGCCTGGATCGCCTGTGCGCTCGCCGCGTCGGGCTGCGCCGCAAGCGCCACTGCGGTGCCGAACGCGCAGCTCAGCAGGAGCCCCTTGCGCCGGGCGTTCAGCCGGCGCAGGCGTTCGGCGGAAGTGCGGGACTGGAAAGCCGTCATCGCAGACTCCATGGCCACAGGCGCGTGGTGAGCGTGATCAGGAAGCGCGTGTCGCCGCGCCGAAGCTGGGACTCGGTCCGCTGCAGCGGCACCGCGAGCGTCGCGTCGAGGCGGAAGAGATTGCCATAGGCGGCCCGGACGCCGAGCCCGGCCGAGGTGAGCTGATCGTGACGGATGGCAAGGACGCGATCGCGGTTCCACACCCAGGCCTGATCGAGGAACACATAAGGTTCGAGCGCGAGATCGTTCACGCGACGCGGCTGGCTGCGACCGTAGCGAAGCTCGGCCTGCACGCCGACGCCGCTGTCGCCGAGCACCGCGCCGGGATCGTAGCCGCGGCCGATCGTGTAATTGCCGCCCGAAAACTCCTCGAAGCTCAGCAGCGGATGGCGGCTGTACTGGCCGCGGAGCCCGACCGCCATGGTGAACATCGGCGCGGGCCGATATTCGGCATCGAACGTGCCGCGCAGCACCGTCGCGGTCGGATCCGCCTCGAACCGGGTCGGCGGAACGACACCGGGCTGGAGGCAGTTGACGAAGGCGGGTCCGCATGGATCGGTGGCGTTGAAGATGTCGAGCCCCTGGCGAAGCTCGGCGCTCGCATTGATCCGCCACAGCGGCGTCGCCGCATTGTACCTGGGATCCGGATTGTCGGTCGCGGCGGCGTCATAGGTCAGCCGCGCGAAGGCAACACGCAGCCGGTCGCGATTGATGGGGATGCCACCGAACTTGACGTCCTGGTCGACGATGTCGAGCCCGCCGAAGCCGCGCAGGCTTTGCGACTGACGGCGGATGAAGGGATAGCTCGCCTGCACCGTCGCGAAGAGGGTGTTGGAATCGATGTCGATCGCCGGATTGCCGAGATCGGGGCTCGCCCAGGCATAAGTGAACTGCCCGCCCAGGGTGAGGCCCTGGCGGCCGAGGCGGAATTCGTGGGCGATCTGAACGGTGTTCTGCTCGTCCCAATCCGACGTGCTGAACAGCGAGATGCTGGTGCGGTCGCCAAGCCCGGTCAGGCCGAAGAATTGGGCGCGCAGCAGGGCGCCCCAGGGGCCCAGCGCGTGCGATCCGAGGTTCTGGATGGTGAGATCGACGACGGCGGGAACATGCTCGACCGTCACGTCGCCGACCACCTCGCCCGGCGCCGTCCCCGCGGATCGCAGCGTCAGCCGGACGTTGTAGCCCGGCAGGTCGCTGGCGAGGAGGAGGGCGCGCTCCGCCTGGTAGCGGTTGAAGACGTCCTGGTGGGTGAGCGGATCGAGATAGGAGGCGATCAGCCGCTCGGCCCGCCCTGCATTGCCGCGCACGCGAAGCGCGACCAGCTTGGCCATGAGGACATGCAGGTGGATGGTGCCATCGGCGATGCGCTGCTCGGGCACCTGGACCGTGGCGATATAGCCGCGATCCCGAAGGATGCGGATCGCGCGGTCGCGCACCGCGCAGATGACCGAGACCGGCTGTTCGGTGCCGACATAATCGGCATAGGCCGGCCTCAGCTCGTCGGCCGACAGGCCGCGCAGGTCATCGAAGACGGCTTCGCGGAAGGTGAACCGGATGTTCTGATATTCCGGCCGATCGAGCGCGCAGGGTCCGCGCTCCAGCCCGCCGTCGACGGTGAGGCGTGGCCGGCTGTCCTGCGCCTGCGGCTGGGGCCGCTCGATCTCCTCGCGCGTCGGCGGGGTTGTCGGCGCCGGGGGCGGCAGGGCCTGGCCGTGCGCCGCGGTGGCGAACATCAGGGCTTGGCCGGCCCCCAGCGCGGCACGCGTCGTCCAGCCACGGGCGCGCACCGGGCGGACCCTGTCGGACTCATCACCGCCAAAACTCAACCCGGGCACCAGAACCATCCATGCCCCCCATGTTCTTATGGAATCCGGAATTTGTGCGATTCATAGCAGATCGGTCGGCCGGTCCAACCAAGAAAAGCGCGACGAAAAGTCACCTGGGGGCGACGAGCCGAGGATTGAGGTCGCGAATATGCTCGAGATAGGATCGGGGGCGCTTCATCAGCCGGCGCGGATAATCGACCGTCACGCCTGCCGCCGCCGCAAGCGCGGCGACAAAGTGGATGCAGTTGCGGCGATTGAGATTGTAGGAAGGCTGCGGCCGGTTCCGCCACTCCTCCACCACGGCCATGACGGCACGGTACTGATCGTCGGAGAGCGTGAGGTCGAACTGGCGGATGCTGCGCGCAACCTGGCGCGGGCTTTCGTCGATGACCTCCCCGGCGACCGATCCGAAGAGCAAGGCCGGCGTGACGGCCTTTGCGGTAAAGCCATAGCTCGCGTGGATGCGCTCGCCGGTCGCATCGAGCGTCCCGTCGAGCACGACGAAGGCATGGGGAAAATTGTTGCCGCCGAGCTCACGCGAGTAGAAGGCGATATCGACGGCCGCGCCGGCCGGGGACGCGAGCGACCAAAGCGCCAGCCAGGCCAACAGGATACGTGCGACGAAGGAGGACAAACGGCGACTCCCTGACCGGTGCCGCCGCGCTAGCCCGATCGCCGGCCGGAAACAATGGCGCCTGGACCGCGGCTCAGGAACGGCCTTTGGGACGGCGCGCAAGGGCTTCGGTGCGCCGCCGGCGCATCATCGCCATAAATTCGAAGATACCGAATATGACGAACGGCGTCGCGCAAAGCGCCGCCACCAGGATCCAGTCGTCGCTCAAATTGCCCCTCACCCGGCATCTCAAGTTGCCGTGAGTTACGGATAATCACGGAACAGTGGCGGTTCAAGTCGTGGCGCGTTCAAATCGGAAGCATTTGCAGTTGGCGCCATCGGGAACTATCAGCCGCTTGATCGAGTTTCCCTCCCCCCATCCGATGCCTGTCCGCAAACTCTTCCGATATTTCTCGGCGCCCTCGCCGCTCCCGGCAAGCCTGCCCCAGGGCCGCCGCTTTTATGCGGTGGGCGACATCCATGGCCGGCGCGACCTGCTGGACGAATTGCTCGCGCGGATCGAGGACGATGCAGCCGCGCGCGGACCGGCTGACACACTGGTCATCTTCCTCGGCGACCTCATCGATCGCGGCCCCGATTCGCGCGGCGTGGTCGAACGGCTCATGGCGTTTCGCGACGGGCCGGTGCCGAGCCGCTTCCTCATGGGAAATCACGAGGAGGTCTTCCTGAAGGCCTTGAAGGGCGACCTCAGGGCGCTGCGGTTCCTGATCCGCATCGGCGGGCGCGAGACGATCCTGAGCTACGGATTCAGCGAGGAGGAGTATCGCGCGCTCGATTTCGAAGCGCTGCTGGCGCGGCTGCACCGCGCCGTGCCGCAGGACCATGTCGACTTCCTTGCCGGCTTCGAGCGCTGGATCGAGGCGGGCGACTATCTGTTCGTCCATGCCGGCATCAGGCCGGGCGTTGCGCTGGAGGAACAGACCGACGCGGACCTGCGCTGGATCCGCGACGATTTCCTGCAGCACCGCGAGGATTTCGGGCGGATCGTCGTGCACGGCCATTCGATCGCCGACGAGGTCGATCTGCGGCCGAACCGCATCGGCATCGATACCGGCGCCTATGCGAGCGGCCGCCTGACCGCGATCGGCCTCGAAGGCAGCGAACGCTGGTTCCTGTCGACGGGGCCGATGTCGGCCTAGCCGCGTTCGGCGAGCTTGCGCTCCCAGGCGAGCGCATCGGCCACGATCGTGTCGAGATCGTCGCGCCGCGGTCGCCAGGGCAGGGTGGCGAGGATCCGCCCATTGTCGGCGACGAGCGCCGGCGGATCGCCCGCGCGGCGCGGCGACACCCGCCGATCGATCGTCATGTTGGTGACTCGATCGACCGCATCGAGCACTTCGATCACCGAAAAGCCGCGGCCGTAGCCGCAGTTCATCACGTGGCTTGCGCCGGGCTCGGCGACGAGCCGGTCGAGCGCGTCGACATGGGCGGCGGCGAGGTCGCTCACATGGATGTAATCGCGCACGCCGGTGCCGTCGGGCGTGTCGTAATCGGTCCCGAAAATGTCGACATGGTCGCGCTTGCCGGTCGCCGCCTCGACCGCGACCTTGATGAGATGGGTCGCGCCCGCGGTGGACTGGCCGGCCCGGCCCGCCGGATCGGCGCCGGCGACGTTGAAATAGCGAAGCGCGACATGATCGAGATCGTGCGCGAAGCTCGCGTCCCGAAGCATCTGTTCGGTCATCAGCTTCGACCAGCCATAGGGATTGATAGGCCGGGTCGGCGCGTCCTCCTTCACCGGTACGGTTTCGGGGATGCCATAGGTCGCCGCCGTCGAGGAAAAGATGAACCGCTTCACGCCGCCGCGAACCGCGCTTTCGATGAGCGAGCGGCTCTTGACCGTGTTGTTCTCATAATAGCCGAGCGGGTCCGCCACTGACTCCGGTACGACGATCGAACCGGCGAAATGGAGGATGGCCCCGATGCCGTGATCGGCGATCAGGGCGCCGACGAGCGCGCGATCCGCAATGTCGCCCTGAACGAAGGTCGCCTCGGCCGGAACGGCCCAGCGGAAACCGGTGGTGAGATTGTCGATCACGACGACCGGCCAGCCCGAATCGAGCAGGGCGAGAACGGCATGGCTGCCGATATAGCCGGCCCCGCCGGTCACGAGCACCGGGAACTTGTCTTGCGTCATCAAATGGGTCCTTTGGCGGGCGCATAGCGGCTTCACGGCCCGACCGGAAGCCGCGCCGCGCCGCGGCCGGCCTCACCCGCCCGATGGCAGCGGCAGATGGACGAAATCCGGGTCGGGCGGCCGTCCGGCGATTGCCGCCGCGCGAATCTTCGCGATCTCCGCCTCGAACAGCGCGATGCGCTGGCGCCAGTTCGAATGGGTGGGGGCCGACAGGAAGCTGAGGCCGCGGCGGCCGAATCGTGTCCAGAAGCGCACCGCCGCCTGCGGATCGTAGCCGGCACGCGCCATCAGATAGACGCTGAGCCGGTCCGCATCGTCCTCCGTCTCCCGGATCAGCCGCGCGTTGCGGCCGAAATTGCCGAGCAGCCCGCGCGAGATATGCGCGGCATCGAGCCGGGCGCGGTGATGCAGGAGATTGTGCGCGAATTCATGCGCCAGCACCGCGGCGAGCTCGTCGTCGTCGGCGACATAGTCGGCGAGCGCGGTCGTGATCTGCACATATTGGCCGTCCGCCAGCGCGTTCAGTCGCGCCGCGGGGATCAGCTGGAAACGGGTCGGGCAGCCGCGGACCGCCGCGACCTCGATCGCCAGGGTGCGATCGCCGCGGCGGACGGCGAGCGAGGCATGGCCATCCGCGAAGGCCGCATCCAGCGCGTCGAGGATTCGCGCGCCGCGATCGAACGATCCCTGCGCGACCCCGGCCGCGCCCGGCAGCGGCGCGCCGTCGATGCTGGTCACATGATCGTCGAGCTGGAGACCGGCACCGGCCGCCGGGCCGTTTGCGGCCAGCGCGAGCACCGCGGGATCGTCATCGAGGCCGAACGCCTCGACCGCCGCCGCGCGCCAGTCCGCGCCATATTGGGTGATCTCGTGAAGTTCGAGACCAGGCAGCCAGGCGGGATCGGCGCACCAGCCGTCGCTCGCGGCGGCGAGTCGGAAGCCGATCGTCGTCACGCGCTGGTCGAACCCGCGCATCGCCGTCAGCGACTGGGCCAGCGGGCTTTCGGCCGCCACCGGCGCGGCGGCCAGCAACGAAGCGATCAGGACGGCGAGAAATCGATATGACAACTGATTCTTTCTGGAACCGAATCGGCGGATCACCGTTGGGCGTCGGCAAGCGAACATAAACCACTTGCAGGTCAGGAACCCAGTCCTGTGCTCAACCGGAAGACCGTAATTGCCGCAGGTACGCAATCCGGCAACAGTCGCATGGTCTTCACGGGGCGGCGCGGAATTGGGCTTGTCATCAAAGGGACGCTGTGGCAGTTCGGTAACCGCCAGCTCAACAGGGAGTTTGACATGAGTTTCAAGAAGGCATCTTTGGCGGCGATGCTCGCGGTGTCGATGGCCGGCACGCCGGCGCTCGCGCAGACCGCGGCCCCCGCCTCCAAACTGTCCGTCGCGACGGCCCATTCCGCCCGCGCTGGCGCGAACGCGACCGACGCGAATGAGCTCGCCGGTGGCTGGGTCATTCCGCTGCTTGCGGTGCTTGCGGCCATCGCCGGCATCATTGCCCTCGCCTCCGATGGTGGCGACCGCCCGTCCAGCCCCTAGTCGGCTGAGCGATGAACGAAAAATAGCGGCTCTCGGGCCGCTATTTTTTTGCCCGGCGCCCGGGAAGCGCCGGCTCATCCTCCTTTGATCTTGGCCGAAGGCTTCTGTAACGGTCCCCGCAATGTCGACTGCTGCGCCCACCATTGCCGTCATCGGCCTCGGCTATGTGGGCCTGCCGCTGGCCGTCGCGCTTGCCGAGCATTTTCCCACCGCCGGGCTCGATATCGACGCGCAGCGCATCGCCGAGCTGCGCGAAGGCCACGACCGCACGGGCGAGATCGGCGCCGAGCGGCTGCGGCAGTCCGCCTTGCGGCTGACCTCGGAAGCCGCCGAGCTGCCTCCCGCCGACATCTACATCATCACGGCGCCGACCCCGGTGGACGACGCCAACCGGCCCGATCTGTCGCCCTTGCTGGGCGCCGCCGAGACGGTCGCCCCGTTGCTCGATCCCAAACGGCGGCCGATCGTCGTGTTTGAAAGCACGGTCTGGCCCGGCGTCACGGAGGAGGTTTGCGGCCCGGCGATCGAACGGCTTTCGGGGCTGGTGCGTGGCCGCGATTTCTTCCTCGGCTACTCTCCGGAGCGGATCAACCCGGGCGACCGCGAACATACGGTCGACCGGATCATCAAGGTGATCGCGGGCGAGAATGACGACGTCGCCGCGCGGCTTGCCGACATGTACGGGCGGGTGACCAGCGGCGGCACCTTCACGGCCGCCTCCATCCGCACCGCCGAGGCCGCGAAGGTGATCGAGAACGCCCAGCGCGACATCAACATCGCCTTCGTCAACGAGATCACCCAGATTTTCGGCAAGCTCGGCCTGTCGGCGCTCGACGTGCTCGACGCCGCGGGGACGAAATGGAACTTCCTTCCCTTCCGGCCAGGGCTGGTCGGCGGCCACTGCATCGGCGTCGATCCTTATTATCTCAGCCATTGCGCGCAGAGCGTCGGCCACCTGCCGCGCGTCGTGCTGGCGGGCCGATCGATCAATGACGGCATGGGCACGTGGCTTGCCGATACGCTCCACACACGGCGCGCGAGCCGGACCGGCAAGGCGCTCGTGCTCGGGCTCACCTTCAAGGCCGACGTGCCGGACCTTCGCAATTCCAAGGTGGTCGATGTCGTGCGGCGGCTGGCCTGGCTCGGTCACGACGTCACCATCCATGACCCGCTCGCCGATCCGGACCATGCCCGGCACGAACACGGGCTGGAGGTCAGCGCCGAGATGCCGTCCGGCTCCTTCGACCTGATTCTGGCCGCGGTGCCGCACCGCAGCTACCGGATCATGACCGGCGCCGCAATCGAGGCGCTGGCGGCGGAGAATGCGCTGGTCGCCGATCTCGGCGGCATCTGGCGCGACATCGATCTGCGCGCCGACCTCGATCGCTGGATCCCGTGAGGGCCGCGGCGTGACCATTCTCGTCACCGGCGCCGCCGGCTTCATCGGCTACCACGTGTCCCGCCGGCTCATGGAACGCGGCGAGGCCGTGATCGGCATCGACAATCTCAATGATTATTACGATCCGACGCTGAAGCAGGCGCGGCTTGCCGAGCTGGAGAAGGTGAATTCCGGCCGATTCGCATTCCGCCGCGTCGATTTCGCCGACGCCGCTGCGCTCGACGCGGCGATCGGCGGCGCCGATTTCGACCGCATCGTCCATCTCGGCGCCCAGGCGGGCGTCCGCTACTCGCTCGAAAATCCGGCCGCTTATGCCGCCTCGAACCTGGTCGGCCATGTCAACATGCTCGAACTGGCGCGGCACCGGCAAGCGCGCCACTTCGTCTACGCCTCCTCCTCCTCGGTCTATGGCGGCAATGAACGCCTCCCCTTCCGCGTGGAGGACCGCGTCGATCATCCGGTCTCGCTCTACGCCGCGACCAAGAAAGCGGACGAGCTGATGAGCGAGACCTACGCCCATCTCTACCGGATCCCGGCGACTGGCCTGCGCTTCTTCACCGTCTACGGCCCCTGGGGACGACCCGACATGGCGGTGTGGGGATTCACCAGGAACATCCTCGCAGGCGAGCCGATCCAGGTGTTCGACGAAGGCCGGATGAAGCGGGACTTCACCTATATCGACGATGTCGTCGATGGCGTCGTCGCCAGTCTCGACAGGCCGCCGGCGGACGACGGTTCGACCAAGCCGGGCGGAAGCGTTGCGCCCCACGCGCTCTACAATCTCGGCAACAGCCGGCCCGAGGACCTGACCCGCCTGATCGCGCTGATCGAGCTGGGCTGCGGCCGGCCAGCGATCCGCCAGCCGATGCCGATGCAGCCGGGCGACGTCGCCCAGACCTATGCGGACATCGCCGCCAGCCGCCGCGACCTGGGCTTCGAACCACGAACCACACTGGATGAAGGCATTGCGCGCTTCGTGGAGTGGTTCAGGGGTTATCGTTCGGCGCGCGACTGAGGCCGGGGCCTTCGAACCGCTCTGCCACCAGCGACTTGGTCACGCCCAGCACGCGCTCGCGCCAGATCCGGGCATCTGGAAACAGACAGCGGACCTGCGCAGCGCTGAGCAGCGAGATTCGCTGCACATATTGAGTCGCCTCGCCGGCATCGGCGAACTTCTTGGACCGCCCGGCCGCCTGGACGAGCGCGGCGCGGGTCTGTTCGGGCAGCCAGTGCACGAACGGCAGCTTGAAATGCGGTTCGATCGGGAACCAGATGTTCGGCGTCTGGACGAAATAGTTCGGCGCGAGCCGCCGCACCTCGCGCGCCATCATCTCCATCTCGCGCCAGTGGCCGACATGCTCGATGACGCTGTTGGAGTGCACGACATCGAACGAATTGTCGTCGAATGGAAGCGCGCAGGCATTGCCTTCGACGACACGGACATTGGCCTCCTGCCGCTCATCGGCCCCGAGATTGACAACGGTGATTGTCACGATGTCGTCCCCGTAAAGGCCCGGCAGGGCACGCCAGAAGCCGAGCGTGCCGCCGATATCGACAATGCGGAGCGGTCGCGCACGGAGCGGCGCGATATGGGCAAGGAATCGCTGCATCCGCTTCTGCCTGAAGCGGTTGGCGAGATCGTGCTGCTTCATGCTTCGGCTGGCCTCGCGTGAGGCGCGCGAGAACCGGAACTCATTGCCGAGGCCTAGAAAGCATTACGGTGGATGAGGACGCGGAAGGTCGCCGCGATGATCTTGATGTCGCGCCAAAGCGTCCAGCCGGCGAGATATTCCAGATCCGCGTCGAGCCGGTTGGTCAGATCCTCGCGCTTCTCGGTCGCCCCGCGATAGCCGCGCACCTGGGCGAGGCCGGTCAGCCCCGGCTTCACCGCGTGACGCTGCCAGTAGGTCGGGTCGATGTCCCAGAAGAGGCGGTCACCGGCGCGCGAGCCCAGCGCGTGCGGCCTCGGCCCGACGATGCTCATCGCCCCGGACAAGACATTGAACAGCTGCGGGAGCTCATCGAGGCTGGTGGCGCGGATGAAGCGTCCGACCCGGGTGATTCGCTCATCGTCGCGGCCCGTGGAACGCCGGCCGTCGAGATCGAGCCGGTCCACATACATGCTGCGGAACTTGTACATCCGGAACCAGCGGTTGCCGAGGCCGACGCGTTCCTGCGCGAACAGGATCGGGCCGCGCGAATCGATGCGGATGGCGATTGCGACCAGCGCCATGAGCGGAAGAACAAAGGGCAGGACGAGGATGGTCAGCGCGAGATCGAGCGCGCGCTTGAGGAAGCGGTCGACGATGCCGAGCGGCGCGGCCGCCACGACCAGCGTGCTGCGTCCTTCATAATTCCCGATCCCGAGCGAACCGAGCGCGTCGAGCTCCGGCGCGAGCACCTCCGCGCGAACGTCGGCGCCCTTGAGCACCGTGGCCCAGTGCATCCGCCGCTCCGGCGGGCACGCCACCAGCACCTCATCCGCCGCCTCAAGCGCCCGGCCAAGCCGGTCGAGCAGGGTCGGATCGTCCAGGCGAGGCTCGAGATTCTCGCGCTTCGCATCGAGGACGACGACGTCCTGGCTCGCCGGCAGGCGGGCGCCGTCCTGGATGATGACGCGGTTGAGCGGCGCGCCGCCGAGCGTGCGGCGTGCCAGCGCGCCGATCCCGTAGCGGGCGGCCGGAACGAGCACCAGCGCGATTGCGGATCCGAGGCCGAAGGTGGCCCGTGAAAATTCCGCGCCAACCTTGAGGAAGAAGACGGCCAGGGCCACCACGCTCAGCGTGATCAGGAAGGCGACGATCGCGCCGCCCCCGCCTGTGCGCGGCTCGACCACAGAGGAGATATTATAGGTCTTCTGCCCTGCGGAGATGACGACGAAGGCCGGGAGGACGACGCCGAGAATCATCAGCGCCTGATCGTGCAGGGTGCCGAACCGGATCAACGAGGCGAGCGAAAAGGCGAGCGAGATAGCCGCGATATCGGCAAGGGCGGCGCCGACCCGAAGACAGGCGCGCCAGGCCCGGCGGGCGCGGAGACGCTTGAGATCGGGACTGCTCGGATCTGCGGCCAGCCCGCCGTGCGCGGCGGGCACATAGGCGTCGGCCGCATCGGACATGGGTGAGAACAGATACGCCTGCTGTCGCACTCGCGTCACCTCTACTCCCGGTCTGCCGGTTCGCACATCACGTTGAGGCCTAGTATAGGCAAAGGAAGGATGCCAGAGCGCGACTGCATTTCCTCGCTGAATTGGCTCGACACGGCTCGAAAGCGCCCGGCGCGACAATGATCGTGAGGCACAATTGTTCATAGGAAAAACGTGCGAACCGACAAAACCGTATTTTTACTGGGCTGGATTCTGAGGTGACTAGTCCTATTAGCACCACTTTCGGGCGGATCGATGTTCTGATGGTGGCGTCGGCAGGCGGCCATTGGCAGCAGCTGATGCTTCTACGGGAGGCCTTCGACGGGCGCGACGTTCACTATGCGACCACCCTTCGCGGGCTCGCGCTGCAGTCGGGAGCGACGCCCGCACATCTCATTCCGGATTGTAACCGGAACGCCCCGATTGCGACCCTCCTTGCAACCTTTCACATCGCGCTACTTCTCGTGCGGCTTCGCCCGCGAATGATCGTGACCACCGGGGCGCTCCCTGGCCTGATCGCCATCGCCGTGGGGCGCCGGCTTGGCGCGAGGACGGTGTGGATCGACAGCATCGCCAATGCCGAGGAGATGTCGCTCGCCGGAATGAAGGCACGAACCCATGCCGATCTGTGGTTGAGCCAGTGGCCGCAGGTGGCACGCGACACCGGCGCCGACTATGCTGGATCGGTCCTATGATCCTTGCAACCGTCGGCACCCAATTGCCCTTTCCCCGGATGATCGAGGCACTCGATCGGATCGCGGGCCGCCATTCGTTCGCGGTGTTCGCGCAAACCGCCGACCGGGCGTGCGGCGCGCGCCATCTCGATCACGCGCCCTTTCTCGCGCCGGACGAGTTCACGACGCGCGCGCGCACGGCCGATCTGCTTGTCGGCCACGCCGGGATCGGCACGGTGCTGACCGCCAAGAGGCTGGGCAAGCCGCTGATCGTCTATCCGCGCCGCTTCGCGCTTGGCGAGCACCGCAATGACCATCAGATGGCCACGGCCCATGCTCTGGCGGAGGTGAAGGGGATTTACGTTGCGTGGGACGATGCGGGATTTGAAGACCTGCTGACCGCCGGCCCGCTCGCCCCGGCATCGATGGAGGAAAGCGATGCGCGGCGCGCCCTCGTCGCCAGGCTGCGCGCCTTCGCGGCGGAGATCTGAGCGCAGTGCGGGGGAAACCAGCGGCGCGCAGCAGCGTTGTGGGTCCGCCTCGCGCTGACGGCGCAGGGACGGCGATATCGGAGGCGGCGAATGGCCCGGGGATTTTCAACGACGAGCCGGATCGACCGGCGCCTTATCCTCGGTGGCCTGGCGAGCCTCGCCTTTTCCGGAGCGACCGCCGCGCCGCCGCGCACGATCAGCCACCAGGGCGACGGCCGGACGCCTTTTGCCAATCGGGGGCGCCTCACCCTGAGGAGCGGCATTGCTTACGGCGCCGAAACGCCGCAGCAGGCCCACAATATCCGGATCTTTCCCCAGCGCGATATAAACAACCCGCTGATAAGAATAGAACTGCGGCCCGGCGAACGCCGATCCAACGAAAGCGCCACCCGCGAACGGGTGGAAGTCCGTTCTGACCACAGTGGGCGCAACGGCAGCGAAAGGTGGTATTCGGGCGCCTTCTGGATCGGCGATTTCGTCCCCGATTCGGTGTTTAACATAATCATGCAGTGGCACAGCGATGCCGCGTCCAGCCGGATCGGCCCATGGCTCCGCTTTTCCTTGCCGACCGGCCGGGTCGGTCAGGTAACAATCGCCCATCGCGGAACCGATACACAAGGCCATGATCGCCCGTTGACGGGCGTGACTCTCGACCTTCCGACCCAGACCTGGCACCGATTCGTGGTGCAGGCGCGCACCGGTGTCACAGATGGCCTCTTGCGAGTCTGGATCGATGGCCGTCGTGTCATCGACTGGTCCGGGGGTCCGCTCGGCGATTTTCTGCCGAGCGGAAACCGCCGCGCGAGCATGGGTTTCATGAAGTTCGGATTTTATCGCTGGGCACTTCGCCCGGACCGGGAGCCAGTCCGGTCCACAGCTCTTCTATGGTTCGCGAATATGGAAGAAGGTACCAATCTCTCTTCCCGTATCCATGACCCGTTGCCGCTGCCTCGAATTCCCGCCGTCGATTGATTTCGTCGGCCTCACCCGGCGGTAGCGCGTCGATAGACAGCGATAATCTTGGCGGATGCCGTCTCAAGCGAGAAGTGATCCCTCCAACGATCAAACCCCCGCGCACCCATGTCCCTTCGCAGGTCCGGCGCACGGCAAAGTTTCTCCAGTGCCGCGCCGAGTGGTTCAACCTCGCCGGGCGGAACAAGGAACCCTGTTTCCCCGTCGACGACCTGACTGGGGATGGAGCCGACTTCGCTGGCAACGACCGGTAGTCCGCACGCCATGGCTTCCAGAATCGAAATCGGCTGGTTTTCTACAAGCGACGGCAGGACAAAGACGTCGGCACGGGCAAGCAACTCGGCAACATCTCCCTCGCCTAGCCAGCCGGGAAATTCGACTAAGTCGCCGATCCCGGCCTCATTTGCCGCCCGTCGATAGGTGTCGAGATCGCCATTTCCCCCAATAAGCGCACGAAAGCGAGATCCACGAGCCTTGAGCAGAGCCAGCGCGTCGAGGAGGATGTCCACGCCCTTAAGCGGGCCCAGACGGCCAAGCATTACGATCAACGGCACTTCGTGGGTCGGGTCGGCGCGCCTCGCCGGTTCGGGAACCCCATTTTCGACCACGACAATGCGCTGCGATTCCACTCCCAGCCTGGCGGTCACGAATGCACGCGAGTGCTCACCCAGGATGATGACCGTATGGGCCTTCCGGAACATCGAACGAGTCGCGCGCGCCGCAAACCGAGGCAGGCGATCGTAAAAGGGCTCGAAGCCGCCTCCATGCAGGTGCAATATCACCTTCGCTCCGGCCCATCTCGCCGCAGTCGAGAAGACGATCTTACGGAAGGTCGAGGCGCGGGGCGCCACGTTGATATGGGCCACAGCGACGCGATGCAGAGCCAGTCGGCCCAAAAATTGAGCGAAGCCCGCAAGCACGGTAACATGCTTGACCGGGCCGAGCACAGCCCAGCGCGAAGTCTGCACGATCAACGAGATATCCGCCGCGTCTTTCGCGACCTGCCGACACAGATATAGCGTCGAACGTTCGATCCCGCCTTTTCCGGCAATTCCGTTCGCAAGAACGATCGCGACTGATTTGGACTTGGGCACGCCTGACTTTCGCTTCCCTGCCGTTCCGAGCGTCCGCTGGGCGATAAACGGCTACTGCCCCGCGAGCAACCGAGCCAGGCGCGCCTTGTTGGCATCCCGGCGCCTTGCTACGGCGATCTGCCGAAATGATTGATCGGCGTCGTGTCGACTGGAATGCCTTTGCCTCGCGCTCACACCCTTCCGCTTTCAGTTGCGCGCGCGCAGCGCCCCGTCGGCGGAATGTCCACGCGCATCACCTGGCTCGGCGGACTGGTCGCCGCCTTCCTGGCCGCGCGCCTGATCTACCAGTTGTTCCAGAGCGAGTATAATTCTTCATTCCTGGACGAAGGGTTGGTTGCGGTGCTGGGGCTCTGCGCGCCACTCGGTGTCATGCGTGCGGGACGAACGCTCAACGGCTTCGCCTATCTGATCGCGATGGCGCTTTTTATCGGCTGCGTGCTCGCCTCCAGCCTGCTCCACGATTACTCATTCGAGCGCGGCAACAAGGTTTTCTATATCGGTCTGTTGCTCGACGGGAAATTTCTTGCGCTCTTCCTAGGGGCCTACGCGCTCGCCGCGGGACCGAACGCGTATCAGCGATCCAGGTGGACGCTGGAATGGATCATGCTGGGCCTGATCGCGATCGCGTTAATCAATTCGCTGCAGGTCCTGCGGGACGCGTTCGGAAACGGCGTCAGCATCGACGGGACCGACCTGCGCATACGAGGCCCCTTCTTCCGGCCCAACGGCTTCTTCCATCATCCGGTGGCCAGCGCGCAGGTGACACTCATGGGGTTCATTGCAGCGTTGGGACTGCTTGCCCGACGCTTCTCGCCCACGCGCGTCGCGCTCGCCGGCTATCTGCTCGCAATCCTGCTCGTCCACATCTCGGTGAAGGAGATCATCGTCGGAGTGCTCGCCACCGCGATGTTCGTTCTGGTCTATGTGCGCAACGACGCGTTCACCAAGACAATCGCGGTTCTGCTGACGCTTTGCGCGGCGGGCGTCATCATCGCCTCACCGGTCGGTGATCAAATTACCGACCGTGTGACCTTTTATGCCGGCGACGAAGGGTCGGATTCGGTCCGCCGCGCACTCTATCGAGGCGCATGGGACATCGGCAAAGAACTCGCACCCTTCGGCAGCGGGACGAGCACCTTCGCCAGCGAGGGATCGCGGATCGACGGCTACAGCAGCCTCTATTTCACCAATGACGTGTTCGGACGATGGGGCGCATCCTACAAGAACGACCGTTTCCTCGTCGACGTTTTCTGGCCGAAGATTCTCGCTGAAGACGGGTTTTTCGGCCTGCTCTTCTTCCTGGCAATGGTCTATCTGCCGCTCAGCGGCGCGGCGCGGCTCCTCATCGCCGACCGCAAGCCGGAGGACTTCGTGCTCCTCTCGGGTCTGGCGGGCGTGCTGGTGATCTCGATTGCATCGCCGGCCTTGAGCGAGGAATTCACCGGCGTCCTGTTCTACGTGTTTTCCGCGCTCGCCATGGTTCGCGTAGCGGTGCGCTTCAATCTTCGCAGGATCAGGCGGGCCAGGGCCCAGGCCCGATGGTCGGCGGGGCGCGTGCCGAACGCGCCGATAAACTATGCAAGGAAAAACCATGGACGCTAGGCGCATTCAAATCGGGCGCCTCACGGTCGAGCTTTCGGGCTCAGGCCCTCTTTTCGACGTGGCTGTCGAGGAACTCGAACGCCAGCCCGTCGCATCGGCGGAGCGGCCGGCCGATCTCGTCTTCAATTTCGGCCCGGTGGAGTTGCCTGACGGGGCTTATGTCGACCTTGGGCCGTTCCGCGTCGGAAAAGGGTGGATATTCGTCCGCGACAAATATCTTCCGCACCTGATCGACTGCACGGCGTCGCGGACGCGCGTGACCGTCGAGGCGAAGATCAGATATCTTGGATCGACGGTCGTTCGACAGCTGATCCGCCCGATCGACCATTCATATAACGACGTCTGGCGCCGCATCTCGAAGCGCTTCTATTATGTCGTATTCAACCAGGCCCTCCAGCTTCACCAGCTTCAGCGAGGACAGACTCTGGTTCACGCCAGCTCCTGCGCCAACCGCGACGGCGCACTATTGCTGATGGCCTGGGGCGGGATCGGCAAGACGTCCAGCCTGATCCAGCTGCTCAAC
Source organism: Sphingosinicella ginsenosidimutans (assembly GCF_007995055.1). Taxonomy (NCBI): domain Bacteria; kingdom Pseudomonadati; phylum Pseudomonadota; class Alphaproteobacteria; order Sphingomonadales; family Sphingomicrobiaceae; genus Allosphingosinicella; species Allosphingosinicella ginsenosidimutans. The sequence continues at coordinate 1,355,946 of NZ_VOQQ01000001.1, read as the reverse complement.
GAAGGAAGCTGGCAATTCCTGTCCGACGATCTCGGTATCATCGATCGCGAAGGACAATTGTTCAGAAGCCCGCTCAAGATGCAGATCTATCCGTACAGCCTCGCGGGTGAGGACGAATTGTCGCGTGGGCTCATGCGAGGCAGATCGATCATGGACAGGGCCCAATGGGTTGCGCGGCGACGCCTTCTCGGTCCGAAATCGGTCCGCCGGCGCGTTCATCCCGAAGATCTTTTCGGGAAGGATCGCGGCGCCGTCTCGGCGCCGGTCACGCGCGCGATCATGCTGCGCCGCAGCAACGTGTCGCAATGCGTCTTTCGCGCGATGCCGATCGCCTCGGCTGCCGAGATGAGCGCGCACATCCTCGAATATGAGCTTCAGCTGTTCGGCGCCATTCTGGCCGCGTCGGCAGCTGCGGGAACTGCGGAGGAGGGATTCGGGATCGGGCTGGACCAGACCCGGGCCACCGCTCTCGCAGCGGAGACGATCGCGTCCGGTCTCGCGAAAATGAACGCCCGCGTATCCCTGCTCGACATTCCGTTGCAGGCAAAGCCGGCGGACTTGTTGGCGGCGCTCACACAGTATCTCAATCCGGCTCGGTAGCGTCGGCGCCGGCGACAACTGCGTAGATATTGACAGTAAGATTTTTCTCCAGAAGTCCGACCCGCCGCGCGCAATCGGACAGAACCCCCAGGGGCCTATCCGGGACCCGTATCGCGGGCGCGACGGACACTTTTCAGGCCGGCCTCGCAAAGCCGCCGCGCCGACATGCTCTTGCGAGAAATGTTGGCACGCGCCTAAGTGGCCGGATGTCCGCGCCCTGACTGGGCTCGCGGACGCAGGCAAGGCGGGCCGAAACTTCACTTGAGCAATCCCTTCAGGACATTCGTTCGCGCCGCGCACCGGGTCGGGCTGGTCAGCCTGGATCAGGCGATTTCGAGCGTCACCAATCTGGCGGCCTCGCTGATCGCGGCCCACGCCCTGCCGCCGGCCGAATTCGGCGCGTTCGGCATCGTCTTTGCCACCTACATGCTGGTCATCTTCCTGGTGCGCGCGGCAACCGGCGAGGTGCTGCTGCTCAGCGGCGAGGACCACGCGAAGCGCGAGTCGACGACAAACCTGGTCATCGCGCTCGCCGGCGGGCTGGCCGGCGGCGTCGCCATCGCCGCCGCTGCGCTCGCGGTGGGCGGACCCACCGGCCGCGGACTGCTGCCGCTCGCGATCGGGCTGGCGGGGCTCACGCTCCAGGACGCGATCCGCTATGTCGGCTTCGCGACACGCCGGGTGCGGCTCGCCCTGATCAGCGACCTGCTGTGGCTCGGCCTCATGCTCGCCTTTTTCGCGCCGGCGCTATGGCGCACGCTCGACATTGGCGAGGTCTCCGCGCTCTGGGTGGCCTCGGGCGTCGCCTCGGCGATCGGGACGCTGCCTTTCGCCCGGCTTGAGCGCCCATCGACGGCGCGGATGCGAGGCTGGCTGCGCGCCAAACGCGGCCTGATGCTCAACCTTGTCGTCGACCGCGGGCTCGTGTCCGGATCCCAGCAGGGAGTCATCTACATCATCGCCCTGCTGATCGGCCTCCAGGGCAATGCCGCCTATCGCGCCGCCCAGATCGTGATGGGGCCGGTGAATGTGCTCGCGGCCGGCATCATGACATCAACCGTTCCCTATCTCGTCCGCATCTGGCGCGATCGACCGTCGCATTTGATCACGCGCGCCGCTGCGATCGCCGCCGCCACCGGCGTCGGCTTTCTGATCCTCACCCTGACCATCGCCGCCATGCCCGATTCGATCGGCCGGCCGCTGATCGGCCGCTCCTGGGCACTGGGCGCGCCGGTCCTGCCGATCATGGCGGTCATCGTGTCGGTCCAGGCCCCGAATTTCGCGGCGCTCGGCGCGCTTCGGGCGATGGGAGGGGCCGGATCGGCGCTGGCGATCCGAATCCTCGTCGTCCCGGCGACGCTGGCCGCGGTGGCGATCGCGGCGCTTTCAGGATCGATCGCGGCGGTAATGTGGACCCAGGCCGGCTGCGTCGCCGTCGCCACGACCTTGTGGTGGCTGCTGGCGCGGCGCGTTCAACGGCGGGCGCTGGCCGAACGCCCCCGCGGCGACGGGGCGGGCGCGCCGGCGGTGCTCGCGGCTGAGGAGTGAGGCGGCGCCCGCCGCTTCAGCTAACGCGCGCGGATCGAGATATCGTCCAGCCACGGCGTTTCCGGCTGCGTGTCGAGCCCGGCGCCAGCCTGCAGATAGACCCATTGCGCGGGGCACCGCGCGGCGGGCACTTCGAAACCGAAGGCGACCGCCTGGCCCCCGGCGGGGGCGGGCGCCAATCGCCCGTCGAGCAGCACCTCTCGCGCATCATTGGCGCACACGATCCGGACGTTGGGTCGCGCGATCGCTTCGCCGGCAATGGCGCCGGCCCGCATTCCGATCTGGTATCGGCCCGGCGGCATCATCGTGAGCTGACCTGCGACGTTGCCCGACCGGCCGTTGGACGAAATCAGCAAGAGCGCGACGCGGCCCGCCTGCCCGCGGCGGACCCCGGCAAGGTCGGGCTGGTTGGTCAGCCGCCAGTCGAATGGACCGAAGCCATCATTCTCCTCGAAGCCGCCGTTGCGGATGAACTCACCCGCCGCCGGCCGTCGCCGGCCCAGCCGGGCATCGAGCGCGCGCGCCGCATCGAAGGCGCCGATATCAACCATCCGGCGAAGCGCGCGTCCCAGATCGTCGCGCTCAGCCGGATCGGCCGGGTCGAGCCGGAGCGCGAGGACGGTGCGGGTCAGCGCGGCAGGTGAATCGCCATCGGCGATGAGCCGATCGAGAAAATAGCTCCACCAGGGCGGCCGCTGGGCGATCAGCCGCGTCAGCGGTGGCGAGATCGCCGGATCGGCCGCGGCCTGGACCAGGATCGGGAGCAGGACGTCGCGAGCGCGTGGCGAGGTGCGCAGCGCGCGATCATAATGGGTGAGGGCGCCGTTGATGTCGTTGCGCTGGACCCTGTCCTCGATGAACCACAGCTGCGTCGCGAGGTCGCGCCGCGACAGCGTCTCGGCATAATGGAGGAGCCGGTCCGACGCGGCGTGATCGCCCCGCTGCGCGTAGACCAGGCCGAGCGTCCGCGCGGCGATGACATTGGTCGGATCGCGCTCCAGCGCGCGGATTGCGAGCGTCTGCGCGTCGCCCAGGCTGGCCGGGCTCTGCGGGACGACCGACAACTGGTTTGCCGCGGCCGCCGCGAGCCCGGCGCTGCCCGCCGGCCACCAGGACAGGGTGGTTTCGAGGCGCCGAGAGCCCAAAACGGTCGAGATGGTCGATGCCTGCGCGATCCACCCGAGGATCGCGGCGCCGATTACGATCGCGGCGCCGCGCATCCATTGGGCCATCGGAATCCGCGCAATGGCACTCACGATCACCTCCTCAAGGAACGGACCGCGCCAGCGGCATGGGATGGATCAGGCCTGATCCTTGGCGACCTCGCCGTAACCATAGCCGTAGCCGTAATCGTATCCGTAGCCGTAATGGGCGCGCTTGGTGTCGAACTTGGTGAGCACCGCGCCAACGATCTGCGCGTTCGCCGAACGCAGGCGGCTCAGCGCGAAGGAGGCGGTTCCGCGATGGGTGCGGTGCGCCTCGACGACGAAGACCATTCCCTCGACCGCGCTGCCCAGCATGAGCGCATCGGCGAGGCCCATGACCGGCGGCGCATCGAAGATGATCTGATCGAACTGCTCCCGAAGCCGCTCAATCAGCTGCGGCAGACGCTCGCCCGAAAGCAGCTCGGGCGCGCTCGGCGGCTGCGGGCCCGCGGTCATCAGCGACAGGCCCGGATAGGCCGTCGCATGCACCATCTTCGCCAGATCGTCGTCGCCGGCCAGGAAATTGCTGAGGCCCGCCCCGTTCGCGACGCCGAAGGCATGATGCATCGATGGCGAGCGCATGTCGGCGTCGATCAGGAGGATGCGACGGCGCGATCGCGCGACCGATCGGGCCAGCGCATAGCTGGTGATCGATTTGCCCTCCGCCGGCCCCGAGCTGGTCACGGCAAGGCTGCGCGGAATGCCGTGATCGGTCGCGAAGGACAGGGTCGTCATCAGCGACAGATAGGCCTCGGATGCCATGGACTTGCTGTCGTCGAGCGTCTCCAGCGGATCGCTGTCCTCGATCTTCGGAACCGATCCGAGCAACGGCACCTTGAGCTCGCGCTCGACATCGGAAGGATCGGCGATGCCCTGGTCGATCTGCTCGAGCGCGAAGGCGCCGCCGATTCCGACCATGAGGCCCGCGAGCAGCGCGATCGCCATGTTGAGCAGGAGCCGCGGGCTGGACGGCTTTTCCGGGACCTCAGCCTGATCGACGATCGAGATGTTGTTCACCCCGACCCCGCCGGCGACGCCGATCTCCTTGTAGCGCTGAAGCAGCGCGTCGTAGAGCTGCCGGCTCGTGTCGACGTCGCGCTGGTAGATATTGTACTGGATGCTGCGGCGGCGAAGGTCGAGCACGCCGCCCTGGAGCTGCTCGACCATCCGGCGCAGGCCCTGCTCGCGCGCGACGGCGGCGTCATAGGTCTGCCGGAGCGTCTGCTGGACGCGCCCCTCCTCCGCCGCGATCGCCTGATCAAGCTGCTGGATCTGCGTGCGCAGCGCGACGGCGGGCGGATAATTGGGTTCGAACTGCACCATCATCTGGGCATATTGGGCGTTGGCGAGCGCGCGTTGCTGGCGCAGGCCGTTGATCGCCACGTTGTTCAGCGCCTCGTCGACCGCGCCGTTCGATGCGTGAAGCCGGCTTTCGGCCTGCATCCGGGCGACGGTCGCCTGGGCCAGCGCCTGGTTGATCGTTCCCAGATCGTCTTCGACCAGCGAACGCTCCGGCGCCGTCGCGCCGGGCGTCTGTGGCGCGGTGCCGGTGGGCAGGTTGATGATGTTCTGCTGCGCCGCATAGCCGACGAGCTGGCGCTCGGATTCATCGATGCGCCCGCGCAGCTGGGCGAGGCGCTGCTCAAGGAAGGTGCGCGCGTATGAGGTCGCCTCGAACCGTCGCTCCAGCGTGATCCGGATGAAATTGGCCGCCCAGGAATCGACGATCCGCTTCGAGAGCACCGCGTCCGGGCCGGTGAATTCGAGCGTGACGAGCCGCGACAGCCGCTCCGGCGCGATGTCGAAATTGTCGAGCAGCACCTCGCCGGCCTTGCGGATCCGCTGCTCGCGCGTGGAGGCGGACTGGACCGGACGGCCATCCTCGAACCAGCCCGACGTGCCCGGCGCGTTGAATTCGTCGAAAAAGGCGGCATTGTCGAACAGCTGCAGCTCGGTCGCGACCCGCTCGGCAAGGGCGCGCGACTGGAGCAGGCCGTATTGGGTCTGGTAGAATTCCTGGTCGACCGACGTCGTCGCCTGCGGCTCGGCACCTTCGATATTGGTGAAATCATTGCCCTCGCGGCGGATCTCGACCATCGCCGAGGCGGTATATTTCGGCGTCATCAGAAGCGTGACGGCGAGGCCGGCGAGCAGCATCCCGACGATCGCGCCGATGATGAACCACTTGCGCCGCCGGGCGACGGTCATGATCTGCGTGATCAGCGGCGGCGCGCCGTCGTCGAGGCCCGCCAGAGAAACCTGGTCCCCTTCGGCTCCGGCGAGGAGCGGCGTTCCGTGGCGGAATTCCATGTCGTTCATGCGAAATCTGCCCTCAGCGCCGGATTGCCGCGACGATCGGCGTGGTCAGGAGGTTGGAGCTGCGAAGGACGTCCTGGAAAATTCGGCGCGCCTGGTTTTCGCCGACGACGACGATGTCGTTGGGATAGATTTCCGGATCGGCGTAGATGCCGCGCCGGATCGCCCGTAGATCGTAGAGCGCCGCCATGTCCTGGCCGTTGACCTGGCGAAAGACGACGACATGCTTCTGCCGGGCATATTCGGTGACCCCATGGGCCTGGGCGAGCGCGCTCATCAGCGTCACGCGGCCGAGGAAGGGATAGACGCCAGGCTGCGTCACCTCGCCGTCGACGGTGATCCGCAGGCTCTGGGTCTCGACGACGTTGACGCTGACCTGGGGATTGCGGACATAGCGCGAGCCGAGCTGCTGCTGCACGAAGGAGGCGAGTTCCGGCGGCGTGCGGCCCGAGGCGGCGACGACGCCGATCAGCGGCAGCTGAATCTGCCCCTGGGCATCGACCTCGACGGTGCGGCTCAGCTCCTGGATGCCGAACACTTCGACGGAAATCTTGTCGAACGGCCCGATCAGGTGGACACGGGTCGCGGCCGTCAGGTCCTCCCGCGTCGGCGGGGGCAGCGGCGCTTGATGGACGTAGTTCAGATCGGCGCGCCCGACGAACCGCGAAGGTGCGCATCCCGTTGCCAGGAGAGCCGCTCCGGCCGCCAGGAACATCCCAAACTTCATCACGCATCACCCTCATATACACGCCGGGGCGTCCGGCGGTGGCGCTTAGTGCATCGGTCCATCACGGTAAAGTGGCGGGCCCGGGATGTTCGGCATCCTCGCTCCCCCTGCGACGAACCGATCCTGCGGCAAGCCAGCCGGCGGCGAAAACGAAGATCACGCCAAGGAGCGGGGTCCGTAGCGGGTAATCGACGATGCTCGCAAGCAGGAACTGGAGAATCATCACCGCGCCGAGCCGCCCGAGCAGCGTCTTCGGCGATGGATGGCGATAGGGCCTGATCGTCCGCAGCGCCGCGCGCGCGAACCAGATCAGGAAGGCGGCGATCAGCAGCAGCGCCGGAATGCCGCCGGTCAGCGCCATTTCGACCAGCTCGTTATGGGCATGGTTGAAATATTCGACCGACAGCCACGGATCCGGCTCATACATGCGGAAGACCGGATCGAAGGAGCCGAAGCCCGTGCCGAAGGGCATGTAATCGCGCACGATATCAAGCATCAGCGGAAAGTTGCGGATGCGAAGCTCCGTCTCGCTGTCGTCGACAAGAAGCCCGACCCGCTGGAACGACCAGGCCCGGCCGAGGATCGCCACGAGGGCCGCCACGACAAAGGGCAGAACCCACATGCCGGCCCAGATCAGACGCCCCTTTGCCGTGTTCCAGAATTGGCCGAGGCGGGACCAGGGCGCGATGAAATAGGCCGCCGCGATGCCGAGCAGGGTCAGCGCCATGCCGGCGCGCGATCCGGTGATCAGCACCATCGGGATCAGGAACAGGCCGATGCCGACGGCGATGAAACCGCGGGCGCGACGATATTCCGGGCTTTTGGACGGCATCATCGTCCACACGCGGAGCATCGGATAGGTCGCCGCGAGGAGCGCCGCTTCGTGGTTGCGGTTGGCGAAGAACCCGACCGCGACCCCGCTATGGGTGATCGCGTAGAGATAGGCGCCGCTGTGCGCGCCGCCGGCGATCTGCGCCGCGCCGAGCAGCGAGCACAGCACGGAGGCCCCGATCAGCACCGGGAGCAGGGAGGCGCGCTGTTCGTCGCGAAGCGCGGTGAAGCCGATCAGGGCGGCGAGCGGCGGAAGGCAGGCGACCAGGCTGTTGATGGTGAGATCGGGCGTGAGGCTGAGCGGCCGCCACGGCTGGGCCTGGCCGAGCGCGGCCGCCGCCTCGCCGAAGCGCGCGCGGCCGGGCAGGCCAAGGAACAGATCCGGCGGCAGCGGAACGAGCTGGATCGCGATGATGAGCACAAGCGCGGCGAACAGCGCGAACAGCGGCTTGAGCTCTCCCGGGCGCACCGGCTTCAGCAGCAGGAAGGCGGCGAGCGCGGCAACCGCCGCGGGACGCAGATAGAGAAGCGAGAGCACATCGGGTCGCGACGCGCCGCCACCGAGCACGCACAAGGCGAAGAAGGCGACAAGGACCGCGAACGGCAGCAGCGGATAGCGCTCGACCAGGGGCGGCAGAGCGCGCGGATGATGCCGGCGGCGGCTCCTGCCATGGGATTGGGTCCGGCTGGCGGTCATCGGGCGGGCGGCGTCCTAATCTTCGACGATCTGGATCGGGAAGGCGCGCGCCCTCGGGGAGCGCGCCTGATCGAGGCAGCTGTTCAACGCCGCACGCGCTTCCGGCGGCAGGCGGCGCCACTTCACGCTATCCACCTGCACCAGCGACGGGTTCGAGCGATCGGTCACGAGCCCTCTCGCCTCGGCCTGGGCGATGGCCGCGACGCAGGGATCCTGCTGCTGCGCCTCGATCGGCACGGCCGGCGCCTTGGCCAGCACGACCGGCTCGCCAAGCCCGGGCAGGCCGAAATAACGGACGGCGAGCGCAAGGAAGAAGATCGCGTATATGGCCCGGATGGCAACAATCGCCTTCGGTCGCAACAGAGCAGCGGCGGCCGGCGCGAACAAGAGCAGGTAGAGCGCGCTGATCGCGAGAATCGCCATGGCCGCCGACATCGCGCGGTCATAACACGATGGACGTGCCCGAACTCAAGAGAATCGATCGGCGTCAATCGAGCAGGCTGAGCACAAGCCTCGGAATAAGCAATCCGAGCGCGAGAATAAGCAGCGCGACGAGGACGAGACCCTTCCGCCGCCGCGCGATTCCGATCGATGCCAGCGCGATCACCACCGCCGCCCAGACCAGGACGAGCGCGCGCATCACCATGAAATAGCCTGGGGAGTTGATCAGAATTGCCGGCCTCCGGTGCGCGTCGCGGGCCCTATAACACGGGCACGACCCACGGGTTCAAGCCGCGCGGCCGCCGATTGCGGCTGCGACGGGCTGGCAGGTCGCGGCCGCCTCGCCTATTGCCCGCGCGACAGGCGACGACGGAGGCGCGGGAAGAATGACCGGCATCGCTCTTGAGGTTCGGCCCGTCGCGCGGGTCTGGGGCCGGCGCGATCTTCCCGACTGGGCGGGCCCGCCGCCCGCAGGCGCGGATCCGATCGGCGAATTGTGGCATGTCGATCGTCCGGGACGCGACGACGCGCTGCTGGTCAAGCACATCTTCACCGCCGAGCGTCTGTCGATCCAGGTCCACCCGAACGACGCGGACGCGCATGCCCGCGGCCTGCCGCGCGGCAAGGACGAGGCCTGGTTCATCCTCGAGGCCGATCCGGGCGCGGTGATCGGCCTTGGTCTCACCCATGCCGTCACTGGCGAGGCGCTGCGTGCCGCCGCGCTTGACGGCTCGATCGAGCGGCTGATCGACTGGCGGCCGATCCGGGCCGGCGAGCTCATCTATTCTCCCGGCGGCACCATTCACGCGATCGGCGGCGGCATTTCGCTGGTCGAGATCCAGCAGAATCTCGACCTCACCTATCGGCTCTACGATTATGGCCGCCCGCGCGAACTTCATCTCGACGATGCGGTGGCGGTCGCCCATGCCGGGCCGTATCGGTTCGCCTTCGATCCGGTCGAGATCGCGCCGGGGCGTCGGGCCATCGTCGCCGGGGCATTCGTTGTCGAGCGCTGGACGTTCGCGAACCAAGCGCGGCTCGCGGACGAGACCGGTGAATTGCTCCTGATCCCGATCGCAGGGAGCGGCGCGCTCGACGGCGACCAACTCGCACCCGGATCGGTCCGGCGCGTCGAGGGCGGCGCCGAACTGATGGCGGGCGCCGGCATGGACCTGCTCGCCGCCTATCCGGGGAGCGCCGTGCGCGGCGATATTTGCAGCTTCAAATAAGCGATCCGCGGCCGTCCTTGCCCAGCGCGTCGACAATCTCCTTGACCCGCTGCGCCTGATCGCGCGGCACGACGAGCACCGCGTCCGCGGTGGCGACGATGACGAGATCGTTCACGCCGATCGCGGCGATCACCGGCCCGTCCGAGCGGATCAGGCAGCCGCGCACGTCGAGCGCGACGACATCGCCGGCAATCGCGTTACCGCCCTCATCATGGGGGAGTCGATCGTGCAGGGCGTCCCAGCTGCCGATGTCGGACCAGCCGATCGAGACCGGCATCACCGCGACCTTCCCGGCCTTCTCCATCAAGGCATAGTCGATCGATTGCGAGGGGGCGGCGCGAAAGGCGGCGGCTTCCGGCACGATCCGCACCCCATCGCGCGCGGCGCGATCGAACGCCTCCCTCGCCGCGGCGAGGATTTCGGGCGCGTGCGTCCGCAGCCCCTCGATCGCCACGTCGGCCCGCAGCAGGAAGATGCCGCCATTCCAGTCATAGCCGCCATCGGCAAGGTAGCGCACGGCCGTTTCGGCATCGGGCTTCTCGACGAATCGTTCGGCCGCGAAGACGCCTTCGCCGATTGCCGCGCCGCGCCGGATATAGCCATAGCCGGTCTCCGGCCGGTCCGGCGCCATGCCGAAGGTCACGATCCATCCCTCGCGCGCGAAGGGCAGCGCGCGGCGGACGGCCTCGCGAAAGCCCTCCGCGTCGGCGATGAGGTGATCGCTCGGCAGCACCAGGAGCACGTCATCCCCCGCCGCATTGAGCGCCGCGAGCGCGATCGCGGGCGCGGTGTTGCGTTGCGCCGGCTCCAGGATCAGCGCGCCGAGCTGCTCGACTTCGCGCGCGATCGCATCGGCCTGGGCGGCCGCGCCGACCGCGACCGGGGCGGCGAAGACCTGCGGATCGCCGACGCGCGCGACTGTTTGGCGGAGGAGCGAATCCGGGCCTGCGAGCGCAAGCATCTGCTTTGGCCGGGCGGCTCGCGACAGCGGCCAGAGCCGGGTGCCGGAGCCGCCGCACAGGATGACCGGGGTAATTCGTGCTTCGCTCATCAGCCCACTTAGCCGCGCAGGCGGCGCGCGTGAAACCCGCTAAAGCCGCGTGCGCACGCTCCACAGCTCGGGGAATGCACGCTTGGAGAGGGTCGACTGGAGATAGGGTACCCCGGGCGTGCCGCCGGTGCCGCGCTTGAACCCGATCACCCGTTCGACGGTGACCACATGCTTGTGGCGCCAAGACGCGAGCGCATCGTCCACGTCCATCAGCTTCTCGGCGAGCTGATAGAGCGGCCAATATTGCTCGGCATCGCGATAGATCGTCGCCCACGCCGCCTCGACCTCGTCGAAGGGGCGGTAGGGCTGGCTCCAGTCGCGGGCCAGCGCAGCGCCGGGGATGGCGAAGCCGGCGCGGGCCAGCGCGGCATTGGTCTCGTCCCACAGGCTCGGGCTCTCCAGCGCCGCCGCCAGCAACGCACGCCCCTTCGATCCTTCCTCCTGGAAGCGAAGGTGTCCGGCCTCCTTGAGGCCGAGGCGGAATTCGAAGGCTCGGAACTGCGCGGACTGAAACCCGCTCGAACCGCCGAGCACATGGCGGAAGGTCAGGTAATCGGTCGGGGTCAGGGTCGCGAGGACGTCCCACGAGAGGGTCATCACCGCCTGGATTCGCGACACGCGCGAAAGGATCTTGTGGACCTCGATCAGCTTGTCGCCGCGAACCAGCGCCGATGCGAGATCAAGCTCGTGCAGGATCTGCTTGAGCCACAATTCCTTGGTCTGATGGATGATGACGAACAGCAGTTCGTCATGGTGATCAGACACCGGATGCTGGGCGGCAAGAAGGCGGTCCAGCGCGAGATAGCCGCCATAGGTCATGTCGTCGGGCGCACCCATCGCGCCGGCTGGTAGCATGGGTGGCGGTGCATCCAAAGGCCGTTTCGCGCGGCGGCCCGCTCTCCGTGGATCGTCAAGCTCGGCTGTGGATTTTCGAGGTCGTCCCCGCCTAGCTGGCGCGGGCGCCACGGCGACGAAGGTCCTCGAGGCAGCGTGCCGCGGTTTGCCCATCCCACAGATCGGGCCGGCGTCCGGCCGGCGGATCGGCGAGCGCGCCGTGCAGCGCGGGCAGCAAGGTCTCGACGTCGACCAGGCGATTCGTGCCCTCGGTCACGGTGATCGGTCGCTCTGTGTTCTCGCGCAGGGTGAGGCAAGGCACGCCGAGATAGGTCGTCTCTTCCTGCACGCCGCCGCTGTCGGTGACGAGCGCGGCCGCGGCCGTGACGAGGCTCATGAAGCGGATATAGGGGAGCGGCTCGGTCAGCCGGACGCCGGACGATTCCAGCCGGGCACGAAGGCCCGCTGCCTCCAGCCGCGCGGCGGTGCGCGGATGGACAGGGAAGATAACCGGCCGGAACGCCCGCACCTCCTCCAGCGCCTCGACCAGCCGCCGCAGCTGTTCGGGGTCATCGACATTGGATGGCCGATGGAGGGTCACGGCGACATAGCCGGGCGCGAGGCCGAGCTCGCCCGGCACATCGGCACGTTCGATCTCACCCCTCGCCATTTCGAGGCTGTCGATCATGATGTTGCCGACGCGCGAGATCCGTTGAGGATCGACACCTTCAGCCACGAGATTGGCATCGGCATCCGGCGAGGGCGTCCAGAGCACATCGGCGATCGCGTCGGTCGCGAGGCGGTTGATCTCCTCCGGCATCCGCCGGTCGCGGCTCCGCAGGCCGGCTTCGAGATGGACGACGCGCACGCCCGCCTTCGCGCCGACCAGCGCCGCGGCGACCGTCGCATTGACGTCGCCGACGACGATCAGCCAGTCGGGCCGATCCTCGGCGAGCACGGCTTCATAGGCGATCATCGTCCGGCCGGTCTGCTCGGCATGGCTGCCTGAGCCGACACCGAGATGATGGTCCGGCTCCGGCAATCGCAGATCCGCGAAGATGCGGTCGGACAGGTTGGGATCGTAATGCTGGCCGGTATGGATCAGCACCGGCGCAAAATCCTTCGATCCGGCAAGCGCATGCCAGAGCGGCGCGACTTTCATGAAATTGGGCCGCGCCGCGGCGATCAGGTGAACGCGCTGGATCATCCGCGCGCGCTAGAGCCTCTCGGCGGTCGAGACAACGTCGCTGGCGCGAAGCGCGGCAAGGATCCGCATGAGATGCTGAAGATCGTGCACCTCGATATCGAACTGGAAGGTATGGAAGCTTCCGTCGCGTGCCGTCTGGTCCATTGAGACGATATTGGCGCCATGGCTGCCGAGCACGCCGGCGATCGCGGCGAGCGCGCCCGGCTGGTTCTTGATGACGATGGCCAGGCGGGCGTTCCCGCCGTCGGTCTCGTCGCCCCAGGCGAGATCGACCCAGTCGGCGTCGATCCCGCTCGCCAGCGCGTCGCAACCGATCGTGTGCACCTCGATCCCCTCGCCCTCGCGCCTCAGGCCCACGATCCGGTCCCCCGGGATCGGGTGGCAGCATTCGGCGAGCTGGAAGGCGACGCCGGGCGTCAGGCCCTTGATCGAGATCGCGGTGCGTTGCGGCGGCGGCTTGGCGCCGGTGCCGGTGGTCGATCCGGGATTGAGCGCCTCCATCACCTGGAGGTCGTCGACCCGCTTGAGCGCAATCGCCTCGAACAGCGCCTCGTCATCAGCGAGGTTCAGCCGCCGCAGCGCCTCCGCGATCGCCTCCCAACCGGGCGCCTCGGGCAGGCGCGCGACGATCTCGTCGAAAATCTTGCGGCCGAGCGCAACGGTCTCCTCGCGCTCCTTCGATTTCACCCAGCGCCTGATCTTCGCGCGCGCCTTTCCGGTGACGACATAGCCGAGCCACGCCGGCTGCGGATGCTGCGCCTTGGAGACGAGGATCTCGACCTGGTCGCCATTGTTGAGCGGGGTCCTGAGCGGCATCACCCGGCCGTTGATCTTCGCGCCGACCGTCTGGTCGCCGAGGTCGGTGTGGACCGCATAGGCGAAATCGACCGGCGTCGCACCCTTGGGAAGCTGGATCAGCTCGCCCTTGGGCGTGAAGGCGAAGATCCGGTCCTGGTACATCGCCATCCGGGTATGTTCGAGCAGCTCTTCCGCGCTCGCCGCATGTTCGAGAATCTCGACCAGATCGCTGATCCAGGGATGATCGGTCGAAACCTCGCTCGCGCCCTCCTTGTAGGCCCAGTGGGCGGCAAAGCCGTTTTCGGCCTGGGCATGCATCTCGTGGGTGCGGATCTGGACCTCGATCCGCATCTGCTCGTCATGGATGACGGTGGTGTGGAGCGAGCGATAGCCGTTGCGCTTCGGCGTCGAGATGAAGTCCTTGAACCGGCCCGGCACCATCGGCCAGCGCTGATGGATGAGGCCGAGCGTCCGGTAACAGTCCTCGACCGATCCGACGATGCAGCGAAACGCCATGACGTCGGACAATTGCTCGAAGCTCACATGGCGCTCGGCCATCTTGCGCCAGATCGAATAGGGGTGCTTCTCGCGCCCGGTGACCTCGGCTTCGACGCCATTGGCCTCGAGATGCGCCTTGAGGCCGCGACCGATGCGCTGGATGAGATCGCCGCCGCCTTCCTTGTTGAGCTGGGCAAGCCGGCGCGTGATCGATTCATAGGCGGCCGGCTCGATCTCGCGAAACGCCAGCGTCTGCATCTCGGTCATGAACTCGTACATGCCGATCCGCTCGGCGAGCGGCGCATAGATATCCATCGTCTCGCGCGCGATCCGCCGACGCTTCTCCTCGTTCTTGATGAAATGGAGCGTGCGCATGTTGTGCAGCCGGTCCGCGAGCTTCACCAGCAGCACCCGGATGTCGTCGGACATGGCGAGCAGGAACTTGCGCAGATTCTCGGCGGCGCGCTGGCTCTCGCTCTGCGCCTCGATCTTGGACAATTTGGTGACGCCGTCGACCAGGCGGGCGACATTCGGCCCGAAATGCTTCTGGATCTCCTCGGGCGTCGCCACCGTATCCTCGATCGTGTCGTGGAGGATCGCGGTGGCGATCGTCTCGTCGTCGAGCCGAAGATCGGTGAGGATGCCGGCCACCTCGATCGGATGGCTGAAATAGGGATCGCCCGATGCGCGGGTCTGCGACCCGTGCGCCTTCATCGAGAAGACATAGGCGCGGTTGATCAACGCCTCGTCGGCGTCCGGGTCATAGCCCTTGACCTTCTCGACCAGTTCATACTGCCTGAGCACAGGTCAAGGATGTGGTGACACCCGCCTCCGATGCAACCGGAATCACGCGGTCGGCCGCGTATTTGCCCGGCGGTGTGCTCAGTCGGCCCGTGCCCGACGGTTGCAGGCGGCCAGCTCCTCGGCCCCGAAGGCGCGATCCTGGGCGCTGAAACTGGCCAGCTGACCGATCTCGCGGACCAGCGCCGCGCAGGCGATCGCCGGCCGGCTCGACGCGCGCTCCGCCGCGCAGCCTTCGGCCCCGCAACGCCACACATTGTCGCGCGTGACAACGACGGAGCGCGCCGGCGCCGCGGTCGGCTCGGCCCGATAATAAGGGGCAGCGCCAGCGGGGACAGCGGCGGTCAGCAGCGAAGCGGCGAAAAGGGTGCGAATCATGGGATGGACCCCTCATTAATTGCGATTCGCAACCTATGTCACTGTCGATTGCGATTTGCAACCTTATTGCCCTTCGCCTATGAACATGACCGAAATCAGCGTAGGATCGGATCAACGTGCTCGACGTCGAACATCATCGGGAGCTGCTGCGGCACTGCTCGATCGCCGCCGCCCTTGAGGCGGTGGGAGAGCGCTGGTCGTTCCTGATCCTGCGCGGGGCCTTCAACGGCCTGCATCATTTCGAGGAATTCCAGTCGACCCTGGGGATCGCCCGCAACATCCTGTCGAACCGCCTGGTTCGCCTGGTGGAAAACGGCATATTGGAGCGGGTGCCGGATCCGACGGACCGGCGCAAAGTCTCCTATCGGCTGACCGAAAAGGGACTGGACCTGCTTCCCGTCCTCCTGTCGCTGCGCCAGTGGGGCGAGCGCTGGGTGTCCGGGCGGCCGAGCAATCCGGTGCTCGTCGACCGCGCCAATCGCCAGCCGATCGCGCCGATCGCGGTGCGCTCCGCAGACGGACGCGTCCTGTCGCGCGCCGACATGGAATGGATCGACCGCGCAGAACTTCGTCCGCCGGCCTAAGGCCGCCGGGTCGCTTCCCGGTCCTTTGGAGCAGCGGGAGGATTGCCCCCGCCACGGCGATCAGCCGTCGTAGTCGGCGCCGCTGTTCGTGTTGCGTTGGGGCGCGGCGGCGGTGAGGCGCAGCGCTTCCGCCGATGCCGACAGCGAGCCGACCTCGTCAGCCACATCGTCATCGTCGATCTGAACGCGCTGAAGGCCGCCGATCAGCGCCTCTTCGAGATCCGCCGGGCGGATCGTCTGCTCGGCGATCTCGCGCAGCGCGACGACCGGATTCTTGTCGCGGTCGCGATCGATCGTGAGCTCGGCGCCGCCCGACACCTGCCGGGCGCGCTGCGCCGACAGCAGCACCAGATCGAAACGGTTGGGAATCTTGTCGACGCAATCTTCGACGGTCACGCGCGCCATGAGGCAGCTCCAGCTTTGAATCTTCGCCCTGCGGGAAAGGGCGCGCGACTAGCAGCGCCCCTCTCGCGAGTCAATGTAAGGACGGGTCGCCCGCCTTTCTAGACCCGCATCGGCATCAGCACGTAAAGCGCCGGCGCCTTGTCGTTCTCGCGAAGCAGCGTCGGGGCCGCGGCATCGGCCAGATGGACCTCCACGCTGTCGCCCTCGATCTGGTTGAGGATGTCGAGCAGGTAACGGGCGTTGAACCCGATTTCGAACGAATCGGCGGCATAATCGCCGGAAATCTCCTCGGCCGCGGTGCCGTTTTCGGGCGAGGTGACCGACAGCGTGATCTTGTCCCGGTCGAGCGCCATCTTGACGGCGCGGGTGCGCTCGCTCGCGATGGTCGAGACGCGATCGACCCCCTCCTCGAACGCGCGCGGATCGAGCTTCAGCAGCTTGTCGTTCGCGGTCGGGATCACCCGGCTATAGTCCGGGAAGGTCCCGTCGATCAGCTTGGAGGTCAGCACCGCGCTGCCGAGATCGAAGCGAACCTTGGTGTCGGACAGCGACACCTGGACGGTGCCGTCGACCTCGTCGAGGAGCTTGCGCAGTTCGCCGACGCATTTGCGCGGGATGATGACGCCGGGCATCCCCTGTGCACCATCGGGCCGCGGCACCGTCACGCGCGCGAGCCGGTGGCCGTCCGTCGCCGCCGCCTTCAGCACCGGCTGCGCCTCGTCGGACACGTGAATGTAGATGCCGTTGAGATAATAGCGCGTCTCTTCGGTCGAGATCGCGAAGCGGGTCTTGTCGATGATCTGCTTGAGCGTCGCGGCCGGCAATTCGAAACGGGTCGGCAGCTCGCCTTCCGCGATCACCGGGAAATCGTCGCGCGGAAGCGTGGCGAGGGTGAAACGGGCGCGGCCGGCATTGACCTGCATCCGGTTCTCCGCGGCGATCAATTCGACCTGGCTGCCCTCGGGGAGCTTGCGGACGATATCGAAGAGCGTGTGGGCTGAGACGGTGGTCGCGCCCGGATCGGCGACATTGGCCTCCACCCGCTCGTTGATCTGGAGATCAAGATCGGTCGCCATCAGCCGGATTCCGCCATCCTCGTCCGCCTCGATGAGCACGTTCGACAGGATCGGGATGGTGTTGCGGCGCTCGACCACGGAGTGGACGTGGCCGAGACCCTTGAGGAGGGTCGCCCGCTCGATCGTCGCTCTCATCTTCTACCCCTGTATTCCCGCATGTCCGGTTGGACGAACGGTTATAGCGGCTCGGATCGCGCCCGCCAGTGGGGGGCGACAAGAAAATGGGCCGAAGCACGCGGCCCCGGCCCGATTTTCAGGTCGGAAACGGTCCGATCAGAAGCGATAGCTGAGCCCGAGAATCCCCTGGTTGCGCGACACACCGTCCTCGTAGTTGGAATAGCGATATTCCGCGCGGACCGAGACGTTGCGGCCGACCATCCATTCGATGCCCGCGCCGGCGCGGATGCCATCCAGATTCACGCCTGCGCCAGGCGCGCTGAGCCGCGCATTCGTGTAGCCGAGCTTGGCATAGAGCAGGCCGCGGCCGCCGACGACGGCACCGATGCGGCCGCCCGCGTAGAGATCGCGCCCGGCCTCCACGGGGCCGCGATCGGTGCTCGATTCGGCCGCTTCGGCCTCGAGCCCGAGCACGGCGCCGCCGAGCCGGAAATCATAGCCGCCCTGGACGCCATAGGCGATGCCGTCGGAGGTGACACCGGCGCCATGAAGCGAATCATAACCGGCGACGACGCCGATATGGCCGCCATCGAACGGCTGGCGCGATTCCTCGGCGAAGGCCGGGGTGGCGGCAAAAGCGACGAGCGCGGCGGCGGCGTAAATCATACGCATGGAAAGTCTCCTGCCTGTGGGCCCCGGATCGGGGCGCTGGTGATCGATCGTTGCAACACGGCGCGTCGCCGCGCCTGTGTTGCGGCCCTAAAACAGCTTCGGGCCGCCCGGTTCGAGCCTCGTGAGACGAATCCGGCGACCCGCTCGACGCTGCGACGAAAATGACATTCCGGCGGACGAGCGATGGCGCGCGCCCATGAAAAAGGCCGGGGCGGACATGCCGCCCCGGCCTCCCCTGGACGTTTGCCGCCGTTTAGAAGCGGACGCCGAAGCCGCCCAGCACCTGATTGCGGCTCACGCCATCCTCGTAATTGGAATAGCGATATTCCGCGTTGACGAAGGCATTGCGGCCGATCGCATACTGGATTCCGGCGCCGACGCGCACGCCATCCAGGTTGCGGCCGTCGTGGAAATTGGCCGCGCCGGTTCCGCCGTCATTGTAATCGAGCGTGATCCGCCCGTTGGTATAGCCGGCGAGGCCGTAGATCATCGCATTGCGGCTCAGCACCGCGCCGACACGGCCGCCGACATAGAGGTCGCGACCCGCATTCGCGCAGAGCCGGTCTCCAGCGACGGTGAACCCGCTGATGCACTCGTCGGTGGTCGAATCGGTGATCTCGCCATCGATGCCGAGCACGGCCCGACCGGCGCGGACATCATAGCCAACGCGCGCGCCGTAGAGCACGCCATCGCTGTTTTCGCCCTCGACATGGGCACGGTCATAGCCGACGATGCCTTCCACCCGCGGTCCGGAAAAGGTGGACCCGTCCTGGGCGTAAGCGGGCGCGGCCACTGCGCCGGCGAGAAGGATGGCGACGAGATACTTGGACATAAATACTCCATTGACTTCATTCATGGACCCCCTGCTTACGGGCCCCTCGGGACTGCTCCCGAGCGCGCGGACCTGCCTTCGGTTGCCTGAACCGGCGCTAAACAGGACGGGCCGTGGCGGGCCTGCCGCGAGGCGAACGGCTCGTTTCGCCGCAATTTTGTTCCTTTTCCCGCTGTTTTCCGGCTTTTTTTCGGGACCTGTTGTAGCGCAGCAACACAGTCTCGGCACGTTCGGCACCTGGGGCGCCTTTGCGAGCGTCCGGCGCTGCTATGCCATCGCTGCGCCCTACCAGGCGACGGCGTCGGCCGCGGGCGCGCGCCCGTTCGCGTCGATCGGCCACTGGCCCGGACTCCACATCGCGGGCCAGGTCCAGATCCGGCTCAGCCGCCCGGCGCGCGCCGGCTCCGCCGTCCTGCTCAGGATCGACGGCCGCGTCTTCCAGCTCGCCGCCCGCGGCGCGGACGCGTGGGCGGCGGACACGGCGGCCGACGCCCAGATCGCCGACGCGATGCGGACCGGCATCGAGATGAGCGTCGAAACCCGCGCCGAAGGCGGCCGCACGGTGCGCGATTTCTATCACCTGCGCGGCGCCGCGACCGCCATGGATGCCGCGGCCATCGCCTGCCGCGCGCGCTGAGAGTGGAAAAGACGGGCGCGATCGCCTACATGCGCGCGATGCAGAACAGCGCGACCGCCCCGATGCCCATCCCAGGGCATGTCGATCCCGTGCCCGTGCCCCGCGCGCGGACGGCGCGCGCGGACGGCCGCATCGATCTTGTCGGCCTGTCGAAGGCGGAGATTCGCGAAGCGCTTGAGGCCGCCGGGCTCGATGCACGGCAGGCGAAGCTTCGCGCCAAGCAGATCTGGCACTGGATCTACAATCGCGGCGCCACCGACTTCGCGGCGATGACCGACATCGCCAAGGCGCAGCACCCCTGGCTCGCCGAGCGCTTCGTCGTCGGCCGGCCCGACGTGGTGGTCGAGCAGGTGTCGACCGACGGCACCCGCAAATGGCTGCTGAAGACGCCGGACGGCCACGACTATGAGATGGTGTTCATTCCGGACGCCGATCGAGGGACGTTGTGCGTGTCGAGCCAGGTCGGCTGCACGCTGAACTGCCGCTTCTGCCACACCGGCACGATGCGCCTGGTCCGCAATCTCGAACCGGCCGAGATCGTCGGCCAGGTGATGCTGGCGCGCGACAGCCTCGGCGAATGGCCTTCGCAGCCGGACGGGCGGATGCTCTCCAACATCGTGATGATGGGGATGGGCGAGCCGCTCTACAATTTCGACAATGTCCGCGATGCGCTCAAGATCGTGATGGACGGCGACGGGCTTGGCCTGTCGCGGCGGCGGATCACCCTTTCGACCTCGGGCGTCGTGCCGATGATGGCGCGGGCCGGGGAGGAGATCGGCGTCAACCTCGCCGTCTCGCTCCATGCGGTGACCAAGGAAGTGCGCGACGAGATCGTCCCGCTGAACCGCAAATATGGCATCGACGAGCTGCTCGCCGCCTGCGCCGCCTATCCGGGCGCCAATAATGCCCGGCGCATCACCTTCGAATATGTGATGCTGAAGGACAAGAACGACAGCGACGAGGATGCGCGCGAACTGGTCCGCCTGATCCGCAAGTACAAGCTGCCCGCAAAGGTGAACCTGATCCCGTTCAACCCCTGGCCCGGCGCGCCTTACGAATGTTCGGACGAGGTGCGGGTGCGGCGCTTTTCCGAAATCGTGTTCGAGGCGGGCATCTCGGCCCCGGTGCGCCGTCCGCGCGGCCGCGACATCATGGCCGCCTGCGGCCAGCTCAAGTCGGCGGCCGAGAAGAAGAGCCGCGCCGAGCTCGACCGGATCGCCGAGGAGAAACAGGCGGCGCTCGCCGACTGACCGCCCGCGGTTGCGCCCGTGGGGGACTCGGCTATTGTCGCGCGCATGTGGCTCCTCGACAAAGGCTTGAAGCGCCTCGTTACGCGCGGCGAACTCACCATCATCGATGAAAAGGGCAAGAGCTGGCGCTATGGCGCGCCCGAGCCCGATCTCAATCCGGTGACCGTCCGCTTCACCGACGGCAAGGTCGCGAACGAGATCGCGCGCGATCCCGGCCTCGGCGCCGCCGAGACCTATATGGACGGCCGCCTGATCCTCGAGCAGGGCGACATCCTCGATCTCGTCCTCGTCATCCGCCGCAACGGTCGCTGGGAGGACAAGGGGCCGGGCAAGACCGGCTTCCTGAAGAAGGGCAGCGCGATCAAAAGCCGGCTCGACCGGATCAACTGGCATCGCCGTTCGAAGCAGAATGTCGCGCACCATTATGACATCGGCAACGCGCTCTATGAGCTCTTCCTCGATGCCGACATGCAATATAGCTGCGCCTATTACACCGATCCGGCTAACAGCCTGGAGCAGGCGCAGCTCGACAAGAAGGCGCATATCGCCGCCAAGCTCGACCTGAAACCGGGTCAGCGGGTGCTGGACATCGGCTGCGGCTGGGGCGGGATGGCGCTCTACCTGAACCGGGTCGCCGGCGTCGAAGTGCTCGGCGTCACCCTGTCCGAGGAGCAGATCAGGACCGCCAAGGCCCGGGCGGAGGCCACCGGGGTCGCGGACAAGGTCAAGTTCGAGCTGATCGATTATCGCGACGTCACCGGCACGTTCGACCGCATCGTTTCGGTCGGCATGTTCGAACATGTCGGCCCGCCCTTCTACCGCGCCTTCTTCCGCAAGTGCCGCGAGCTTCTGGCCGAGGACGGGGTCATCCTGCTGCACACGATCGGGCGCATGGGCAAGCCCGGCACGACCGACCGCTTCACGCAGAAATATATCTTCCCGGGCGGCTATATCCCGGCGCTGTCCGAGGTGCTCGGCGCGAGCGAGCAGGAGCGGCTGATCCTCTCCGACTGCGAAACGCTGCGGCTCCATTATTACTACACGATCCGCGAGTGGTATGAGCGCACCAAGGCGCGCCACAACGAGGTGGTCGCCGCCTTCGACGAACGGCTCTACCGGCTCTGGCTGTTCTACCTCGCCGGTGCGATGACGATGTTCAGCGAAGCCAGCATGGTGAACTATCAGTTCCAGTATATCCGCAACCGGCGGGCGTTGCCGATCACCCGCGACTATATGTTCGAGGCGGAGGCGCGGCTGCGATCGCTTGAGGAGGCGCCGGCGGCGCCCAGGATCGCGGCCGAATAGCCTGAACGCTTTTTAAGTTGAAAGCCGCCGCGGAGTCGGCGAGTCCGGCGATGGCTTTCGCGGCTGGCCGCGGACGGCGAGGTTGCACAGGGGAGACCGACCTTTGGGGGACGCCGCGCCGCGTCCGTTCTGGACGAATCCGGCCATCCTGGCCGCACTCGTGATCGCGAGCGCGGTGCCGCTGCTGTGGCCCGACATTCCCCCGCTCGTCGATCTCCCCGGCCATATGGGCCGCTACCGCGTCCAGCTCGATATCGATCAGGTCCCCGTCCTGCGGCATTATTATGATTTCAGCTGGTCGCTGATCGGCAATCTCGGCGTCGACCTGCTGATCGTCCCCTTCGCCAAGCTGTTCGGGCTGGAGCTCGGCGTGAAGCTGATCGTGATCGCGATCCCGGCGATGACGACCGCCGGATTTTTGTGGGTGGCGCATGAGGTCCACGGCCGGGTGCCGCCGACCGCGCTCTTCGCCCTCCCCTTCGCCTACAATTTCCCCCTCATCTTCGGCTTCGTCAATTTCGCCTTGTCGATGGCCTTCGCCTTCCTCGCCTTCGCGCTGTGGCTGAGGCTCGGGCGGCTCGGCCGGCTGAAGCTGCGCGCGGCGCTGTTCGTCCCGATCTCCATCGCGATCTGGGTCGCGCACACCTACGGCTGGGGGACGCTCGGCGTGCTCGCCTTCTCGGCGGAGCTGGTGCGGCAGCACGACCGGGGCCGGACCTTCCTCCACGCCGGCCTTCATGCCGCCATTCAGTGCCTGTCGTTGTCAGTGCCCTTCCTGCTCATGCTGCTGTGGCGCAACGGCGCGGTGAGCGGATCGACCGGGGACTGGTTCAACTGGACGGCGAAGTTCCAGTGGCTGGTCATGGCGCTGCGCGATCGCTGGCAATGGTTCGATCTCGCCGCCCTCGCGCTGGTGCTTCTGCTGATCCTCGGGGCGATCGGGAACCGGCAGATCGGATTTTCGCGCAATCTCGCGGCCTCTTCGCTCTTCCTGCTGCTCGTCTTCGTCCTCCTGCCGCGGATCGTGTTCGGCTCGGCCTATGCAGACATGCGGCTCGTCCCTTACATGATGGCGGTCCCGGTGCTCGCCATTCGCGTCCGCCCGGCAATGAGCCTTCGCGCCCAGCGCGCCCTCGCCCTCGCCGGTCTCGCCTTCTTCGTCGCGCGCACCGCCGGCACGACGATCAGCTTCTACCTCTACGACCGCGACTATGATCGCGAGCTCGCCGCGCTCGATCATCTGCCCAGGGGCGCGCGCCTCGTCTCCTTCGTCGGGGTGCCCTGCATCCAGCCGTGGACGATGTCGCGGCGCGAGCACCTGCCCGGCCTCGCCCTGGTCCGGCGCGAAGCCTTTTCGAACGATCAATGGTCGATGGCGGGGGCCCAGCTGCTGATGACCGATTATCCGGCCGGCCACGGCTTCAGCCACGATCCGACCCAGATCGTCACCCTCAACCCCTGCCGCGGCGAGATCTGGCGGACCGTCAGCGAAGCGCTGTCCGAATTTCCGCGCGATGCGTTCGATTATGTCTGGATGATCCAGCCCCCGCCTTATGATCCGCGTCTCGCCGAGGGCCTCCGGCCCATCTGGCGCAGCGGATCGAGCGTCCTCTATAGGGTCGTCGATCGCTCGCCGCCCCTGGCGGGCCCGAAGGACCGTGGATGACGCGCCCAACGCTCTCGATCGTCGTGCCCTGCTACAACGAGGAAGCCTGCCTCGAGCAGCTTCACGCGCGGCTGTCCGCCGCCGCCGGCGCGGTCGCGCCCGGGGCCTATGAGATCATCCTCGTCAATGACGGCTCGCGCGACCGGACCTGGACGATCATGCAGGCGCTCGCGGCGGCCGATCCGCGGCTCGTCGCGATCAACCTCTCGCGCAATCACGGCCATCAGCTCGCGCTCACCGCCGGGCTCGATCTGTGCGCCGGCGAGCGCATCCTCATCATCGACGCGGATCTTCAGGACCCGCCGGAACTGCTCCCCGACATGATGGCCGAGATGGACCGGCAGCAGGCCGATGTCGTCTATGCCGTCCGCCGCGCCCGCGCCGGGGAGACCGCGTTCAAGCTCGGTTCGGCCAAGCTCTTCTACCGCGTCCTCTCCCGGCTCGCGGAAATCGAGATCCCCGTCGATACCGGCGATTTCCGGCTGATGAGCCGGCGCGCGCTCGATGCGCTGCTCGCCCTGCCGGAGCAGGCACGCTTCATCCGCGGCATGGTCGCCTGGATCGGCTTCCGGCAGGTGCCGATCGTCTACGACCGCGCCGAGCGACTGGCAGGCGAGACCAAATATCCGCTCGCCAAGATGATCCGCTTCGCACTCGACGCCGTGACCGGATTCTCGACGGCGCCGCTGCGGTTCGCGAGCCATATCGGCCTGTGGCTGGTCGCCGCCTCGGCGCTGCTCCTCGCCTATATCGCGATCGGCTTTTTCACCGGGACCGCGATCCAGGGCTGGACCTCGCTGATGCTCGTCGTCGTCATCCTCGGCGCGGTGCAGATGTTCGTGCTCGGCATGATCGGCGAGTATCTGGGGCGGCTCTACATGGAATCGAAGCGGCGGCCGCTCTACATCGTTGCCGAGATCGCTGGCCGGGCCGAAGGCGCCGCCCGGCTGGGCCACGTCGCTCAGGGCGCCGAGACGATCGCCGCGAGCGAGACCCCGGGCGGCAAGGGCAATCGCCCGAGGAAATAGCGTTCAAGGCCGAACACCCGCTCGAACAGCGCATTGACCGGCGCCGGCGGCAGCCTGTCGTCGCTGTCCTCCTTGCCGGTGAGGCGCCCCGCGATTCGCGCCCCTGCGGCGAGCGGGAAAAGGAGGCTGTTGAACCAGCCCATCATCTCGATCTTCAACCCGGCCGATTCGACCGCCGCGCGCAGCGTCCGCCGGGTGTAGCGGCGCTGGTGATGGTTCACGACGTCGTGGGCGCTCCACATCCAAGGATGGGCGGGCACGGTGATCAGGATATGGCCGCCGGGGCGCAGCTTCGTCGCCATCGCCGCGAGCGCCGCGCGATCGCCCTCGACATGTTCGAGCACGTCGAGGATCGCGACCAGATCATAGGCGCGCTCGGGGACGCCCGTGAGCCGCGGCAGCGGCGCCTTCATCACCGGGCGGCCGAGCCGGCGGGCCGCGACCTCGCGCGCCGCATCGTCGATCTCGATCGCGTCGACCGTGCCGAACCGGCCCAGCATCTCGAGATTGTGGCCGGTGCCGCAGCCGATTTCGAGGATCTTCGCATCCTGCGGCAATTCGATCCGGCGCCGGATGAGATCGGCGAGGATTTCGCGCCTGGCGCGATACCACCAGTGGCGCTCGTCCAGTTCGG
The DNA here is from genome assembly GCF_007995055.1 of Sphingosinicella ginsenosidimutans. Classification (NCBI taxonomy): domain Bacteria; kingdom Pseudomonadati; phylum Pseudomonadota; class Alphaproteobacteria; order Sphingomonadales; family Sphingomicrobiaceae; genus Allosphingosinicella; species Allosphingosinicella ginsenosidimutans. The sequence goes on along the minus strand of NZ_VOQQ01000001.1, from coordinate 1,330,579 downwards.
CCATCCGATCGTAGACGATCCGTTCCATCAGGCGAACACCCACCAGCGATTGAGCGAGAAGGTGAGCAGCGGCGTCACGAAGACGATCGGGATCAGCGACCACCAGACCGGCCCGCCAAGCTCCTTGACCAGCAGCCAGATGAAGAACTGGCTGGTGAGGAAGCCGAGCGTGTTCACCATGAAGAAGCGGGCGGTGCGCTGCGCGGCCTTGTCGCGCGCGCCGTGGCCGCGGAAGCTGAACCGGCTGTGCAGGACATAGCCGAGGCCGGTGAAGACGAGGAAGTTGAGCGTGAAGGCGATCATCGGTTCGACGTGAAGCACCGTGGCGACGATCCAGTAGCCGCCGGCGACCAGCAAGGTGAGCAGCACGCCGGCGAGCCCGAAGCGCACCAGTTGCAGCGCCATTTCACCATAACGTGTCGGAAAGTTCATCGGTCCGTCGCTTGCCCTTTGCCAACGAGCGACTAATGCCCTCGCGAGGCATTGAAAAGCGAAGAAGGCGGCGATGGCGCAGGGACCGGACACAGTCAGGGATCTTGTCGAGCGCCGCTGGCGCCTGATCGTGCTGATCGTCTGGATCGCAGCCTGCGCCTATCTGCTGTTCGACCGCTGGGGCGCGATCCGCAGCTTCGCGCTTGGCGACACCGACGACAATATGCGGATCATGCAGGTCCGCGCCCTCTTGAACGGCCAGGGCTGGTACGATCTTCGCCAATATCGGATGGACCCGCCTTACGGCGCGGACATCCACTGGTCGCGGCTCGTCGACCTGCCGATCGCCGGACTGAAGCTCCTGTTCGCCCCGCTCCTCGGCGGCCGCAATGCCGAACAGGTCGCGGTCGCGGTCGCGCCGATGCTGCCGATGCTGGTCGTGATGGCAGCGCTCGCGGCGGCGACGCGGCGGCTGATCGCGCCTTACGCCTATCCGATCGCGGTCGCTCTCGTGCTGTGCTCGCCGACCGCGCTCAGCATGTGGACGCCGCTCAGGATCGATCATCACGGCTGGCAGCTTGCGACCCTCGCGCTCACCGTCGCCGGGCTCGCCGACGACAAGGCGGCACGGGGCGGCCTGATCGCCGGGATCGCGGCGGCGCTGTCGCTGGTGATCGGGCTCGAAATGCTCCCCTATCTCGCGGTCGCCGGCGCCGCGATCGCGCTGCGCTGGGTATGGGCGCGCGAGGAAGCGCCGCGCCTTGCGGCCTATGGCGCCAGCCTCGCCGGCGGCTGCGCGATCGGCTATCTCCTCTTCACCTCCTATTCCAACACGCGGCCGATGTGCGACGCGCTCTCGCCGGTCTGGCTTTCGGCCATGCTGGTCGCCGGCGCCGCTGCGGTCGCGCTGGCCGCGATCGGGCCGCGCGCGCGCGCCGCGCGCTTCGGCCTCGCGGCGGTCGCCGGCGCGCTGATCGCCGCCGCCTTCGCGCTGACCTGGCCCGATTGCCTCGGCCGCCTCGAACATTCGACGCCGCTGCTCGATCGCCTGTGGCTGAGCAAGGTGCGCGAGGCGATGCCGGTCTATCGCCACGGCGTGCGCACCGCCGTGCTCATCCTCTCGCTCCCGGCCTTCGGGGTCATCGGCTACGGGCTGATGCTGTGGACGAACCGGCGGGATGCGCCCCGCCTGATCGCCTGGGCCTCGATCGCAGCGGTCGCGATGACCGCGCTCGCGCTCCTGTTCTGGCAGACGCGCGCCGGGCCGGCCGCCCAGGTGCTCGCCATTCCCGGCGCGGCGGGACTCGCCTGGGCGCTGCTCGGCTGGCTGCTGCGGCGCAACTGGATGCTCGCCCGCGTGATCGGCGTCGCCGCCGCCTTCCTGCTCGTCTCCGGCCTCGCCACGGCCTATCTGACGACGCTCTTTCCCGACAAGCCCGACGCCTATCGCCGCTCGGTCAATCTCGCCAACGGCCAGTGCCCGACGCTGGCCGCGCTTCGGCCGGTGGCGATGCAGCCGCCGGGCCTCGTGCTGACCTTCGTCGATCTCGGCCCGCGGCTCATCACCGTCACGCCGCACGATGCCATTGCGGGCCCCTACCACCGCAATGCCCGCCAGATCATCGACGTCATGCTCGCCTGGCGCGGCAGCGCCGACCACGCCCGCGAGACGATCGCGCGCTATCACGTCGATTACGTGCTCATCTGCCCGAACATGTCCGAATCCACCATCTACCGGGCGGAGGCGCCGGGCGGTTTCTATGCCCAGCTCGCCAGCGGCAAGGTGCCGGCTTGGCTCGCGCCGGTCGCGCTCCCGGCCGGATCGCCCTACCGGATGTGGCGCGTGGTCAGCTGAAGGTGCGGTGGAGGCCGTCCAGCACGAACTGGACGGCGAGCGCGGCGAGCAGGACGCCGAGGACGCGGGTGATCATCGCCTCGGTCTTCCGGCCGAGCAGCTTCATCAGCGGCGCCGCCGCAAGCAATGCGAAGAGCGTCAGCACCATCGTCGCCGCGAGCGCGGCGAGCACGACCAGAGTTTCGGCCAGGCCCTCGGAGCGGGCCGTCAGCAGCATCACCGAGGCGATCGATCCGGGGCCGGCGATCATCGGGATCGCCATCGGAAAGACGGAGATGTCCTCGACCTCGCTGGCGCGCACCTCCTCGGCCCGGTGCTCGCGACGCTCGGTGCGCTTTTCGAACACCATGTCGACCGCGATCAGGAACAGCATGATCCCGCCCGCGATGCGGAAGGCGGAGAGCGAGATTCCGAGCGCACGCAGCAGATCCTCGCCGAGCAGGGCGAAGAAGAGCAGGATCGCGCTCGCGACCAGCACGGCGCGGATCGCCATCGTGCGACGATGGGCGCCGGTCGCGCCGCGGGTGAGGCCGGCGAAGATCGGCGCGCAGCCCGGCGGGTCGATGACCAGCAGGAAGGTGACGAAGGCCGAGGCGAAGAGCGCGCTCACAGGCCCGCCGGCGGCACAAGGCCCGCGCGGATATGCGCGGCGACGAGGGTATTGCGCAGCAGCACCGCGATCGTCATCGGCCCGACGCCGCCCGGCACCGGCGTAATCGCGCCCGCCACCTCGACGGCCGAGGCGAAGTCCACATCGCCGACGAGCCTGGTCTTGCCCTCGCCGGCGTCGATCCGGTTGATGCCGACGTCGATCACGGTCGCGCCGGGCTTCAGCCAGTCGCCCTTGACCATTTCGGGCCGGCCCGCCGCCGCCACGACGATATCGGCGCGGCGCACCAGCGACGGCAGGTCCCGGGTGCGGCTATGGGCGACCGTGACGGTGCAGCTTTCGTTGAGCAGCAGCCGGGCCATCGGCTTGCCGACGATGTTCGATCGCCCGATGACCACCGCGTCGAGCCCGGCAAGCTCGCCGAGCCGGCCCTTGAGCAGCATCAGGCAGCCGAGCGGCGTGCAGGGGACGAAGCCAGGAAGGCCGGTGGCGAGCCGTCCCGCATTCGCGATGTGGAAGCCGTCGACATCCTTCGCAGGATCGATGGCGTCGATCACCGCGCCCTCGTCGATCTGCGGCGGCAGGGGCAGCTGGACGAGGATGCCGTCCACCGCATCGTCCGCATTGAGCCGCGCGACGAGATCGATCAGCTCGGCCTGGGATGTCTCGACCGGCAGGCGATGCTCGAAGCTCGCCATGCCCGCCGCGATCGTCGCCTTGCCCTTGGAGCGCACATAGACCTGGCTCGCCGGATCCTCGCCGACAAGAACGACCGCGAGGCCCGGCGGCCGGCCAGCCGCTTCAACGAAGGTGGGCACCGCGGCCGCCACGCGCTCGCGAAGGCCCGCCGCGAAGGCCTTGCCGTCGATGATCGCCCCGCTCACGGTCCTGCCCTCAATAACCGGACAGGATGAGATCGCGCGCGACCCCGCCAAGCAGCGTCTGCAGCATGAAGATGATCAGGATCACGACCATGGGCGAGAAATCGAGGCCGCCGAAATCGGGCAGGATCCGGCGGATCGGTCGGTAGATCGGCGCGGTGATGCGATCCAGCGCGTTGAGGAAGGCGCGGACGAAATCGTTGTGCGTGTTGATGACGTTGAATGCCACCAGCCAGGACAGGATCGCCTGCGCCACGATGATATAGATGGCGACCGTCAGCAGCAGATTGACGATCTGGATCAGCGCAAGCAGCATCTGGGTCTCCGGAAGGAAGCTCGCCGCCGATGTAGCGACGCCGCGGCGCAGCGGCAATGGCGCCGCCGGGACCGGCTAGGGCGCGAAGCGTGGCGGCTCCGCTTCGGCGAGCAGGATCGAGAACCACTGCTTCGGATCCGTCCATTCGCGGATCACCCCCCAGCCGGCGGCGCGGAGCAGGAGGCGGCTGTCGCGATGGCCGTATTTGTGGCTGTTCTCGGTGTGGATCGTCTCGCCCGCCCGCATGGCGAACGTGGTGCCGGAGACTGAAAACACGACGTCGCGCGTCGCTTCCAGATGCATCTCGATCCGGCTGAGGTCGTCGTTCCAGATCGCCCGGTGGCGGAAGGCATCGACGGGAATGTCGGCGTCGAGCTCGGCATTGATCCGGTGGAGCAGGTTGAGGTTGAACGCCGCCGTGACGCCGGCGGCGTCGTCATAAGCCGCGCGAAGCACCTCGACGTCCTTGATCCGGTCCATCCCGATCAGCAGCCGCGATCCCTCGCCGAGCGTGTCCTTCATCGCGCGCAGCAGATCGACGGCGGTGCGCGCCACCATGTTGCCGATCGTCGATCCCGGAAAGAAACCGAGCCGTGGGAGCCCGGCGATCGAACCCGGAAGCGCGATCGGATCCATGAAATTGGCCTCGACCGGCAGGACCGGGAGATCGGGAAATTCCGCCCGCAGCGACTCTGCGGATTCGCGAAGGAAATCGCCGCTGATGTCGATCGGCACATAGGCCCGGGGCCGCACCGCGCGAAGCAGGATCGGCGTCTTGGCGGATGAACCCGATCCGAACTCGACGATCGCCGCGTCGGAGGCCGCGAGCGCCGCCATTTCCGCGCTGTTGGCCTCCAGCAAGGCGGTTTCCGTCCGCGTCGGATAATATTCCGGGAGGCGCGTGATCTCTTCGAACAATTGCGATCCGCGATGATCGTAGAGCCAGCGCGCCGGCACCGCCCGGATCGGCGCGGCGAGGCCGGCGAGCACATCGGCCCGGAAGGCGGGATCGGCGGCGAGAGCCACCCGGGGCGCATCCATCAAGCGTCCTTCGCAAGTCTCAGCCCGGAAAACATCCAGCGCTGATGGGGATAGAAGAAATTGCGGTAGGTGGCGCGCAGATGGCCGCGCGGCGTGGCGCAGCAGCCGCCGCGAAGCACCATCTGCCCGCTCATGAACTTGCCGTTATATTCGCCGACCGTCCCCTCCGCCGGGGTGAAGCCGGGATAGGGAAGGAAGGCGCTTTGCGTCCATTCCCACACATTGCCGACGAGGTCGTGCAGGCCCGGCCCGTCCGGCGCGGGGCGCGGCGCGACCGGGCCGGCGCTATCGAGCTGATGCCCCGATGCCGGATCGCAGCGCGCGCCATGATGCTCCCATTCGGCCTCGGTCGGCAGCCGCGCGCCGGCCCAGCGCGCATAAGCGTCGGCCTCGTAATAGCTGATGTGGCAGACCGGCGCGGCCGGATCGATCGGCCGCACGCCGTCAAGGCCGAAGCGCGACCAGCCGCCGTCCTCGGCGATCCAGTAGAGCGGCGCGCCGATCGTTTCCCGCGCCGCCCACGCCCAGCCGTCGGACAACCAGAGCAGCGGATCGCCATAGCCCCCGTCGGCGATGAACGCGATCCAATCGGCATTGGTCACCGGCCGATCGGCAAGGGCGAAGCGGCCGACATAGGTCTTGTGGCGCGGCGTCTCGCTGTCGAAGGCGAAGTCGGCGCCCGCATGACCGATCTCGACGAGCCCCGGTTCGTCGATCGTCCAGCGCGGACCGTCCGGCACGCGCACGGGCCGCGACGCCTCGGCCTCCCAGATCGCCGGCCGCAGCGGATTTTCGAAGAAGGCCGCCTTCATGTCCATGAGCATCAGCTCCTGGTGCTGCTGCTCGTGGTGGAGGCCGAGCTCGAGCAGGCCGAGCGCCGGCGGCGCAAGCGTGTCGATCGCACCGAGAACGGCGTCGTCGACCGCGCGTCTCCAGCCGAGCACCTCGTCCAGCGATGGACGGCTCAACATGCCACGGCGCGCGCGGTCATGGCGCTCGCCTTCGCCCTCATAATAGGAATTGAAAAGATAGGCCCAGCGTTCGTCGTGAGGCCGGTAGCCGGCGACGAAATCGCGCAGCACGAAGGTCTCGAAAAACCAGGTCGTGTGGGCGAGATGCCATTTGGCGGGCGACGCGTCCGGCATCGGCTGAAGCGTGGCATCGGCATCCGAGAGAGGCGCGGCGAGCGCCCGGCTCAACCCGCGGACCGCCTCGAACCGTTCGGTCAGGTCCAGCGCCCGTTCGCGCCGCGCGACTGTCGCCATCTTTCGGTCTCCCGCTGCGGAGTCCCTAGCATTTGCCGAACAAATGTGGAACGAAAATTCGCCCTAACGGGTCGCGCCCGGCTGCCACAGGATGTCGCCCGCATCCCGTGCGATCCAACGCGCGGCGACGAACAAATGGTCCGACAGGCGATTGAGATAGACGAGGGCGAGCGGGTTCAGCGCCACCTCGCGTGCCGCCGCGACCGCGGTCCGCTCGGCCCGCCGCACGACGGCGCGGGCGAAATGGAGCTCGGCCGCTCCGTTCGCGCCGCCGGGCAGGATGAAGCTGCGGAGCGGCTCGATATCCCCGTTCATCCGGTCGATCTCGCGCTCCAGCCGCTCGATCTGCGGCGCCACGATGCGCAGCTTCATCTCATCCGGCTCGAACGTCTCGCCGGGGGTGGCGAGATCGGCGCCGAGATCGAACAATTCGTTCTGGATTCGCGAAAGCATCGCCTTCGCCTCGGGATCGGCGAGCGCGGCGACGGCAAGCCCGATCGCGCAATTCGCCTCGTCGACATCGCCGATCGCGGCCATGCGCGGATCGTCCTTGGCGACGCGTGAGCCGTCGACGAGCCCGGTCTGCCCGGCATCGCCGGTGCGCGTGTAGATCTTGTTGAGCCTGACCACGCCCCGGCGCCCGGCGGCCCTAGTGGTTGCCGCTGCCGGCGACGAGCAGCAGGATCACCGCGAACAGGATCGCGACGGCCTGGAACATCACGCGCTTGCGCATCAGCTCCTGCGATCGCTGGCCGGTCAGGTCCTTGCCCTGGGCCATGCCGATCACGCCCTTGACAAGGACATAGAGGGTCGCGCCCGCGAAGGCGATGATGAGGATGACGAGAAGCGGAGTCATGCCGCCTATCTAGGCGTCCCCGAGCGAATATCCAGTCGGAAGTTCGCCGCGTCTCAGGGATGCGACCAGTTCGGCCGGATCGGTGCCGCCCGTGCGCAGATCGGCGATGGCCGGCGCGCCGTGCCGCTTGGCGAGCCGTCGACCCTGGGCATCGGTCAGCAGGGCGTGGTGGTGATAGACCGGCACCGGCAGTCCGAGCAGCGCCTGGAGCAGGCGATGGACGTGGGTCGCGGCGAAGAGATCGCGGCCGCGCACGATATCGGTGACGCCCTGCGCGGCATCGTCGACGGTGACGGCAAGATGATAGCTGGCCGGCGCATCCTTGCGGGCGAGGACGACGTCGCCGAACGCCGCCGGCTGCGCGATCACCTCGACGCCATTGTCGATCCACGCGAGCGGCGTCGCGACGCGTCCAAGCGCCGCCGCCATGTCGAGCCGCCAGGCATGGGGCAGCGAGAGATCGGGACTGGCGAGGCCGCGGCACGTCCCCGGATAGACCGCGCCGCCGGGGCCGTGCGGCGCGCTCGCGCTCGCGGCGATGTCGGCGCGGGTGCAGAAGCAGGGATAGACGAGGCCCGCCGCCCTCAGCCGTTCCAGCGCGTCGGCATAAAGCGGCAGCCGCTCCGACTGGTAGGTGACCTCGCCGTCCCATTCGAGGCCGAGCCAGATGAGATCGCCGAAGATCGTATCGACATGTTCGGCGCGCGCGCGTCCCGGATCGATATCCTCGATCCGCAGCAGGAAGGCGCCGTCCCGCGCCCGTGCGAAGTCGTGCGCCAGCAGCGCCGAATAAGCGTGGCCGAGATGCAACCGTCCGGTCGGGCTCGGCGCGAAACGGGTTACCGGCTGCATGTGAAGTCTTGACCGCGAGTCACAAGCTATGGTGTCATCATGGCGTCACGACGACAAGACATGGGCGTGGCGGACAGGAGAAGACGGGCGATCCGCTTTCTTCCTCGTTCTGGGTGCGACAGGCATGGGGACGGCGTTTCGGGATTGCTCCGCGAAACGGGAGTCGATTGACCTTGTATCACCCCGATCTGCTTCGCCACCCGGAAAGCTGCCCCGCGCTCGTGCTGAACGCGGATTATACGCCGCTCAGCTATTATCCGCTCAGCCTCTGGCCCTGGCAGACCGCGGTCAAGGCCGTGTTCCTCGAGCGGGTGGACATCGTCGCCCAATATCAGCGCAAGGTTCACAGCCCCAATTTCGAGATGAGCCTGCCAAGCGTCATCGCGCTGCGGCAATATGTGCGGCCGTCCGAATATCCCGCCTTCACCCGGTTCAACCTCTTCCTTCGCGACCGCTTCGCCTGCCAATATTGCGGCGACACGAAGGAGCTCACATTCGATCATGTCGTCCCGCGCGCCCAGGGCGGGCGGACGACCTGGGAGAACGTCACCACCGCCTGCGCGCCCTGCAACCTCAGGAAAGGCGGCCGGACGCCGGCCCAGGCGCACATGCACATCCACCGCCAGCCCTATCGGCCGACCAGCTGGCAGCTGCAGGACCATGGCCGGTCCTTCCCGCCCGGCTATCTCCACGAAAGCTGGCGCGACTATCTTTACTGGGACATCGAGCTGGAGGCCTAGACCCCAGGCCCCCGCGAGCAAAGCTCATCGGAGGATCAGCGCTGGATCCACCGCCTTCGCACGAACCAGGCAAGGACGCCGACCGCGATCACCACGCACAGGATCACGATTTCCCAGAACGCCCAGGGATCGTGCGCGTCGGGAATGCCCTCGACATTCATGCCGAGCAGGCCGGTGATGAAGGTGAGCGGCAGGAAGATGAAGGCGACGACCGAGATCAGCAGGGATCGCTGGTCGATCTCCTCCGCGCGCAGATCGGTCAGCTGTTCGTGGAGCAGTGCCGATCGCTCGCGTACCGCCTCGAGCTCCTCGGCCATGCGCGCGAACCGGTCCGCCGCCTCGCGGATGTGGAGCCGATCGTCGTCGTGCAGCCATTCGAAGTCATGGCTGGCGAGCGCGAGCAAGGCGTCGCGATCCGGCGCGACGAAGCGGCGGAAGGAAATCGCCTCGGAACGGATGCCGGTGATCGTCGAGCGCAGCCGGAACTTGTTGCCGCTTTCCAGCATGCTCTCGCAATCGTCGAGCGTGTCGCCAAGCTCGGCGACCTGCGGATCGAGCGTCGCGCTGATCTCGCGCGCATAAGCGGCGACGAGGTCGCCGGGGTCACGGATCTTGCCGTCCTCCATCGCCGTCATGACCGCGGCGGTCGCGGCGAGCGGCTTGCGCGTCACCGAATCGATCCTGCCACGCCGCACCCACATGCGGATCGAGACCAGCCGATCGGAATCGTCGATGTCCGTGGCGGCGGGGCCGCGGATGTTGACGATCGCGCCATGGTCGATCCGGTCGCAGCGCGGCCTCGTCTCCGTCGCGGTCAGCGCGTTGGCGGCGACCTCCGGAATGTCCGCGCGCACGAGATGCGGCAGCTCGTCGAGCCCGGCATTCTCGACATGGGCCCAAAGGAAGCCGCCGCCTTTATATTGTTCGGCTTCCTCCATGCTCAGGCGGCGTGGCGGGCCGTCGCCGACGAGCAGGATCTCGCAGTTCACGCATGCTCCCGGAGATAGTCGCGAACCTTCGGCCCGACATCCCCGCGCGCGAGCGCGAGCGCGACATTGGCGACGACGAAGCCGGCCGCGTCGCCGCAATCGTGGCGGTCGCCGTCGAAGGTCACCGCATGGAAGGGCTGGCGGCCGATCATCTCGGCCATTCCGTCGGTCAGCTGGATCTCCCCGCCGGCGCCTTTGCCGACCGTCTCCAGCACGCCCATGATCTCGGCCTGGAGGATGTAGCGTCCCACCACCCCGAGCGTCGAGGGCGCGTCCTCGGGCTTCGGCTTTTCGACCAGGCCCTTGACTTCGGTCAGGCGGCCCCGCGACGCGCCGGGCGTGACGATGCCGTAGCTCGACGTCCGCTCGCGAGGGACGTCCTGCGCGCACACGATGTTTCCGCCGACTTCATTATAGGCTTCAACCATCTGCGCGAGGCAGCCCGGAGAACCCACCATCAGATCGTCCGGGAGGAGCACCGCGAACGGCTCGTCGCCGATCAGGTCGCGCGCGCACCAGACGGCATGGCCGAGGCCGAGCGGCGATTGCTGACGGACCGAGGCGATCGCGCCGGGCGCGAAGCGGGTGCGGTCGAGCGGCGCCAGCGATTTGCCGCGCGCCGTCATCACGGCCTCGAGCTCGTAGCCGATGTCGAAATGGTCCTCGAGCGCGCCCTTGCCGCGCCCGGTCACGAAGATGAACTGCTCGATCCCGGCCTCGCGCGCCTCCTCCACCGCATATTGGATCAGCGGCTTGTCGACGATGGTCAGCATCTCCTTCGGCATCGCCTTGGTGGCGGGAAGGATGCGGGTGCCGAGACCGGCGACCGGAAAGACGGCCTTGCGGACTTTTTTCACTGCGGATGTCATTGCGGAGCGTCGCCCATGTCGTTGACCACCTCGGTCGGGCGATCGGGCGGCGGGAGATCGAAATGGTCGCTGTCCCGCACTTCGGAGCGGCGCAGCAGCTCGTCGATCCGGTCCGGCCTGGCGGTGGTCGGCACCGCGAGCATTTCGTCGACCGTCGGCGCGCGCGCCGCCATCCGCGGCGCCTGCGGCATGGCGCGGCCCTGCGGCGGCTCGAGCGGCCGTTCGAGGCCGCAGCCGGCAAGCGCCGACAAGGCGAGGAGGATCGATGCCGGCCGCTTCATCACGCCATTCCCAACGCCCGTTTCGCCGCCTCGATCCGCTCCGCGACCGCCGCCGGCGCGGTGCCGCCGAAGCTCAGCCGGCTTCTAACCGATGCGTCGAGCGAAAGCACATCGAAAACCCGCGCATCGATCCTGGGATCGACGGCCCGAAGCGCGTCGAGCGGCAGATCCCACAGCGCGCAGCCGCGCTCCTCGGCAGCGCGGACGCAGCGCCCCGTGATATGATGCGCCTCGCGGAAGGGCACCCCGGCCTCGCGCACCAGCCAGTCGGCGAGATCGGTGGCGGTCGCATGTCCCGCCGCCGCCGCCGCGCGCATCCGATCGGTGTCGAAGCCGCTCGTTTCCACCATCCCCGCCATCGCGGCGAGCGAGACGATGAGAAGGTCGTGCGCCTGGAAGACCGGCTCCTTGTCGTCCTGCATGTCCTTTGAATAAGCGAGCGGCAGGCCCTTCATCGTCATCGCGAGCGAGACCATCAGGCCGGCGATGCGGCCCGAATGGCCGCGCACCAGCTCGGCGGCGTCCGGATTGCGCTTCTGCGGCATGATCGAGGAGCCGGTCGAGAAACTGTCCGAAAGTTTCAGGAATCCGAAGGGCTGGCTGGCCCACAGGACGAACTCTTCGGCAAGGCGGGAGAGGTGCAGCGCGCACTGGGTCGCGCCCATCAGGTAATCGAGCGCGAAATCGCGGTCTGACACCGCATCGAGCGAGTTGGCGGTGGGCCGGTCGAAGCCGAGCGCAAGCGCGGTCGCCTCGCGATCCACCGGAAAGCCGGTGCCGGCGAGCGCGGCGGAGCCGAGCGGGCTCTCGTTCATCCGCGCGCGCGCGTCGGCGAAGCGCGAACGATCCCGCCTCAGCATCTCGTAATAGGCCATGAAATGGTGGCCGAGCGTCACCGGCTGGGCGGACTGGAGGTGCGTGAAGCCGGGCATGATCGCCTCGACATGCTCCGCTGCCCGCGCGACCAGCGCGCGCTGGAGCGCGGCGAGGCCCGCCCCGACCTCATCGATCGCGTCGCGGACCCAGAGGCGGAAATCGGTCGTCACCTGGTCGTTGCGCGACCGCGCGGTATGCAGTCGCCCGGCCGCCGGGCCGATCAGCTCGGCGAGGCGCGCCTCGACATGCATGTGGATGTCTTCGAGCGCGGGATCCTCCGGCACGCCGTTCGCTTCATATTCGCCCGCGATCGTCTCCAGCCCGTCGAGGATCGCATCGACATCGGCCTGCGCGACGATCCCTTGCGCCGCCAGCATGGCCGCGTGGGCCTTCGATGCCGCGATGTCCTGTCGCCACAAGCGCTTGTCGAAGCCGATCGAGGCATTTATCTCGCGCATCAGCGCCGACGGGCCTTCGGCGAAGCGCCCGCCCCACATAGCGTTGGAGTGCTGATCCTTGCGGCTTTCGATTCTCTTTCTCCCGGCCCTGACCATGGGCCTCGTTCTGGCGGGATGCGATAGGCAGAACGCCGCCGCGCCGCAAGGCGACGTAGCGAACGCGGCGGCCCCGGTCGCCGGCAACGAAACGGCCGAGGATTATCCGACCGGCGTGCTCGACCGCAGCCATGCGGGAACGCGCGCGCCCGACGAGGCCTTTGCCGGCCCCGACGGCCAGCCGGTGCGGCTCGCCGACTTCCGCGGCCACCCGCTGCTCGTCAACATGTGGGCGACCTGGTGCGGCCCCTGCGTGATCGAGCTGCCCTCGCTCGACGCGCTCGCCGGCCAGACGCATCCCAACGGCCTCAAGGTGATCGCGGTGAGCCAGGACACCGGCGGCCACGACCAGGTCACCGGCTTCCTCGCAAGCCACAATGTCCGCAACCTCGCCGCCTATCAGGACAACCAGATGCAGGCGATGACGAGCCTCCACCTCGACACCCTGCCGACGACCATTCTCTACGATGCCGAGGGCAGGGAGGTCTGGCGCATGACCGGCCGCGCCGAATGGGACAGCGAACGGGTCGCCAATCTGCTGCGCGAGGCGGACGCGCGCTAGGCTGGCCGATCCCGCCGGGATCGACGCGCCATCGCGGCGTCGGGTTAGTCCCGCAAAAGCTCGTTGATGCCGGTCTTGGAGCGGGTCTGCGCGTCCACCCGTTTGACGATCACCGCGCAGGCGAGGCCGGGGCCGCCTTCCTTGCCGGGGAGGGTGCCGGGCACGACCACCGAATAGCTCGGCACGCGGCCGACGAAGATTTCGCCGGTCGCGCGATCGACGATCTTGGTGGAGGCGCCGAGGAAGACGCCCATCGACAGGACCGCGCCCTGCTCGACGATCACGCCCTCCGCCACTTCCGATCGAGCGCCGATGAAGCAATCGTCCTCGATCACCACCGGCCCGGCCTGCAGCGGCTCGAGCACGCCGCCGATGCCGGCGCCCCCGGAGATGTGGACGTTGCGCCCGATCTGCGCGCAGCTTCCCACCGTCGCCCAGGTATCCACCATCGTCCCCTCGCCGACATAGGCGCCGATGTTGACGAAGCTCGGCATCAGGACCGCGCCAGGCGCGACATAGGCGCCGCGCCGGACGATCGCGCCCGGAACCGCGCGGAAGCCCGCCGCCGCGAAATCCGTCTCCGTCATGCCGAGGAATTTGGAGGGCACCTTGTCCCACCACATCGCGCCGCCCGGACCGCCGGCGATCGGCGCCATCGGATTGAGCCGGAAGGAAAGCAGCACGGCCTTCTTCAGCCATTGATTGACCTGCCAGCCCTGCGGCCCCTTCTGTGCGACCCGGGCCTGGCCGGAATCGAGCAGGGCGATCGCGCGATCGACGGCGCTGCGGATTTCGCCGCCGGTCGCCGCGCCGATCGCATCGCGATCATCCCATGCCTGCTCGATCACGTCCCTCAAGGCTTCGCTCATGCCGTTTCTTTCCCCGTCACCTCGCCGAGCCACACGGCGATGTCGTTGGTCCTGTAATCGACGAAATCGGGCTGCGCGACCCCGCCGGCCTGTTCCGATCCATTGTCGATCCACAAGGTCGCCATTCCGATCGCCTTGGCCGGCGCAAGGTTGCGCGCCATATCGTCGGCAAAGAGCGAGCGGGTCGGATCGATGTCGAGCCGGCGGCACAGCTTCTCGTAGGCCGACGGATCGGGCTTGGGGACATAATCCATCGTGTGGATATCGTGGAATCCGTCGAACGCGTTGGCGAGGCCGATCGCGTCCAGGACGCGGCGCGCATAGCGTTCGTCGGCGTTGGTGAAGATGAACTTGCGTCCGGGCAATGCATCGAGCGCGGCGACCAGGGCCGGATCGGCGGCCAGCCGCGCCATGTCGATATCGTGGACGTAATCGAGGAAATCGTGCGGATCGACGCCGTGGTTCGCCATCAGGCCCGCCAGCGTGGTGCCGTGATCGCGGAAAAAGCCCTTCTGCACCCGCCGCGCCTCGTCGGGATCGAGATCGAGCCGCCGCGCGACATAATCGCGGATGCGCCGATCGACGAGAGCGAAGAGATCGCAAGCGGCCGGATAGAGGCTGTTGTCGAGATCGAAGACCCAGTTTTCGACATGATCGAGCGTCGGCGTCATGCCGCCGCGCCTAGCGCAAGCCTTCGTTTAAGCAAAACGAAACCATGGCGGGTTGAGATGCGGTGTGCCTGCGGGGCGCACCATATGTTCACGCGTGGCATTTACGGTTAGCCTGGGGGTGACGTCATGACGAACCGGCCTGTCCGTATCAGCCTCGTCCTTTCGGTCTGCGTGGTCGCGCTGGCCCTGGCGGGATGCGGCGGTGGCGGCGGCGGGCCGCGCCCGGCGCCGATCGGAACCCCGCCGCCCGCACCGCCGCCACCTCCGCCGCCTCCTCCTCCGCCACCGCCGCCACCGCCGCCGCCGACGTCCGGGTTCAACGATGCCGAATATCGGCGGTCGAACGCGGCTGTCTCTTCAGGCGCGATCACCGCCTGGAACGCCGGCGCGACCGGGCAGGGGGTAAAGGTCGGCGTCATCGACACCGGCATCAATCCGAACCTCGCCGAATTCACCGGCCGTATCGATCCGGCGAGCCAGGACGTGGCGAGCAATCGCGGCGTCGTCGACAATGAAGGCCACGGCACCGCCGTTTCGGCCGTGATCGCCGCCAACCGCAACGGCCAGGGGATCGAAGGCGTCGCGTTCAATTCGACGATCATCTCGCTCAACACCGCCGACCCGAGCGATTGCGACCCGGACGACGGCTGCTCGCACAGCGATTCGGACATCGCCCGCGCCCTCGACATCGCCCGGACGAACGGGGCGCGGGTGGTCAACATCTCGCTTGGCGGCGACGGCGTCGGCGGGGTGCTGCTGACCGCGGTGAACCGGGCCGTGCAGGCCGGGATGGTGATCATCATCTCGGCCGGGAATGAGGGCCAGGCCAATCCGGACGGGTTCGCCGCCACGATCGCGCGCCAATCGGGCGATGGCCAGGTGATCATCGCGGGCGCGGTGAACGGCAGCGACCAGCTCGCCTCCTTCTCCAACCACGCCGGGACCAGCGCGGCTTATTATCTCGCCGCCCTGGGGGTCGCGGTGCGCGCGCCGGACCAGACCGGCCAGACCTTCCTGTGGGACGGCACGTCCTTCTCCGCGCCGATCATCAGCGGCGCCGCCGCCTTGCTCGCCAGCGCCTTTCCGAACCTCACCGGCAAGCAGATCGTCCAGCTGCTCCTGTCCAGCGCCGACGATGCCGGCGCCCCCGGGGTCGATGCCGATTACGGAAACGGAATCCTCAACATCACGCGGGCCTTCGCGCCGCAGGGAACGCTGTCCCTGGCCGGCAGCAGAACCCGCATCGACAGCATCGACACCGGCAGCCTGTCCGGCGCGATGGGCGATGCGCGGCCGCACATGGACGGCGTCGTGCTGCTCGACGGCTTCTCGCGCGCCTATGTCGCGGATATCGCCCAGCGCCTCTCCGCCGCGCCGCAGCAGCGGCCGCTCGAGGAGGGCCTTCGCCAGGACGTGGCGACCACCAGCGCGCAGGTCGGGGCGACCACCTTCGCAATGTCGGTCCGCCGCCCGTTCGCCGGACAGACGCCGGGCAATCTCGCCCGCACCGGGCTGTCATTCGACGAGGCGCGCTCGGCCCGAGCGCTGGCGAGCTATGCGCTGAGCCGCGTCGGGCCGCGAACCGCCATTGCCTTCGGCCTCTCCGAAAGCGGCCGCACGCTCCAGCAACGGCTGCAGGAGACGGACGGAAGCCCCTTCCTGATCGCCCGCGATCCGATGGAGCGCGCCGGATTCTACGCCGATCGCGGCACCAGCTTCGGGATCCGGCAGAATTTCGGGTCGGTGGGCCTGACCGTCACCGGCGAGCGCGGCCATGTCGAGCAGCTGTTGCCGCGCCCTGGGCTCCGCGCGCCCGGTTATGACATCGCGAGCGTCGCGATCGATCGCCGGCTCGGCCGCGCATGGCTCTCGGCGGGAATCTCGCGCCTCGGCGAGGAAGGGACGGTACTCGGCGGCGCCTTCGCGCTCGCCCCGGGCGGCGCGACGAGCTGGTTCCTCGACAGCTCGGCCCGATTCGATTTCGCCCCCGGCTGGTCGGCCGGCGCGAGCTGGCGGCGCGGCTGGACATCAATGCCGGCCGGCGGGGCGCTGGTCAGCGGCGGCTCTCTTCAGACCGACGCCTGGTCGCTCGATATCACCCGGCGCAGCGCCTTCCGGACTGGCGACCGCCTCGCCCTTCGCGTGATGCAGCCGCTTCGGGTCCGCTCGGGCGGCTATGCGCTGAACCTGCCGGTGTCCTACGACTATGCCGATCTCGGCGTGGGCTATGAGCGGCGGCTGTTCAGCCTCGCGCCGACCGGGCGGGAGATCGATTATGAGGCGGCCTATGGCACGGGCGTGCTCAACAATCGCGCCTGGCTCAGCGCCAATGCCTATTACCGCGCCGATCCCGGCAATATCGCGACCATGCCGGGCGACGCGGGCTTTGCGATCCGCATTGCCTTCGGGATGTAGCTAGACGGTGAAGCTTTCGCCGCAGCCGCACGCGCCCTTGGCGTTGGGGTTGTCGAACACGAAGCCGGCGGTGAAATCGTCTTCCCGCCAGTCCATCGTCGAACCGACGAGATAGAGGACGGACGCGCCGTCGATGTAGAAGATGCCGCCAGGCGTCTCGATCTTCTCGTCGAACGGATCGGCCTCGCTCACATAGTCGACCGAATAAGCGAGGCCGGAGCAGCCGCGCCTCGGCGTCGACAGCTTGACCCCGATCGCCCCGTCGGGCGCCTTCGCCATCAGATCGGCGATGCGCCGCTCCGCGGCCGGGGTGAGGATTACCGCGGCGGGAAGCGCACGCGTCTTCGTTCCAGCGGTCATCACAGCATTCCCAGTTCGAGCTTCGCCTCGTCGCTCATCTTCTGCGGGTCCCAGGGCGGATCCCAGACCAGCTCCACCTCGGCGTCGCCGATCCCCGGCACCGCACCGACCCGGAGCTCGACCTCGCCGGGCATCGATTCCGCCACCGGGCAATGCGGCGTCGTCAGCGTCATGATGATCTTCACATGGTGGTCCGCATTGATCTCGACGCCGTAGATCAGGCCGAGATCGTAGATGTTCACCGGGATTTCGGGGTCGTAAATGTCCTTGAGCGCATCGATCACCGCCTCGTAGAGCGCCCCGCCGGGCGCGGTCCCGCTGAGCGGCGCCGGCTGCTGCGCCAGGAAGCCCTGGAGATAGTCGCGCTTGCGCTCGAAAGCCTCGGTGACGCTCGGGGTCTCGGCCACGTCGCTGACGCGCGCCTTGGGCGGCGGCATGACGCCGTCGACCTCCTGCGTCTCGATCTTGCGTTCCTCGTTCACCCGAAAATCTTCCTTACCCGTTCGATTCCCGTAACCAGCGCGTCGATGTCGCGCGGGCCGTTATAGACGCCGAAGCTCGCCCGCGCCGTGGCCTCGACCCCCAGCGCCGCCATCAGCGGCTGCGCGCAATGGTGGCCGGCGCGGATCGCGACCTGGCCCTCGTCCAATATGGTGCCGACATCGTGGGGATGCACCCCTTCCATCGCGAAGGACACGATGCCGGCCGACTCCTCCGGCCCGAACAGGCGCACGGAATTGATCCCGCGGAGCGCTCTCCGCGCTTCGCGCACCAGCGCGGTCTCATGCGCGTGGATGGCATCGAGGCCGATGCCCTCGACATAATCGATCGCCGCGTGGAGCCCGATGACGCCGACGACATGCGGCGTCCCCGCCTCGAACCGCGCCGGCGGCGGGGCGTAGGTGGTCTTTTCGAACGTCACCTTGTCGATCATCGCGCCGCCCCCCTGCCAGGGCGGCATGGACTCGAGAATCTCGCCGCGGGCCCACAGGACGCCGATGCCGGTCGGCCCGTAGAGCTTGTGGCCGGAAAAGACGTAGAAGTCGCAATCGAGGTCACGCACGTCGACGGGCAGGCGCGGCACCGCCTGGCAGCCGTCCAGCAGCAGCTTCGCGCCAACCGAATGGGCGATCTCGGCCGCGCGCTTCGCATCGAGCACGGAGCCGAGCACGTTCGAGACATGGGCGAGCGCGACCAGCTTGTGCTCGGGGCGGATCATCGCGGCCATCGCGTCGAGATCGATGCGGTGGTCCTCGGTCAACGGGACCACGTCGATCGCGGCGCCGGTCATCTGCCAGGGCACGATGTTCGAATGATGCTCGAGCGTCGAGAGCAGGATTCGGTCGCCGGGCTTGAGCTGGGCGCGGCCCCAGCTCTGGGCGACCAGGTTGATCCCCTCGGTCGCGCCGCGCACAAAGACGATCTCCTCGGGCGCCGCGGCGTTGAGGAAGCGCGCGACCCGCGCCCGCGAGGCTTCGAAGGCCAGCGTCATGTCGGCCGATCGCTGGTAGACGCCGCGATGGACGGTCGCATAGGTCTCGCCATAGCCGCGCGCGATCGCATCGATCACCGTCCGCGGCTTCTGCGCGGTGGCGGCGCTGTCGAGATAGGCCCAGCCTTCGGGGATGGCCGGGAAATCTGCGAGCCAGTCGAGGGGGCGGGTCGATCCATTCCCAGTCCCGTTCGTCCCGAGCGAAGTCGAGGGGCGTTGGCTCAGAGTCATCACGGGCGCCCCTCGACTTCGCTCGGGACGAGCGATGAGGTGGAGAACCACGCATCCACATCCGCATAGCAGGCCGAGCGCACCGCCTCTTCGCCGATCCGGTCGAGCGCATCGGCGACGAAGGCGCGGGTGAGCAGGGCCTTGGCCTCCTCCGGCGTGACCCCCCGGCTTTCGAGGTAGAAGAGGGCGTTCCTGTCCAGTTCGCCGACGGTCGCGCCATGCGCGCATTTCACGTCGTCGGCGAAGATTTCCAGCTCCGGCTTGGCATTGATCTGCGCGCCGCGGTCGAGCAGGAGCCCCTTGAGGCTCTGCTCGGCGTCGGTCTTCTGGGCGTGCCGGTCGACCTTGACCTGGGCCATGACCGAGCAGGTCGCCCGATCGTCGGCGACCGAGCGCCACGGCTGGCGGCTGGTGCCGAGCGGGGTCGCATGGCGCAGCACCGTGACGCCTTCGAGCTTCTGGGTGCCGCGCGCCAGCAGCGCGCCGCCGGCTTCGGCATAAGCGCCCGCGCCGCTGATCAGGATATCATGCTCGATCCGCGCGCTGTCCGCGCCGGTCACCAGCGCGACGCCGGCATAGCTCGCCCCAGCGCCCACCGAGGCCATGGCGAAATCGGTATGGGCGCCGCCATCCTTCAGCACGCGGATGACACGCATCAGCCGGGCGCTATCGCCCAGCTCCACCGCCGTCGTCAGGTTGCTCCATCCGGTGCCGACATGGGTTTCGACGACCGAGGCCTGGGCATTGGCCTGGAGCATGATGCGATTGGACAGGTGCGCCGCGCCGCCGGTCGATACGTGGACGATCTGGACCAGCCCGCTCGCCGCGCCGTTCGCGCCGAGCGCGATCACATAGCCCGCCCGCGCCTCCGCGCCGGCGAGATCGGCGAGCGGCTGGGTGCCCGGCCTGTCGCGCACCGGCGAGACCTTCACCCCGCGCGGATCGCTTCCGGCGGCGTCGAACTCCCCGTCGACGAACAGGAGACGTGGGCCCGAAATCTCGCAATCGATCCAGGGGAGGTCGGCGGGCACGACGCCCGTGGGCGCCGCCTCCGCATAGGCCGGCAGAGCGGAGAGGTCGCTCCAGCGCCATTCCTCGGCGCGGTTCGACGGGAGTTCGAGCAGGCTCACGCGGCCAGCTCTCCATAGCCCTCGCGCTCGAGCTCGAGCGCGAGCTCCGGCCCGCCCGAGCGGACGATCCGGCCGCCCGCGAGGACGTGGACGAAATCGGGACGGACGAGATCGAGCAGGCGCTGATAGTGGGTGATCAGCAGCACCGCCTTGTCGGGCTTGCGCATGATCCGGTTGATCCCCTCGCCGACGACGCGCAGCGCGTCGATGTCGAGGCCGCTGTCGGTCTCGTCGAGGATCGCGAGGGTGGGATCGATGATCCCCATCTGGACCATTTCGTTGCGCTTCTTCTCGCCGCCGGAGAAGCCGACATTCACCGCCCGCTTCATCATCTCCATGTCGAGCCCGAGCGCATCGGCCTGCTGCCGCGCCAGCCGCAGGAAATCGCCCGCGCTCAGCTCGTCCTCGCCCCGCGCCCGCCGCTGCGCGTTGAGCGCGGTGCGCAGGAACTGGACGTTGGAAACGCCGGGAATCTCGACCGGATATTGGAAGCCGAGGAAGATGCCGAGCGCGGCACGTTCGTGCGGTTCGAGGGCCAGGAGGTCGATTCCCCTCCCGCTTGCGAGTTTCAGGTCGGTCAGGCCCCCGGCCTGACCTGAACGATGCGGGGCATCGTTCACCTGAAACTGGGTTAGGGGTGGGCCTGCTTCGGAGGCGGTTTCAGGCCCACCCCCGGCCCCTCCCGCAAGCGGGAGGGGAGGAAAGAACGTTACGGACCCCCCGGTCACCTCATAGCCCGGCCGCCCGGCGAGGACGTAAGAGAGGGTCGACTTGCCCGACCCGTTCGGCCCCATGATCGCATGGATCTCGCCCGCATTGATCGCGAGGCTGATCCCCTTGAGGATGGGCTTGCCGTCGACGGAGGCGTGGAGGTTATCGATTTTGAGCATGTCAGAACCAGCGTCTCTTCATGGCCCCGAGAAAGAGGCCGTTTGTCACAGGAAATCCCGAAGCGGACCCGATCACGGAGTCAATTCCACACTTGGGGCACAGCGCCGTGTCGCCATCGTCAGTCCATTCGGTGATTTCAGTCACGGGACCCGAGCGACGGCAGTAGAAGCAGCCAAACGTCTCGCTCGCCTCGACCTCCTTGCGGTGAAAGATGCTGTGCTTGTGCGCAGCCTCGATCTGCGCAGGATCAAGTCTGTCGCGACTCATCCCACGCTCCCCTCAAGGCTGATCCCCAGCAATTTCTGCGCCTCCACCGCGAACTCCATCGGCAGCTGCTGGAGCACCTCGCGGGCGAAGCCGTTGACTATGAGGGCGACGGCGTCCTCCTGGCTGAGGCCGCGGCTCATTGCGTAGAAGAGCTGGTCGTCGCTGATCTTGGACGTCGTGGCCTCATGCTCGATCTGCGCGCTCGGGTTGCGGACTTCGATATAGGGGACGGTGTGGGCGCCACACTGGTCGCCAAGGAGCAGGGAATCGCACTGGGTGAAGTTGCGCACGCCCTCGGCATTGGCGTTGACCCGCACGAGGCCGCGATAGGTGTTGTTCGATCGGCCCGCGCTGATGCCCTTGGAGACGATGGTCGAGCGGCTGCCTTTGCCCAGATGGATCATCTTGGTGCCGGTGTCGGCCTGCTGCCGGTTGTTGGTCAGCGCGACGGAGTAGAATTCGCCGACGCTGTCGTCGCCCTTCAATATGCAGGACGGATATTTCCAGGTGATCGCCGATCCGGTCTCGACCTGGGTCCAGCTGACCTTGGACCGCGCGCCGGCGCACAGCGCCCGCTTGGTGACGAAATTGTAGATGCCGCCCTTGCCCTCGGCATCGCCGGGATACCAGTTCTGGACGGTCGAATATTTGATCTCCGCGTCCTCGTGGGCATAGAGCTCGACCACCGCCGCGTGGAGCTGGTTCTCGTCGCGCATCGGCGCGGTGCAGCCTTCGAGGTAGGAGACGTAGCTGCCCTTGTCGGCGACGATGAGCGTGCGCTCGAACTGCCCCGTATTCTCGGCGTTGATCCGGAAATAGGTGGAAAGCTCCATCGGGCAGCGCACGCCCTCCGGCACATAGACGAAGGTGCCGTCGGAGAAGACGGCGCTGTTGAGGCAGGCGTAATAATTGTCGCGCTGCGGCACCACCCTGCCCAGATATTTGCGGACGAGATCCGGAAATTCGCGGATCGCCTCGCTGATCGATCGGAAGATGACGCCGGCGGCTTCCAGCTCCTCGCGGAAGGTCGTCGCGACCGAGACGCTGTCGAACACCGCATCGACCGCGACCTTGCGCGCGCCCTCGACGCCGGCGAGCACCTTCTGCTCCTCGATCGGGATGCCGAGCTTTTCATAGGTGCGGCGGATTTCGGGATCGAGCTCGTCCAATGAGGCGAGCGTCGGCTTCTTCTTGGGCTCGGCGTAATAATAAGCGTCCTGGAAATCGATCGGCGGGATGTCGAGCTTCGCCCAGCTCACCTCCTCCATCGTCAGCCAGGCGCGATAGGCCTTCAGGCGCCAGTCCAGCATCCATTCCGGCTCCTGCTTCTTCGCCGAGATGAATCGGATCGTGTCCTCGCTCAGCCCCTTGGGCGCGAACTCCTGCTCGATATCGGAGGAGAAGCCCCATTCGTATTTCGCGGCGCGCTCGGCCGCCTCGATCGCCTCCTTGTTGCGGACCTCGCTCATCAATTCACCTGTTCCCCTGCGAAAGCAGGGGTCCAGTGCTGGGCTCCTGCCTGCGCAGGCGCACAAGAAAGCTGGTCGAGCGAAACCGCCGCCAACGCCCCGCGCACCGCATCGTTGACGATGCCCATGTGCGGGCGAACCTGGCAGGCCTTTTCGAGAGCGCAATCGTGGCGCTCCGCATCGACGCAGGTCGTCATCTGGATCGGTCCCTCGACCGCCTCGATAATGTCGGCGAGGCTGATCGCCGCGGCGGTGCGGGTGAGCCGCAGGCCGCCCCCCGTGCCGCGCGCGGTTTCGAGCAGGCCGGCCGCGGCGAGGCGGGCGGTGAGCTTCTGCGCGGTGGGCAGCGGGATCCCGGTTTCCTCGGCGAGCAAAGTCGCGGAAAGGCGCGCGCCCGGATCGCGGCGCGCGGCGGCGGCCATCATCACGACCGCATAATCGGCTAGGCTCGTCAGTCTCATGTCTCTCCGGCGCGCTCCCCACGCGCACGAACCGCCGCCGCAGCCAAATCGGAGCGATTCGTTCCGATTGGGCATCTGGTCGTTCGGCGATCCGAAATCAAGCCGCCAATCCTGTCCGCGCGCTGCTTCGAGAGGGAGGGCTAAACAGCGGGCACCCATCTGTGCCATAGGCGCGCGCGATGGCGCTTTACCCGCTTGTCCGCCCCCTCGCCTTCGCGCTCGACGCGGAGCGCGCTCACGCTCTCGCGATCGCCGCGCTCAAGCGGCGGCGGCCGGCCGCGCCGCCGCCGCCCGATCCGGCGCTGGCGATGCGCGTCGCCGAGCTTTCCTTTCCCAACCCGGTGGGCCTTGCCGCCGGCTTCGACAAGAATGCCGAGGTTTTCCGGCAGATGCTCGGGCTCGGCTTCGGCTTCGTCGAGGTCGGAACGCTCACCCCGCGCCCACAGCCCGGCAATCCCAGGCCGCGCCTGTTCCGCCTCGTCGAGGACCGCGGCGTGATCAATCGCCTGGGCTTCAACAATCGCGGGCAGGCTGAGGCGGCGACGCGGCTCGCCGGCGGCGCGGGAGGCCTTGTCGGCGTCAATATCGGCGCCAACAAGGACAGCGAGGACCGGATCGCGGATTATGCCGCGGGCGTCCGCGCGATGACGGGCGTGGCCGATTATCTCACCGTCAACATCTCCTCGCCCAATACGCCCGGCCTTCGCGCGCTGCAGGATGCCGGCGCGCTCGACGCCCTGCTCGAAGCCGTGATCGAGGCGCGCGGCGCCGGCCCGCCCGTCTTCCTCAAGCTCGCGCCCGATCTGGTGCCGGCGGATATCGACGCGATCGCGCGGGTCGCGATCGATCGACGCGTCGACGCGCTGATCGTCGCCAACACGACGGTGAGCCGGCCAATCCTCAAATCGCCGCAGCGCGACGAGGCGGGTGGTCTCTCCGGCGCGCCGCTGGGGCCGCTCGCCCTCGCGCGGCTTCGCGATTTCGCGAAGGCGACCGGCGGCACGCTGCCGCTGATCGCGGCCGGCGGGATCGCGAGCGGGGCGGACGCGCTGGCGCGGATCCGGGCCGGGGCCAGCCTGGTGCAGCTCTACACCGCCATGGTCTACGAAGGCCCGGGCCTCGCCCGCCGGATCAATCGCGAATTGAAACTTTTGCTTGCGCGCGAAGGCTTTGCGCGCTTGGAGGAGGCGATCGGGGTTGAAAGGTCATAGCTGATGATGAAGCGTTTCCTTCTTGCCGCCCTCCTTTCCGGCGCGCTCGCCGCCGGGCCGGCGCGCCCGCAGGAGGTCCCCGGTACCGCGCCGCTCGCAGCGCCGCGCGCGCCGGTCACGTCGACGCGGGGGATGGTGTCGGCCGCCGATCCGCGCGCGGCCCAGGCCGGGGTCGATATCCTTCGGGCCGGCGGGAGCGCCGCCGACGCCGCCGCCGCGACCATGCTGGCGCTGACCGTGGTCGAACCGCAAAGCTCGGGCATCGGCGGCGGCGGCTTCCTCGTCTATCACGATCAGGCGAGCCGGGAGGTCTCCACCCTCGACGGCCGCGAGACCGCGCCGATGGCGGCGACCGAACGCTATTTCCTCGACGCCAACGGCCAGCCCCGCGCCCATGCCGATGCGGTGCCGGGCGGCCTCAGCGTCGGCGTTCCGGGCAATCTCCGCCTGATCGAGCGCGCCCATGAGGAGCATGGCCGGCTGCCCTGGGCGCGCCTGTTCGAGCCCGCCATCCGCCTTGCCCGCGACGGCTTCGCGATCACGCAGCGGATGCACGACATGCTCGCCATGCCGAACGCGCTCGCGCGGATGACCGATTGGAGCCGCAACCATTATTACCAGCCCGATGGCACGCCCAAGCCGGTCGGCACCGTCATCCGCAATCCCGAGCTCGCGGCGACGCTGGAGCAGATCGCCCGGCTCGGCCCCGACTGGTTCTATACCGGGCCCAATGCCCAGGCGCTGGTCAACACGGCGCGCAACGCGCCGCGCAATCCCGCGGTGATCCAGACCGGCGATCTTGCCGCTTATGAGGTCAAGGAACGGCCGGCCGTGTGCGGCACCTATCGCGGCTATCGCATCTGCGGCATGGGCCCGCCCTCGTCCGGCGCGACCACGGTCTTCGCGATCCTGAAGCAGCTCGAGCGGTTCGACATGTCCGCGCTCGGCCCGGACAATCCCGTATCCTGGCATCTGATCGCCGAATCCGAGCGGCTCGCTTATGCCGATCGCGACACTTATGTCGGCGATCCCGATTTCGTCCGTGTGCCGATCGCCGGGCTGATCGACGATCACTATCTGGCCGAGCGCAGCCAGCTCATCTCCCCGGACCATGTGATGGAGCATGTTGCCGCGGGCACGCCGCCGGGCGCCGCGACGCAGACCACCGCGCCCTCGGACGAGGTCCATTCGACCACGCATTTCGTCGTCGTCGACAGCGACGGCGACATGGCCTCCTACACCTCCACGGTGGAAGGCCCGTGGGGATCGGGGCTCACCACGGGCGGCTATGTGCTGAACAACGAGCTTACCGACTTCACCTTCGCGCCGATGCGTGATGGCGCGCCGGTCGCCAACCGGCCCGAGGCGGGCAAGCGGCCGATGAGCTCGATGTCGCCGACCATCGTCTACAATCCCGACGGAAGCATCCGCCTCGCCGTCGGCGCGGCCGGCGGGCCGACGATCATCGGCCAGGTCGCCAAGGCGATCATCGGCGTGATCGACTGGCACATGTCGGCGCAGGAGGCGATCGCGCAGCCCTTCATCCTCGGCTGGGGCGATCGCGTGCTGATCGAGCGCGGCACCCGGCTGGAGGCGATGGCGCCGCAGCTCACCCGGATGGGTCACCAGATCGTTCCCATCCCCTCCGGCTTCAAGGCGAACGCGATCGAGCGGGTGGACGGCCGCTGGATCGGCGCCGCCGATCCGCGCAGCGAAGGTGTCGCCATCGCGGAATAAGGCGGCTAGGCTCCGAGTCGGGTGACGTAAGGGAAATCCCACGCGCCTGGAGGGGACAGGATGCGGCTGCTCGAACATTTTCCGAACCTGGTCGCGATGTTCTTCGCGCGCGCCCGCGAGAAGGGCGATGCGCCCTTCCTCTGGGCCAAGCAGGACGGCGAATGGCGATCGATAAGCTGGCGCGACGCGGCGTCGGAGGTCGCGCGGCTGTCGGCGGCGCTCAGGCGGCTGGGTCTCAACCCGGGCGACCGGGTGATGCTCGTGTCCGAAAACCGGCCCGAATGGCTGATGAGCGATCTCGCGATCATGGCCGCCGGATGCGTCACCGTCCCGGCCTACAGCACCAATACCGAACGCGATCATCAGCATATCCTGGACGATAGCGGCGCGCGCTGCGTGATCGTGTCGACGACGAAGCTCGCCAAGCCGCTGCTTCCGGCCGCCATCCGCGCCAATGCCTGCGAGCATGTGATCGGCATGGATCCTTTACCCGCGGCGCAGAGCGGCACCGTCCGCTTTCACGCTCGCGCCCAGCTGATCGCCGCCGAAACGCTCGATGCCGAAGCCTGCGCGGCGCAAGCGACCTTCACGCGCGACGATCTCGCCTGCCTCATCTACACCTCGGGGACCGGCGGCGCGCCGCGCGGGGTGATGCAGCATCACGGCGCGATCCTCCACAATGTCGAGGCCTGCGCCGCCCTGATTTCCGAGGATTTCGGCTGGGGCGAGGAGATTTTCCTCTCCTTCCTGCCCGCCAGCCACGCTTACGAGCATACGGGCGGGCAGATGTTCCCGATCGGGCTCGGCGCGCAGATCTATTATTCGGAAGGGCTGGAGAAGCTCGCGACCAATATCGAGGAGGTGCGGCCGACGATCATGGTCGTCGTTCCCCGCCTCTTCGAGGTGCTCCGCCAGCGCATCCTCAACGCCGTCGAGAAGGAGGGGCGGTTCAAGGCCTACCTGTTGAATCGCGCGCTTTCGATCGGCGCCAAGGACTATGCCGGCCACGTTCCTCTGTGGGATCGGCCCATGGACCTATTCCTCAGCCGCACCGTCCGCCCCAGGATCGCGGCGCGCTTCGGCGGGCGGATCAAGGCGATGGTCTCGGGCGGGGCACCGCTCAATCCCGAGGTCGGCATCTTCTTCCACGCGCTCGGGCTCACGCTCCTCCAGGGCTATGGCCAGACCGAGGCGGCGCCGGTCATCTCGTGCAACCGGCCCAAGGTCGGATTGAAGATGAGCACCGTCGGCCCGCCGCTCCTCAACACCGAGGTGAAGATCGCCGAGGACGGCGAGATCCTGGTCAGGGGCGAGCTCGTCATGAAGGGCTATTGGCGCAACGAGGCGGAGACCGCCCGCGCGCTCCAGGACGGATGGCTGCACACCGGCGATGTCGGCTATCTCGACGAGAAGGGCCGCATCGTCATCACCGATCGCAAGAAGGACATCATCGTCCTCGACAAGGGCGACAATGTCTCGCCCCAGAAGATCGAGGGGATGCTGACCCTTCAGGGCGAGATCCTGCAGGCGATGGTCGTCGGCGACAAGCGGCCCTATGTCGTCGGCCTGATCGTCCCCGATCCCGAATGGTCGGCCGACTGGTGCGCCGCCAACAAGCGCAGTTGCAAGTTCGCCGACATGAAGACCGATCCGGACTTCATCCGGGCGCTTTCCGCCGCGGTCGACCGGGTCAATGCCGACCTGTCCGTGATCGAGAAGGTGCGCCGCTTCATCGTCGCCGACGAGCCGTTCACGGTCGAGAACGAGCAGCTGACGCCGTCGATCAAGATCCGGCGCCACGTCATCCGGGGCATTTACGGAGAGCGCCTCGACGCCCTCTACAAGCGCTGATCGCTATCGTCGCGCGCGGCGATAAGGCGTGAAATCGCCGAGGGCGCAGGAGCCCGTCTCGATCCCGCCCGGCCCGGTCTCCCGCACCGTCACGATATCGCCGGCGCACAGCTGCCCGGTCGGCGAGCGGGTGACGAGATAGCGGTCGGAACCAAGCTCCGGGCATCCGCCGGACGGATGGTTCACATAGACGATGCTTGAGCTCGCGTCGCCGAACAGGATGTCGCCATTGGCGAGCGAGCGATTGCCGCCGAGCCGGCGCTGATCGACGCAATGGACGACCGGTTCGGCCGTGCGCCCCTCCAGAAGCCGCGCCGCCCGGTCCTGCTCGCGCGCCTCCGGGCCCTGCGACGCCTGCGATGCGGCGGTCGCGGCAAGGCCGCCCAGCGCCATGCCGGCGACCGCGATCATTGCCACTGTCTTCATCTTCGCCTCCATCCCGCCATGCGGCCAAAACGAACGGGGCCGGTTCGGGTTCAGCCCTTGAACGCGTCCTTGGCGGCGCGCCGAAGGGCCAGCTCCTCGACCGTGCCGGCGCGCATGAACGGATTGGTCGCCCGCTCCATCGCGATCGTCGTCGGCACCGTCGCCTCATTGACGGCGCGGGCGGCCTCGACCCGCAGCAGCCGGTCGGAAATCGCCTGGTTGTCGGGCTCCGCGACCCGCGCATAACGTGCGTTGGCGAGCGTATATTCGTGCGCGCAATAGACCTGCGTGTCCCCGGGCAGCGCCTCCAGCCTGCGCATATTCGCGAACATCTGCGCCGGCGTCCCCTCGAACAGCCGCCCGCATCCCATCGCGAACAACGTATCGCCGATGAACAGGACCGAATCCTCCGCCAGATGGTAGGCGATGTGGCCGGCCGTGTGCGCCGGGACCTCCAGCACCCTCGCGATATGCGCGCCGATCCGCACCTCGTCCCCTTCCCTGACCAACCTGTCCAGCGTCGCAATGCGCGCCGCTTCGGCGGCGGGGCCCGTGATCGCGCAGCCGGTCGCCGCCTTGATCGCGGCATTGCCGCCGGTGTGATCGCCATGCCAGTGCGTGTTCCAGATCTGCGTGATCCGCCAGCCGCGCGCCGCGGCCGCTTCGATCACCGGATCGGCGAGCGCTGGATCGACGACGACGGTTTCGGCGCTGGCCCGGTCATGGACCAGCCACACATAATTGTCCGAAAGAACCGGGATCCGGACGATGTCGAGCATCGCCACGACCTACGCCTTCGCGCCGAGCAAGGCCAGCGCCTCGGCGGCCAGCCGCCGGGTCAGCGCCTCGGCGGGCTCGCCCGCCCGGCCGAGCCGCGCCGATTGCCCTGCCCAGGCCGGGCTGAACGAAAGGTCGCCTTCCGCCTCGGCGGCCTGGCGCAGCGGCGCGAGCGCGCTCGCGGCATAAGGATAAGGCGGCGCTTCCGCCCGGATCGGGCCGAGATCGCGGGTCAGCCGGCCGGGCAGGCCGCGCGCACGGCCGCCGCTGATCAGGTTGGTGAAGGCGGTCAGCTCCGCCTCGGGCCCGGCGAGTGCCGCGCGGTGCGCCGGATGGATCAGGCTTTCGGGGCAGTGGAGATAGGCGGTCCCGAGCTGCACCGCGCTCGCGCCGAGCGCCAGCGCCGCCGCGATCCCGCGCGCGTCGGCGATCCCGCCCGCCGCGATCACCGGCACGCCCACCGCATCGGCGATCTGCGGCACCAGCGCCATCAGCCCCATCGGCGCGCCGGCATCGGTGGGCAGCCAGTCGCTGGCATGTCCGCCCGCTTCCCAGCCTTGCGCGATCACCGCATCGACGCCGGCCGCCGCGAGTCGCCGCGCCGATTCGACTCCGGTCGCGCTGGCGATGACGAGCCGTGCCGCGGCCCGGACGCGCTTGAGCAAAGGGCGGTCCGGAAGCCCGAAGTGGAAGCTGACGATGTCGGGCCGCACCTCCTCCACGACCGCGCACATCGCCGCGTCGAACGGCAGCCGCAGCGGCGGCGCCTCATCGGGGGGGCCCACGCCATATTCCGCATAATAGGGGCTCAGGAGCGCGCGCCAGTCCGCTTCGTCGGGCGGCGGCGGCATCGTGTGGCAGAAGAAATTGAGATTGATCGGGCCGGTGGCGCGCGCCCGCAGCATGGCGACCTGCTCGCGTACCGCATCCGGCGTCAAAAGCGCGCAGGGGAGCGAGCCGACCCCGCCGCCACGCATCGCCGCGACGGCGAGGTCGACGCCGCCCGCGCCGGCCATCGGCGCCTGGATGATCGGCGTCGCGGCGCCGGCAAGGTCGATCCAGCGCCGATCGGTCCAGCTCACCACGTCCCCGTGTTCGGCATCGAGGCCCATGGCTCGGCCGGCTCGAGATAGCCGTCCTGAAGCAGCTCGATCGAGATGCCGTCGGGCGTGCGAACGAAGGCCATATGGCCGTCGCGCGGCGGCCGGTTGATGGTGACTCCCGCGTCCTTCAGGCGCTGGCAGGTCGCGTAGATATCGTCGACCTGAAAGGCGATGTGGCCGAAATTGCGCCCGCCGGAATATTCCTCCGGGTCCCAATTGTAGGTGAGCTCCACCTCCGCTTCGTCGTCGGGCGCGGCGAGGTAGATGAGGGTGAAGCGCCCCTTCTCGCTCTCCATCCGCCGCGTCTCTTCCAGGCCGAGAAGGTTGAAGAAACGCACAGTGGAATCGGGATCGGTGACGCGGATCATGGTGTGGAGATATTTCATGGTTCGATCTTCCCCGGCGCATTGTGAGTCGCACGCCCGCGCCTTAGGCTCGCGCTGTGCCACAGATGGGGGGCCGGCATGAAGATCAAAGCCATGATCGTGGGCCTGTCCGCGATCGCCCTTGGCGGCGTCGCGCTCGCGCAGGATTGGGGGACGCCGGCCGGGGACGATCCGTTCGCTGCCGATTATGCCCGGAGCCGCGCCCTGTGCCGGTCGCTCCAGGGACATGCACCGCCGCCTGCCGACCTGCCGGACGCGGGGACGCGCGGGAGCCTGCGCGGCTGTTCGTCGGAGGCGCTCTATTACGGGATCGGCATTCCTGCCGATCCGGTCCGGGCGCGGCTGTGCGCCTATGCGGAGATTGCCGAGGGCCGCGCCGACGCACCCTTCTCCGGAAACGTCATGCTGATGACGATCTATGCGAACGGCGTCGGCGCGCGCCGCGACCTCGATCTCGCAACCCGTTTCGCCTGCGGGCTGGACGGCGCCCCGGCGGAGATGGACGGTCGGATCAGCCACCTTGCCGATCTGAAGGCGCGGAATTGGCAGGGGCGCGACTTCAGCTACTGCAACGACATCACCAGCGGCCTCGCCATGGGCTATTGCGCCAGCCACGACGCCGCCATCGCCGAGGCGGGGCGCGCCGCCGAGATCGCCCGCATTTCCCGCACCTGGCCGCCGCCGGTCCGGCGGTCCTTCGCCGCGCTCCTCGCCGCGCGCGATGCCTATGCGGCGCTTCGCGGCACGAGCGAGACCGACATGTCGGGCAGCGCGCGGGTGGCGATGGCCACCGAATCCACCGAATCGGCGCGGGCGGAATTTCTCGGTCTGTTGCGCCTCCTCGAAGCAGGGAGGCTGCCCGCGGCCAGCGCGGCCGAATTCGCCGCCGCCGATCGCCGGCTCAACCAGGCCTATGCCGCAGCCCGGCGCGGGATCGGCGACATGGGCGGCACGGTCGGCTGGAGCGACATCCAGCGCACCCAGCGCGCCTGGATCACCTATCGTGATGCCTTTCTCGCCTTCGCCGCGCTTCGCTATCCCCGTGTCGCGCGCAGCAGCCTTGCCGCCGCATTGACCGAACGCAGGACCGCGATCCTCGACGACATGATCGGATAAACGCTTCGTCGTCATAAATGCACGGTTCATCGCCGTCATGCGATTCCCCCGTGGCCGCCGCGCATCGGGCGCGGCCGCATTCAAGGAGGGGATCAATGACTGAAATCCTGCGCGGCAACCGAGCCGCGCTCATCGCCGCGGCCATTCTCGGCCTCGGCATCGTCATCGGCGGCTATCTGCTCGGCGATGGCCTCAGGCGCGCCCGGATGGCCGATCGCGCCGTCACCATGCGCGGCCTTGCCGAGCGCGACGTCACCGCCGATCTCGCCACCTGGTCGATCGGCTTCGGCCGCGAAGGCACCGATCTTGCCGCCGTCCAGAACGACATCGAAAGCGACACCGCCAAGATTCGCGCCTTTTTCCGCGCGGCGGGATTCCCGGCGGAGGTCGTCACCGACGGCGGCGGATCGGTCAGCTCGCGCTACGACAGCGATCGTCAGGCGCAGATCTATTCGATCAATCGCAACCTTCAGTTCCGAAGCAATGACGTGATGCGCGCGCAGCGTGCCTATGCCCGCCAGTTCGATCTCATCCGCCAGGGCGTGCCGCTGCAGGGCGGATCGGGCATGACCTACACCTTCACCCGGCTGAACGAGATCAAGCCGCAGATGATCGCCGATTCGACCCGCGATGCCCGGCACGCGGCCGAGCAGTTCGCGCGCGATTCAGGGAGCCAGGTCGGCGCGATCCGATCGGCCACCCAGGGCTATTTCTCGATCGGCGCGCGTGACGGCGCCGGCGGCGAGGATGGCGGTGGCGACAACAGCTCGCCGCTCCAGAAGGTGCGCGTCGTGACGACGATCGACTTCTATCTCGAATGAGGCGACGGCGCCGGCGGCGGTGACGAGGCCTCCGGCAAGGACGCCGCCGCCGGCGCCTCGACCTCGTGAACCGTCGCAAGACTCGCCGCGGCGGCGCGGCCGGCGTCGCTGTCCGGGGCCGCAGCGACGACGCGTCGGTACAAGCGCTCGGCCTCGTCCATATGCCCCGCCTCGCCGGCGATCGTGCCGGCCAGCAACAGCGCATCGGGATTGTCGGGCGCGAGCCTGAGGGCATGTTCGATATCGGCCTGCGCGCGCGGTTCGTGCTGGCGGTGCGCCAGCGCGGCGGAAAGATACCAGGCCATCGGATCGTCGGCGACAAGCGTCAGCGCCTGATCGAGATCGGCGCGCGCCGCGTCGAGGCTGCCGAGCGAGACCAGCGCGCGGGCGCGATCGAGCCGCACCTCGCCACGCATCTGATCGGAGAGCGCATCGCTCCGCAGCGCCGCATCGAAGGCCTGGATCGCGCGCGCGGCTTCGCCGCCGGCAAGCCAGGCATTGCCGGCCTGGACCCAGAAATCGGGCGCGCGGGCATCGGCGGCGCCAAGCTCCCCGGCGGCCTGCTCATAATCCTCGGCCGCTTCGCGCCACCGCTCCAGCGCGACATAGGCAAGGCCCATGCACTGGCGCGCATAGATGCCGCCGCCGACGATCCGCCAGCCGCTGGCGGCCTCGAGCCCCGCCTCGGGCGAGGCGCGCACCTGATCGACGCAGGCGCGATAGCGCGCGCGCGTCTCGGCGTCGGGCACCGGGTTGGCAGTCGCCTGGAGGCCGGCGATGAGGATCAGCGGTGGGAAGGGCATCTAGCCGATTTGCTCCATCAGGCCCGCGACGGTCGCGGTCAGCAGCGCGATGTCGCTCTCGCGCGAAAGGCGGTGATCGCCGTCCTTGACGAGCGTCACCTGCACATCGTCTGAACGCACGAGGCGGGCGATTTCGGGCGCCCACGTCCAGGGCACGTCGGCGTCGCGCTGGCCGTGGAGCAGGCGGATCGGGCATCCGATGTCGATCGGCGCGTGCATCATCCGCATCGCCTCGCCGCTTTCCCAGAAGACGCGCGTGGTGACATAGGGCGTATCGCCATAAGGCGAGTCCTCCACCAGCCTGCCGTCGCGAAGGATCGTCATCTTCTGCGCCTCGGTGAAGCCCCAGCCGGTGAAATCGGGTGCAGCAGCAATGCCGACCAGGCCCTTCACCGCCCGTGGCCGCGCCAGCGCGGCATGGAGCATCAGCCAGCCGCCCATCGACGATCCGGCGAGCACGACGTCGCCGCCGGCCACCTGATCGATCATCGCGAGCACGTCGCCGAGCCAGCCGGCGAGCGTCTGCGCCTCGAAATCGCCACTGCTCTGGCCGCAACCGCCATAATCGAAGCGAAGGAAGGCGCGCCCCTGCGCTTCGGCCCAGGCATCGAGCGCGAGCGCCTTCGTCCCCTCCATGTCGGACATGTAGCCGGGCAGGAAGACGAGGCACGGCCCGCGGCCCGCACGATGGCGATAGGCGAGCATCCGCCCGTCCGCGCCGGCAAGGTAGGAGAAATCGGTCATGGCGCGGGCCTTAGCAGCGCCGCGCCACGACCGACAGGGTGGCTAGCCGGCGAGGAACGAATCCACCGCCGCGCGGAAACGCTCGGGCTGATCGAGCATGATGAAGTGGGCGGCGCCTTCCACCGGCACGACGCGGATCGAGGGCGCGGCGGCATAGGCGCCGGCGAAGACGGACTGGAACATCGCGGCGCGCGCCGGATCGGGCACCGCATAGAGCACGGTCGTCGGCACCCGGCCGATGGCGGGGACGTCGCCGCGCAGATCGGTCGTCATGTCCTCATAGAGCGCCTGGCCGACCGCCGCCCGGTTCGAGGCGTTGAGCCAGGCGCCGATCTGCGCGCGGCCGGAGTCGGTCAGCGACATGTTCGGCGGCGAAGGCTGGGCCCCATTCCCGTTGGCGATCGCATCGCGCATCTGCTGCGCGACCGGACGGAGCGAATCGACGCTCGCCCCCGGGCCCATCAGCGTGCCGAGGAAAGGGAGCGAATCGACGATCATCAGCTTCGAAATGCGATCGCCATGATCGCGCGCCAGCATCATGCCGACCAGCCCGCCCATCGAGTGGCCGATGACGGCGGTGCTTCGGATATGATTGTCGTCGAGATAGCGAACGATGTCCGACGTGATTCCCGCCAGCGTCCCTTCCGAACGGTTGGCGCCGGGATCGTCGCCACCGAAGCCGTTGACCTGGACGAGGAGGACACGGTGGCCGCGCGCGAGCTCCGGCGCGATCCCGTCCCACACCGCGCGCGGGCTGGCGAGGCCGGGAATGAGGACCACCGGATCGCCGCTGCCGATCGACACCACCGAAATATGGGCGAGCCGGGTCTCGGCCGATGCGCTCGCCGGAACGGTGGCGGGCGGGCTGGCCGGCGCCTGGGCATGGAGAATCGGGGTCGCGCAACAGGCAAGGCTCGCGAAAGCGAGGAGTCGGCAGATATGCATTTGGGTCACTCCGTTGCTGGATCTTCGAAAATGGCTTCGATCGATTGGCCGAACAGGCCGGCGATCCTGAAAGCGAGCGGGAGCGAGGGATCGTATTTCCCCGTCTCGATCGCGTTGACGCTCTGGCGCGAGACGCCGAGCCGGTCGGCCAGGTCCTGCTGGCTCCAGTCGCGCTCGGCGCGAAGCACCCTGAGCCGGTTCTTCATTTCCGCGCCTTGTTGATGATCCCGCCGAGGCCGAGGCCGACGCACCAGACGATGAACGCCCAATAAGCGGGCAGATGCGGCGCGAGTCCGAAATCCTCGAAAAAGCCCCAGATCGTCGCGACGACGAGCAGGAAGCAGGTCGCGACCAGCATCTTTCGCACCGCGAGCGCGCGCTGATATTCGTCCGTCTCCTCGACGAGCAGGCGGCCGAGAGCCCAGATCACCCCGAGCAGCGGCAGCGCCGGCA
This sequence comes from Sphingosinicella ginsenosidimutans, assembly GCF_007995055.1. Classification (NCBI taxonomy): domain Bacteria; kingdom Pseudomonadati; phylum Pseudomonadota; class Alphaproteobacteria; order Sphingomonadales; family Sphingomicrobiaceae; genus Allosphingosinicella; species Allosphingosinicella ginsenosidimutans. Next base: position 1,294,971 of record NZ_VOQQ01000001.1, on the reverse strand, counting down.
CGATGGCGATCGCATAGAGCGCCGGGCCGTCCACATGGAGCCGATCATGCGCCGTGATCGCCCCCAGCAATCCGATCACATAAGCGGCCGACAGCGGCAATGCGCGGCGGGAATAGGCCATCGCGGCGGGCGTCGCGCAGCCTTTTCGGCGCGAATAGAGGGCGGCTTCGCGCCCCATCCACATCAGCGCGGCAAGCGCCGGGATCCACAGGGGAATCAGGGCCCAGCCCTCGACGCGCCACATATTGGTGAGGGCCGGCATGAGGCCCATCAGCGCAACGAACAGAATCATCGCGACAATGAGGCGGCCGCGCGGCGCTGGTGAAAGTTCGGCATCGAAGGCCATGGAAGGCGTCCTTTTCATTTTGTAAAGGTCGCTTTACGTGCCGGGCGGCAGCCTGTCAAGCATACTTGTCACGCTTGATCGCCAGCGCCTCCGCCCGCGCGGCTTGCCGCCGCTGCGGGCGGAGCCTATATCCGTCGCATGGCACGCGGCCGCGCAACCACGACCACGACCGTCACCCCGGGCCTCCCGGGGGCGATCGGCGCGCGCGTCACCGGCTGACGCGACGGGCCGGCGCCCGCCCGGGAACGGGTGGGCCGGCGCCGCTCTCCCGTTCCGCTCTTTTCCTCAGGCGCCGAGCCGTGCATTAGGCGCGCGAAGGACAGGAACGACCCGATGGACATGCTTTCGATCACGCTTCCCGACGGCTCCGTGCGCGAGGTCGCGCCGGGAACGACCCCGGCGGACATCGCGGCGGCAATCGGCCCCGGCCTCGCCAAGGCCGCGCTCGCCGCGAAGGTCGACGGCGAAGTGCGCGATCTCGCCCGGCCGCTGGAGAAGGATTCCAGCCTCGCCATCGTCACCGCCCGCGACGAGAAGGAGGCGCTCGAGCTCGTTCGTCACGATTATGCCCACGTCCTCGCCGAGGCGGTGCAGCGCCTGTTCCCCGGCACCCAGATCACCTTCGGCCCGGCGACCGACGACGGCTTCTATTATGATTTCGCGCCCGCCCCCGATCGCGGGCCCTTCACCGAGGAGGACCTGCCGGTCATCGAGGAGGAGATGCGGCGCATCATCGCGCGCGACGAGCCGCTGATTCGCGAGGTCTGGACGCGCGAGCAGCTGATCGATCGCTGGACGCGGCAGGGCGAGGCCTTCAAGGCCGAATGGGCCGCCGAGCTGCCCGAGGACGAGGAGCTGACCGTCTATCGCGCCGGCCGCGGCGAGGACGCATGGCTCGACATGTGCCGCGGTCCCCACCTCGCCTCGACCGGCAAGCTCGATCCGCAGGCGTTCAAGCTGACCCGCGTGTCGGGCGCCTATTGGCGCGGCGACCAGAACAATCCGCAGCTCTCGCGCATCTACGGCACCGGCTGGCTCAACAAGAAGCAGCTCGACGCGCATCTCGTCCGGCTCGAAGAGGCGGCGAAGCGCGATCACCGCAAGATCGGCCAGGAGATGGACCTGTTCCACCTTCAGTCCGAAGCGCATGGCAGCGTCTTCTGGCACCCCAAGGGATTCCTGATCTGGCGCCAGCTCGAAGCCTATATGCGCCGCCGGCTGGACGCTGCCGGCTATGTCGAGGTGAAGACCCCGCAGCTCATGGACGCGCGCCAGTGGGAGCGCTCGGGCCATTGGGGCAAATATCGCGAGAACATGTTCGTCGTTCCCGACGAGATCCCCTCGACCGACGAGGACGGCCCCGTCCTCTCCGGGACCGGCGACCTGATGGCGCTGAAGCCGATGAACTGCCCGGCGCACGTCCTCATCTTCAAGCAGGGGATCACCTCCTATCGCGAGCTGCCCATCCGCCTCGCCGAATTCGGCTGCTGCCACCGCAACGAGCCGCACGGCGCGCTCCACGGCATCATGCGCGTGCGCCAGTTCACCCAGGACGATGCCCATATTTTCTGTCGCGAGGACCAGCTGATCGACGAGATCCGGGCCTTCTGCGACCTGCTCGACAGCGTCTACCGGGACCTCGGCTTCGATTCCTACGCGATCAAGCTCGCGCTTCGGCCGGAGAAAAGGTTCGGCAGCGACGAGATGTGGGACAAGGCGGAGCAGGTGCTTCGCGACGCCGTCCATGCCGCCGGTCGCGACACCGCGGATTATGGCTGGGAGGAACTTCCCGGCGAGGGCGCCTTCTATGCGCCGAAGCTCGAATTCCACCTGACCGATGCGATCGGCCGAACCTGGCAGGTCGGCACGATCCAGGCGGACGAAGTGCTGCCCGAGCGGCTCGACGCGAGCTATGTCGGCGAGGATGGCGAGCGTCACCGCCCGGTGATGCTCCACCGCGCGATCCTCGGCACGTTCGAGCGGTTCATCGGCATATTGATCGAACATCATGCCGGCCGCTTCCCGCTCTGGCTCGCGCCGGTCCAGGCGGTGGTCGCGACGATCGTCTCCGACGCCGATGATTATGCGAAGGAGGTGGTGGCGAAGCTCGAGGCCGCGGGCCTTCGCGCCGAGGCCGACACCCGCAACGAGAAGATCAACTACAAGGTGCGTGAGCACAGCCTCGCCCACGTCCCCTACCTGCTCGTCGTCGGCAAGCGCGAGGCCGACGAGCGCACGATCGCGCTCCGCCCGCTCGGCGAAGGCGCGAAGCAGGAGGTGATTGCCCTCGACGCGCTGGTCGATCGGCTTCGCCTGGAGGCGCTGCCGCCCGACCTGCGCCGCTAATTTGCGCGCGCGGATCGCCGCATCTTTCAAATCCTCGCCCGAACGACTAGGTGGAGGAACCATTTGGGCATCAGGAGAAGCCAACATACGTCCGCCAATGAACCGGCGCCTCGCCGCCCCGCCGATGAACGGCCCCCGCTTCAACGAATTCATCAGCTCGCCGCGCGTTCGCGTGATCGACGAAAATGGCGAGAATCTCGGCGTCATGCTGACCGCCGAGGCGATCGAGCAGGCCGCTGAGGCCGGGCTCGACCTCGTCGAGGTCTCGCCCAACGCGGACCCGCCCGTCGCCAAGTTCCTCGATGTCGGGAAATTCAAGTACGAGGCGCAGAAGAAGGCGAACCTCGCCCGCAAGACCCAGAAGACGCAGGAGATCAAGGAGATCAAGATGCGTCCGAACATCGACGATCACGATTACGATACGAAGATGAAGAAGGTGAACGACTTCATCGGCGAGGGCGACAAGGTGAAGGTGACGCTGCGCTTCCGCGGACGCGAGCTGGCGCATGGCGAGCTTGGCATGCAGCTGCTCCAGCGGGTCCAGGCGGACGTCGCCGAAATCGCGAAGGTCGAACAGCATCCGCGCATGGAAGGGCGCCAGATGCTGATGGTGCTCGCGCCGCGCTGAGCCGGCGCTCAGACGGCGCGCGGCACGCCCGGCCGCCCCGTCGGGCATTCGAGCGCCGCGCGATCCCAACGGCCGAGATCGGCCGCCGCCTCATAGGTCGATTCGAGAAAGGCGAGCAGCGCCGCGTCGGGGTCGCTCGCGCTGCGTACGGCCTCGTAATCGAGCACGAACTCGCCGAGCGCGGCATCGAAGCGTGCCGATTCGGGCCTCACCCCGGCTTCGGCGAAGCCTTCGGGCGTCGGATAAGCATAGGAATAGAAGAACGGCCCGCCCTCCGCGCCGGCGCCGCCCGGCCAGAATCCGGCGCTTGAGACCTCGTGGCTATAGGCTTCGCGGGTGACTGCGTCGGGCAGGTTCACGATCCCGCCGGGATGGCGCGGCGCGGTCCGGCCCGAAAAGCGGGTGACGGCAAGGTCGAAGCTGCCCCAGAAGAAATGGACCGGGCTGACCTTGCCGAGGAAGGATGACCGGAACAGCCGAAGCACGCGATCGGCCGAGACGAGCGCGCCGAGCAGGCGACGGGCGACATCGGGCTCGCAGGCGCGCGGCGCCCGGTCCTCGGCGAAGGGGATGGCCGGATCGACCTCATTGGGCGCGGGGTGGATGCGAACGCGATGGCCGGCCTTCGCGAGCATCGTCATCGCGGCGGCATGGAAATCGGCGACCGTCATCGACTCGAAGGGCAGTGCGCGTCGCCCCGATCGATCCTCGAGCACCAGCGCGCAATCGACGAGGTCGAGCGCCAGCGTGAACGGCCCCGACGGGGCGTGGACCGGCTCGGTCGAAAGCCCGCGCGGCGTGAGGTGCAACGTCAGGTGCCAGCCATGATTGCGCCACGGCAGGACGGCCGTCGGCACCTTGCCGATCACCTGCGCGAAATAGTGCAATGTGACGATGGTCGGTCGATCGGCCGCAGTGAGCAACGGCCAGGGAGAATCTTGCACGTCGGCCTCCGCAAGCCCCCCGACGCTAGACGGCTTCAATCCGCGCCGAAAGTCCTTTAGGGCCGCTCGTCGATGAACGAAGAACTCGAAACGATGACGCGCGACTGGCTCGCCCGGATCGCGGGCGCCGGGGATCTGGCGGCGCTGGAGGCGGAGCGGGTCGCGGCGCTCGGCAAGCAGGGCGCGGTGACCGCCCTGCTCAAGACGCTGGGCGGCATGAGCCCGGAGGAGCGGCAGGTTCGCGGCCCCGCCATCCACGGTCTTCGCGAGGCGGTGACCGCGGCGATCGCGGCGCGCAAGACCGCGCTCGACGATGCCGAGCTCGAACGGCGGCTGGCGAGCGAGACGATCGACGTGACGCTGCCGGTCGATAGCGGGGCGCGCGGCACCGTCCATCCGGTGAGCCAGGTGATGGACGAGCTGGCCGAGATTTTCGCCGATCTCGGCTTCGCGGTCGCGACCGGGCCGGAGATCGAGGACCAGTGGCACAATTTCACCGCGCTCAACATGCCGGAAACGCATCCGGCGCGCGCGATGCACGACACCTTCTACCTCCGCGCCGGCGAGGGCGAGGAGGCGAAGGTGCTTCGCACCCACACCTCCCCCGTGCAGATCCGCACGATGCAGTCGCAGGAGCCGCCGATCCGCATCATCGCGCCGGGGCGGACCTATCGATCCGACAGCGACGCGACGCACACGCCGATGTTCCACCAGGTCGAAGGCCTCGTCATCGATCGGGGCATCCACATGGGCCATCTGAAATGGACGCTCGAGACCTTTCTCAAGGCCTATTTCGAGCGCGACGACATCGTCCTTCGCCTGCGCCCCTCCTATTTCCCGTTCACCGAGCCTTCGGCCGAGGTGGATGTGGGCTACACGATCCAGAATGGCCGGCGGGTGCTCGGCGGCAGCGAGAGGTGGATGGAGCTTCTGGGCTCCGGCATGGTCCATCCGCGCGTCATCGCAGCCTGCGGGCTCGATCCCGACGAATGGCAGGGCTTCGCCTTCGGCTGCGGCATCGATCGGCTGGCGATGCTCAAATATGGCATGGACGATCTGCGCGCCTTCTTCGACGGCGACGTGCGCTGGCTGAAACATTACGGCTTCGGCGCGCTCGACGTGCCGACACTGAGCGGAGGCGTCAGCGCATGAACGTCGGGTTCAGCCCACAGCATCGCTCGTCCCGGGCAAGGTCGAGGGGCGCCGGCACGGATTCATCATGGGCGCCGCTCGACTGCGCTCGCGGCGATCGGAGTCCGGCATGAAGTTCACCCTCTCCTGGCTTCGCGACCATCTCGACACCGACGCCGATCTCGCGGCGATCGTCGACAGGCTCACTGCCATCGGGCTTGAGGTCGAGAGCGTCGAGAACCCGGCCGATCGCCTCGCGCCCTTCATCGTCGCCGAGGTGCTGAGCGCCGCGCCGCATCCGCAGGCGGACAAGCTCCAGGTGCTCAGCGTCGACGACGGCAGCGGCGCGCCGGTGCAGGTGGTGTGCGGCGCGCCCAATGCCCGCGCGGGCCTGAAGGGCGTCTTCGGCGCGCCAGGCGCTTATGTGCCGGGTAGCGACATCACGCTGAAGGTGGCGGCGATCCGCGGCGTCGAGAGCCGCGGCATGATGTGCTCGGTCCGCGAACTGGAGCTCGGCGACGACCATGACGGCATTATCGAGCTTCCCGCCGACGCGCCGGTCGGGGCGAATTACGCCGCCTGGGCCGGCCTCGACGATCCGGTGATCGACGTGTCGGTGACGCCGAACCGGCAGGACGCGATGGGTGTCCACGGCATCGCCCGCGATCTGGCCGCCGCCGGCCTCGGCACGCTGAAGCCGGTCGCGGTGCCCGACATCGCCGGGACCTTCCCCTGCCCGATCGAGATCCGCACCGACGATCCCGAGGGTTGCCCCGCCTTTTACGGGCGCGTCGTGCGCGGCGTCGGCAACGGCGCCTCGCCGGCCTGGCTGCAGCGCCGGCTGAAGGCCGTCGGCCAGCGGCCGATCAGCGCCCTGGTCGACATGACCAATTATATCATGCTGTCCTACGGCCGGCCGCTCCACGTTTACGATCTCGCGAAGCTGGACGGCGCGCTGGTCGCCCGCCGCGCGCGCGACGGCGAGGAGGTGCTGGCGCTCAACGGCAAGAGCTATCGGCTCGATCCCTCGATCACCGTCATCGCCGACGATGCCGCGGTCCACGACATCGGCGGCATCATGGGCGGCGAGCATTCGGGGGTGAGCGAGACGACGACCGACATCGTCATCGAATGCGCCTATTTCACACCGGAGCGCATCGCGCTTACGGGGCAGAAGCTCGGCCTCGCCTCCGACGCGCGCAGCCGTTTCGAGCGCGGCGTCGATCCGGCCTTTCTCGACGCCGGGCTCGCGCTCGCGACGCAGATGGCGATCGACCTTGCGGGCGGCGAGCCGTCCCAGATCGTTCGCGCGGGCGAGCCGCCGCTGCGGCCGCGCTCGATCGCCTATGATCCCGCGCGCTGCGAGAAGCTCGCCGGCGTCGCCGTCTCCGAGGACCGGCAGCAACAGATCCTCCAGCGGCTGGGCTTCACGGTCACGCGCGATTCGCCCTGGCAGGTCGCGGTGCCGTCATGGCGTCGCGACGTGGACGGCGCCGCCGACATCGTCGAGGAGGTGATCCGGATCGAAGGGCTCGACCGGATTCCCTCGACCCCGCTGCCGCGCGCCGCCGGCGTCGCCCGCCCCACCGCGACGCCGATGCAGAAGATCGAGCGCAAGGTCCGCCGTGCCGCCGCGGCGCGCGGGCTGGACGAGGCGGTGACCTGGAGCTTCATCGCCGAGGATGAGGCGGCGCTGTTCGGCGGCGCGCCCTGGTCGCTCGCCAATCCGATCAGCGAGGATCTGAAGGCGATGCGCCCCTCGCTCCTCCCCGGGCTGCTCGGCGCGGCCCGCCGCAACCTCGCGCGCGGCGCCCCCAGCGTGCGGCTGTTCGAAATCGGGCGGCGCTATTGCGCCGATGGCGAGCGGCTGACGCTCGGGCTGGTGCTCGCCGGTGCCCGGCCGCGCGACTGGCGGGGCGGGGGCGGTGCATTCGACGCCTTCGACGCGAAGGCCGAGGCGCAGGCGCTGCTCGCCGCGGCAGGCGCGCCCGACAGCCTCCAGATCCTCGGAGAGGCGCCGGCGGGAGTCTATCACCCCGGCCGATCCGGGCGGTTCGCGCTCGGCCCGAAGGCGGTGCTCGCCGAATTCGGCGCGCTCCATCCCCGGCTGGCCCGCGCGTTCGATCTCGACAATGCCGTCGCGGCGGAGATTTTCCTGGACGCGATCCCGGCGCGGCGGGCCAGCGGCCATATGCGCAGCGCCTATGCTCCGCCCGCGCTCCAGGGCGTGACGCGCGACTTCGCCTTCCTGGTCCCGGCCGATACTCGCGCCGGCGATCTGCTGCGCGCGGTGCGCGGCGCCGACAAGGCTGCGATCGTCGATGCCCGGCTGTTCGATGTCTTCACCGGCCAGAACGTGCCCGAGGGGCAGAAGTCGCTCGCCGTCGAAATCGCGCTCCAGCCGGCCGAGAAGAGCTTCACGGATGAAGAGCTCAAGGCCATTTCGGATCGGATCGTCGCCGCGGCCGCGAAGCTCGGGGCGACCCTGCGGGCCTGATTACTGCGTCTGGACGAGCGCGTCGGTGACATGCCACCGCCCGTCGAGCCAGGCGCAGATTTCCCGCGCGCCCGGATGGTCATAGGCGGCGTAGCGCGCCTTCAGCGTCTCGATCCTCTCGCCGAGCCGGTCGAGCCCCCGATCCTGCAGCGTCAGCAGGTCGCGGCGGACTCGCTCCGCAAGCGCGTCGCCAAGCACCGTCCGCGCGGCGCGCGCGAAGGCGCCGCCATATTCATAGGCCTCGCCCGCCGCATAGCTTTCCCCGAGCGTCAGCGCGGGAATGCGGCTCAGCACCGGCTGCGAGGCGAGGTTGATCCCGTGGGCGGCGATGAAGGAGCCGATCCCCGCCGGCCGCCCGGTAAAGGCCCGAAGATGCAGGTGGCGCGACATGTTGGCGCCGTCGTTCACCGGATAATTGTCCCACAGGAAGGGCTTGCGCCGCAGCTGCTCCGAAACGCGCGCAAGGTGGCCGGTCGTGAACTGGCGCGCGCAGACCTCCTCGCCGGTCCACATGACGCCGATCGCCGGATCGAGCAGCCGGCCGAGCGTTTCGAGATAATGGTCCGGCCGCGCTCCGAAGGCGACGTCGAGGATCGGATCGTCGGAATAATAAGAGGGGCACAGCAGGAGGCGGCTGGCATCGCTCCGCTCGGCGGCGAAGCCGGCGATCGCCGCCTGGCGTTCGGCCAGGTCGGGAACGTCGCCCTTCATGTCGTCGAAAAGGATCGCGAGATCGTCGGGCTTCAGCGCGTTGATCTCGACGATCTTGCGGGCGAGGCCCTCCTGCCAGTCGCGGCCCTCGTGGAGGTGGATTTCGAACGGGCTGAGCCCGATTCCGAAGCGAACGCCGGCGGCGCGGCACTGACGCGCGAAGCTGGCGAGTTGATCGAACTCCGCCTCGGGCCACGGCTCCTGCCAGCGGCGGCGCAGGAAGGCGTCCGCCTTCGGCGCATAGAGGTAGAATCGATAGCCGTGCGGGGCGAGGAAGGCGACCGCGTCGCGCCGGTCCGCCCAAGTCCAGGGCAGGCCGAAAAAGCCCTCGATCAGGCCGAGCTCCGGGATCACGCGCCGCCTTCCAGCGCATTGATCGCTTCATGGACGCGCGCCTCGATCTCGCCGCGCTTGAGCCCCGGCGGAATCGGCTCGGCGAAGCGCATCGTGACGATTCCCGGACGCTTCACGAACCTGCCCCGCGGCCACAGCCGCCCGCTGTCGAGCGCGACCGCCGCGACCGGCAGCTTGAGCGCGCGATAGAGGCCGGCGAAGCCGGGCTGGAGCGGCGGCGTCTCGCCGGGCCGCACCCGCGTTCCTTCCGGGAAAATCAGGATCGGCCGGCCCTCGGCGATCGCCACCTCGGCGGCGCGCATCATCTGCCTCAGCGCCGCTGCGCCCCCGGAGCGATCGACCGGGATCGCGCCATAAGCGGTGACGATCCGGCCCCAGAAGGGAATCCGCGCAAGCTCGCGCTTCAGCACCATCGCCGGCTCGTCGAGCATCAGCACGATCTCGATCGTCTCGAACATCGATTGATGCTTGGCCGCGACGAGGACGGCGCCTTTGGGCGGCGCCCCCTCGATCCGGCTGCGGATGCCGAGAATGTTGGCGCAGCACCAGCGGTGATAGCGCGCCCAGCTGTGCGCCCAGCCGCGCGCGGCGCGCTCGCCGAACAGGCTGATCGGATAAGCGAGGAACACCGCGATCGCGGTCCAGCCATAGAAGACGAGCGCGAACAGCGCCGAACGCAGCACGGCCATCAGATGCCGACCAGGTCCGCCGCGCGGCCAAGCAGATATTTGTTATATTCGCTGAACATCTGGCCAAGGCTCGGATCGGTCGGCACGGCGTCGGCGAGGATGGCGAGGCCCGCGCCGCAGCGCTTGCGTATCTCATAGCGGGCGCGGGCCATGTGCAGGTCGTTGGTGACCAGCCGGATCGATCGGACATGGTAGCGGGTCACCCATCGGGCGACCTCGTCGGCGTTGGAGCGCGTATCGAACGCGTCGCGCCCCAGCGTCACGCAGCAATCCATCAGCGAGGGCCGGACGTGATAGACGCGTTCGAGATCGGCCTGGCGCACGGCGCGGTCGACGCCCGAGATCAGCATTCTCGGCGCAAGGCCGCGATCGAGCGTCGCGAAGCCGCGCTCGAGCCGGCCCGTGCCGCCGGTCACGACGACGATCGCGTCCGTATGCTGGTCGCCCGCCGGCCGCGCGATCGACACGGCGAAGGCGGCATAGCCCAGCACGTAGGCGAGCAGCGCGAAGGCGGCGAGGCGGATGAGCCAGCGGATCACAGCAATCGTCCCAATGCCCGAAGAATCGTGATTCTCGCCACCAGCATCGCGAGCAGGACGCCAAAGACCGGCAGCACCACCAGCGCGCCCCACGCGACCGGCGGCAGGGCGGCCGAGCCGATCAGTTCCGAGCCGAGCGCGGCCACCTGCCGGCCGAGGAGGATCAGGACGATCGCCGCGAGGATGAACCCGATCAGCCCGCCGAACAGCGCATCGAGCGCAATCCGCCGCTGGAACAGCCGCGCCACCTGCACGTCGGTCGCCCCCATGAAGTGGAGGATCTCGATCGTGCCGCGATGGGTGTCGAGCGCCGCGCGCGCCGCCAGGACGACGGTCGCGGCGGTCGCGCCGACCATCAGGACGACGAGCCCGACGGCGAGCCATTTGAGCGCGCCGATCAGCCGGGCCAGCGGCGCAAGCCACTGGGCATCGTCGTCGACCCGCGCCGCCGGCGCCGCCGCCGTCACCGCCGCCCGCAGCCGCGCCAGCGCGCCGGTATCGTCTGGCGGCAGATCGACGTCGACCAGCGCCGGCACCGGCAGGTCGCTTTCCAGGCCCCCTGCGCCGATCCAGGGTTCGAGCAGGGCATGAACCTCGGCCTCGGGGACGATCCTGACCTGGCCGACACCGGGGATGGCGTGCGCCGCGCGGGCCGCCGCGTTCGCCTGCGCCGCGCGGGTCGCCGGATTGGGCTCGACCACCTGGATCGTGATCCGGCCGCCGATCTGGTCCTTGAGCCGCGCGGCCGCGCCGCCAAGGCCAAGCCCGGCCGCGGCGGCGAGCACGGTCAGGAACATCATGATCGCGATCACCCAGGGCATCGGCCCGGCCATCCGGCCTTCGGGGAGCAGCCCGCGCTCGGCGGCGCCGAATCGTCGCGTCCCGGCCTTCACGCGTCGGGCCTCTGCGGCGGGTGGCGCAGCGCGCCGGTCGGATCGGCAAGCTGCCCGCGATCGAGGCGGAGCATCTCGGCCCGCTGGACCCGCGAGAGGAGGTGAAGATCGTGGGTCGCGACGACGACGGTGGTGCCGAGCTTGTTGAGCGAATCGAACAGGTGCAGCAGCCTTTTCGCCATGTCCGGGTCGACATTGCCGGTCGGCTCGTCGGCGACGAGCAGCTCGGGCCGGCCGATCACGGCGCGTGCAATGGCGACGCGCTGCTGCTCGCCGCCCGACAGCGTCGCCGGCCGCGCGCTGGCCCGGTCGGCGAGGCCGACCCAGGCGAGCATCTCGCTGACCGGATGGTGGAGATCGGCCTCCGCCACGCCCGACACACGCAGCGGCAGCGCCACATTGTCATAGGCCGACAGGTGCGGGACGAGCCGGAATTCCTGGAACACGACGCCGATCCGGCGGCGGAATCCCGGCAGCCGCCCGCGCGGCATCGTCACGATATCCTCGCCGAACAGACGGATCAGCCCGCGGCTGGGGCGCAGCGCGAGATAGAGCAGCTTGAGCAGCGACGTCTTTCCGGCGCCGGACGGGCCGGTCAGGAAGTAGAACCCGCCCTGCTTGAGAGAGAAGCTGAGATCCGACAGCGTCTCGGCGCCGGTCCCGTAGCGCAGGCCGACATTCTCGAACTGGACGATCGGACCGCTGGCGTTCAAGACGCTCCCCGCTCTTCGCTGACCTTGCCCCCGCGCTGCAATGCCACGCGCCCCGCGCGCGCGTAAAGCCCGTCCGGAATGGCGCGGAAATCCGCCGACTCTTGCGCGAACCGCTCGCAACATGCTTAGAGTCGCGAAAGAACAGGCAAGGCAACCCGATGATCCTCTCCTGCCCGTCCTGCCAGACCCGCTATGTCGTCCCGGACAGCGCGATCGGCCCGGCCGGACGCAAGGTCCGCTGCGCCGGCTGCCGGCACAGCTGGTTCCAGGAAGGCGTTGCCCCGGCGCGGCCCGCCATCGCCGAACCGGAGGACGACGGCGGGCCCGCGCCGGGCGAGGAGGCCGCCCCGCCTCCCCCCGTCGCTTTCGCGCCGGGCGCCGAGGAGTCGGGGGAAAGCTCGTTCCTCAATCCGCGCCCGCGCCGCAATCCCGCCCGGCGCTGGACGATCGCGGCGATCGCCTTCGCGCTTGTCGTCACCGGCGCCGCACTCGCGATCAGCTATTTCGGCCTTCCCGTCTTCGCGGAGCGGCTGCTGCCGGTCCAGGATGCCGATGCGCTCGGCATTTCGGGGACGGCGACGCCGAGTCAGCTCGCCAGCGGCAACACCTTGCTCGAGGTCCAGGGAGAGATCGTCAATCGCACCGGCGAGACGCAGCGCGTGCCGCAGATCCGCGCGCAGCTCAAGGATGCCGCTGGGCGGATCGTCTACAGCTGGTCGATTGCGCCGCCGGTGGCCGAGCTCGGGCCGCATGCCCGCGCGACGTTCAACAACGCCAATGTCGACGTGCCGCGCGAGGGCCGCAACCTGATCCTCAGCTTCGCGCCCCTGTCCTGACCATGCGGATCGGAATCCTCACCGGCGGCGGCGACGTGCCGGGGCTGAATGCCTGCATCCGCTCGGTCGTGCTGTCGGCCGACGACCTCGGCTGGGAGGTGATGGGCTTCCGCCGCGGCTGGGAAGGCGTGATGCGGATCGATCCAGGCGATCCTGCAAGCATTGCGGCCAACAGTCTGGTGCTCGATCGCAACAATGTCCGCGGCATCGACCGGATGGGCGGGACGATGCTCCATACCTCGCGCACCGATCCGCGCACGCAGAAGGATGGCGACGAAACGCCGCATGTGCTCGACGTGCTCGAAAGGCTCGGGGTCGATGCGATGGTGACGCTCGGCGGCGATGGGACGCTGCGCTTCTCCGCCCATCTCTCCGCACAGGGCGTTCCGGTCATCTCGGTACCCAAGACGATGGATAACGACGTCTTCGGCACCGATTACTGCATCGGCTTTTCGACCGCGGTCAGCCGCTCGGTCGAGGCGATCAACGCGCTGAGGACGACGATCGAGAGCCACGAGCGGATCGGGATCATCGAACTGTTCGGGCGCAGGAGCGGCGAGACGGCATTGCTCGCCGGCTTCCTCGCCCAGGTCGACCGCACCGTGATCGCGGAGGTGCCGGCGGATCTCGACGTGCTGCTGCCGTTGCTGGCCGAGGACAAGGCGTCCAACCCCGATCATTATGCGATGTGCGTCATTTCGGAAGGCGCGAAGATCGCCGGCGACAATGGTGGCGAGGGCGACATCGCCAAATCGGCGATCGATCGCGCCGACGGCAGCGTCGGCCAGCGCCTCGGCCGCGAGGTCACCGCCCGGACCGGCAGCGGCGTCGTCGTCCAGGAGCTTGCCTATCTGATGCGCGCCGGCGAGCCGGACGCGATGGACCGGATGGTCGGCTTCGCCTTTGGCGGGCTCGCGGTTCAGCTGCTCGGCCGCGGCGAGGGCGGGCGGATGGTGACCTTGACCGACGGCAATTACGGCCATGTGCCGATCGACACCCTGCTCCACGGCCGCAAGTCGGTCGATGTCTCCGCCCTCTACGACCGCGCCAGCTACCGCGCCCGGCTGATGCGTGTCGAGGGGATGCCGATGTTCCTTTATTGAGGGCCGTTGCCTTCGCCCGAAGTCGCTGCTAGAGGCCCCGCTTCCTACCGGCCCCCGGGTTTCCCGCGGGGAGATTCACGTGCGGTCGTGGCGGAACTGGTAGACGCGCAGCGTTGAGGTCGCTGTGGCCGAAAGGCCGTGGAAGTTCGAGTCTTCTCGACCGCACCATGAATTGGGCAGTCGCGCCAGGGGCGCGACCGCGACGTCCCGGGGGGCGCCGCGCCAATTCGTCCGTCCAGCCTCAAACTTCCGGCAACGCCCATTCGATCGGCGCGAGTCCCTTCGTTTCGAGAAAGGCGTTGGCCTTCGAGAAATGCCGGCAGCCGAAGAAGCCGTTATGCGCGGAGAGCGGCGAGGGATGCGCCGCCTTCAGCACCAGATGGCGCGCGGCATCGACGAAGGCGGCCTTGCGCTGGGCATAGGCGCCCCACAGCATGAAGACGACCGGCTCCTGCCTCGCATTCACCAGCCGGATGACCGCGTCGGTGAACCGCTCCCACCCCTTGCCCTGGTGCGCGGCGGCGCGGCCCATCTCGACGGTGAGCACCGAATTGAGCAGCAGCACGCCCTGCCGCGCCCAATGTTCGAGAAAGCCGTGGCGCGGCCGCGCGATGCCGAGGTCGGTCTCCAGTTCCTTGTAGATATTCTGAAGGCTGGGCGGCGGCCGCACGCCCGGCTGGACCGAAAAGCACAGGCCATGCGCCTGGCCGACGCCGTGATAGGGATCCTGGCCGAGGATCACGACCCGGACCCGATCGAGCGGCGTGAGATCGAGCGCACGGAAATATTCGCTTCCCCTGGGGAAGATGCGCGCGCCCCGCGCCTTCTCGGCGAGCAGGAAGCGCTTGAGCTCGGCCATGTAGGGCGACGCGAATTCGGCGGCGAGCGGCATCTTCCAGCTTTCGTGCAGCCTCACCGTGTCGCTCATGATCCCAAGCATGGCGGGCGGGGGCGGATTCGCCAAGCCATTGCGGATCGCGTGGCGGCGGCGCACAAGCATCGCCGTGGGGAGCCTGCCGCCAGCATCAGCCGAACCCGAGGCGCGCGCGCTCGGCTTCTGGCTGTGCCTGGCTCTGGTCGTCGGCAATTTCGTCGGCTCCGGCATCTATCTGCTGCCGGCCCAGCTCGCGCCTTATGGCTGGAATGCGCTGTGGGGCTGGATCGTCACCATCGCCGGCGCGATGTGCCTCGCCTATGTCTTCGCCCGCCTCGCCCGGGCGATGCCCTTCGCGCCGGGCCCCTATGCCTATGTCGAGAGGGCGTTCGGATCGCTGCCGGCGTTCGTCGTCGCGTGGAGCTACTGGGTGTCGCTCTGGGTCGGCAATGTGGCGATCGGGACGGCGGCGATCTCCTATCTTTCGACCTTCGCGCCGGCGCTGGCGGCCCCGGGCGCGTCGGCCGCGGCGACGATCGCCCTGCTCTGGCTGCTGACGCTCGTGAACTGCATCAGCGTGCGCGCCGGCGGCGCCGTCCAGGCGGTGACAGTCGTCATCAAGCTGATCCCGCTCGTCGTCGTCATCCTTCTCGCCGCGCTGCTCATGGCCAAAGGCGAAGCGCATCCCGCCATCGCCTATCGGCAACAAGACATCAGCCTGTCGGCGATCAGCGCCGCAGGCGCGCTGACCTTGTGGGCGATGCTCGGCATCGAATGCGCCGCGATCGTCAGCCGGCGGGTGCGCGATCCGGCGCGCAACGTGCCGCGCGCAACCCTGATCGGCACCGCCTTTGCCGGCCTCGTCTATCTCCTCACCTCGACGCCGATCACGACCCTGCTTCCGATCGAGCAGGTGGCGAACTCCAACGCCCCGTTCGCCCTGTTCGTGGAGCATTACTGGAATCCCGAAATCGCGCGCTTCGTCGCGCTGTTCGCGGCGGTGAGCGCGGCGGGAACGCTGAACGGCTTCACCCTCCTTCAGGGCGAGCTGCCGCTGGCAATGGCGCGCGACGGGACCTTCCCGCGCTGGTTCGCGAAGGTCTCGCGGCGCGAGATCCCGGTGCGCGGCCTCATCCTCTCCAGCCTGCTCTCGACCATCCTGCTCGCCGCCAATGCGAGCCGGACCATGTCGGGGCTCTTCGCGTTCATGGCGCTGCTCGCGACCACGGCGGCGCTCGTCCTCTACCTCGCCTGCGCGCTGGCGGTGCTGCGCCTGCAATGGACCGGCGCGATGGCGCGCAGCCTGCCGCTGACGCTCATCGCCGGGCTTGGGACGATCTACGCCTTGTGGACGCTGCGCGGCGCGGGGCCGGAGGCGACCGGCTGGGGCACGGTGCTGCTGCTGGTCGGCATTCCGGTCTATGTCGCGATGCGGCTCACCAATTCGCGGGCGGCGCGTCCAGCCGCGTCTCCGGAATGATCCGCCTGAGCTTGCGCGCGAAGCTCCTGAGGCAGACCTCGCTCTCCCCCAGCGGCCCCGGCCTGTAGAGCGACGAGCCCATGCCCTGCTGCACGCGGCGGATCAGCGCCGTATCCTCGGCATTGACCTGCCGGTTGATCCGCCAGTTGAGATAGCGCGCCGCCTTCATCTCGCGGCGATCGTCGGGCAGCGCGTAGCTGATCTCGCGGATCATCGTGCGGGTCGGCGAAACCGGCACGAAATGCATGAAATCGACCTGGTCGGGATAGATGTCGAAGGCGACGTTCGGCCACAGCTTGAAATAGAGCCAGGTCCGCCCCGCGCCCGCCGGCAGGAATTGCTGATAGGCGCGCTCGGAGATGTTCGACGATGGCTGCTCGCGAAGCGCGCCGCTCATCCGGTCGACATGCGCGCCCGCCTCGATCGCATAGCTCTTGCCGAACAGGCGGGTGAGGCCGGGATGGGCGACGTCGATGTGGAGGCCGTCCGAATAATTGTCGGCGACATTCTTCCAGTTGACGTCGCGCGGCCGCATCGTGATCCGGCCGAGCGCGCGAAGCTCCTCGAAGCGGTGCGGCGCGATCTCCGTCTCGTAAGGCGCCATCATCGCAGCAACGCTCGGTCCACCGCTTTCCAGCCGGACGAACAGGAAGCCCCGCCAACGCTCCAGTTCGACCGGGATCAAGCCCCACTCCGCCGCGTCGAAACCACGATAATCCTCGCGATGCGGCAGCGCGACCAGGCGGCCGTCGGTCGCATAGGTCCAGGCGTGATAGGGGCAGGTCAGCCGCTTCGCGCAGCCTTCGTGCCCGTCCACCAGCCGCGATCCGCGGTGGCGGCAGACATTGGCGAAGGCCCGGGCCGCGCCGTCCTGCCCGCGAATGACCAGGATGCTCTCTCCGAGCAGCTCCAGCGTCCGCCAGTCGCCCGGGTTCGGCATGTCGCTGTCGTGGCAGACAATCTGCCATGAGGGGCGGATGACCCGCTCCATTTCAACCTTGAAATAATCGGCGTCCCAATAGGTCCAGCCGGGCAGGCTGAGATCCTCGATCGGGTCGCTTTGCGACAGCGGCAGGTGGGCAATGTCGGACATGAAGGCGATGATAGCATAGTCTCGCGGCGCCGACCCCGAAAACGGTTCCGCTTGCCGCGATCCCCCTCTATCCCTCGGCCGATGGCCCGCGAAGACAAGATGACTGGCGAGACGGCGACGCCGATGATGGCGCAATATCTCGCGCTGAAGGCGGAAGCCGGCGATTGCCTCCTCTTCTACCGGATGGGCGACTTCTTCGAGCTGTTCTTCGAAGATGCCCGGATCGCCGCCGCCGATCTCGACATCGCGCTGACCGCGCGCGGGACTCATGAGGGCCAGCCGATCCCGATGTGCGGCGTCCCGGTCCACGCCGCCGAATCCTATCTCGCCCGGCTGATCCGCGCCGGCCGTCGCGTCGCCATCGCCGAGCAGGTCGAAAGCCCCGCGGAGGCGAAGAAGCGCGGCTCCAAGGCCGTCGTTGCCCGCGCGATCGTGCGCGTCGTCACCGCCGGCACGTTGACCGAGGAGGCGTTGCTCGATTCGCGCGCCGCGAACTGGCTCGCCGTCGTCGCGAAGGCGGGGGATCGCTACGGCATTGCCGCCGCCGACATCTCGACCGGCCGTTTCGAGCTGAGCTCGGTGCCCGCCGGCGCGCTCGATGCCGAGCTGGCGCGGCTCGGCGCGGCCGAGATCTTGTCCAACGACGCCATCCCCGGCGCGCGCCAATGGTCCTCGGGCTTCGACAGCCTCGCCGCCGAGCGCAAGCTCAAGGATCGCTTCGGGGTGGCGACGCTCGACGGCTTCGGCTCGTTCGACCGCGCGGCGCTGTGCGCGGCCGGCGGCCTGCTCGCCTATCTCGACGAGGTCGCGCGCGAATCGCTGACCTTCCTGCGTCCCCCGGTGATGATCGCGGCGGGCGATCACATGATGATCGACGCGGCGACGCGCGAGAGCCTTGAGCTGACCCGTTCCGCCGCGGGCGGGCGCGCCGGCAGCCTGCTCGCCGCGGTCGACCGGACGGTGACCGGCGCCGGTGCGCGGCTGCTCGCCGCCGATCTCGGCGCACCCTTGCTCGATCGGGCCCGGATCGAGGCGCGGCTCGACCTTGTCGACGCCCTCGAACGCGACGGCGGCACCCGCGACTGGCTTCGCCGACAGCTGCGCACCTTGCCCGACATCGGCCGCGCGCTTGGCCGGATCGTCGCCGGACGCGGCTCGCCACGCGATCTCGGCCAGCTTCGCGACGGCCTTGGCGAGGCGCGGCGGATGCACGATCATCTCGCGCACGCGGCCGAGCCGACTGCCCTCTTGAACGAGCTGCTTCCGGCGCTCACCGGCCATGGCGCGCTGGTCGATCTCCTCACCCGCGCGCTGGTGCCCGCGCCGCCGATCGATGCGGCGCAGGGCGGCTATATCGCCGAGGGCTATGACGCCGCGCTCGATGCCCTGCGCGCGACCGGCGGCGACGGCCGGCGCGCGATCGCGGCGCTCGAAGCGCGCTACCGGGCCGAGACCGGCATCGCGAGCCTCAAGATCCGCCACAACAATGTGCTCGGCTATCATATCGAGGTGCCGGCGAAGGCGGCCGACAGATTGATGGCGGCCGATTCGGGCTTCACCCACCGCCAGACGCTGGCCGGCGTGGTCCGCTTCAACGCGCCCGATTTGCACGAGCAGGCGATGAAGGTCGGCCAGGCCGGCGCCCATGCGCTCGCTGCAGAGGCCGCGCATCTGGAGGAGCTGACCGAGGCCGCGCTTCGGCGGGCCGAGCCGATCGCCGCCACCGCCGACGCGCTCGCCCGGCTCGACGTCGCCGCCGCGCTCGCCGAGCGCGCGATCGAGGGCGGCTGGTGCCGCCCGCATCTCGAGGAGCAACCCTGCTTCGACGTCGAAGGGGGCCGGCATCCGGTGGTTGAGGAAGCGCTCAAGGCCTCGGGCGCCCGCTTCGTCGCCAATGATTGCCGGCTCGACGAAGCGGAGCGGCTCTGGCTCGTCACCGGCCCGAACATGGGTGGCAAATCCACCTTCCTTCGCCAGAACGCGCTGATCGCGATCCTCGCCCAGGCGGGCAGCTTCGTGCCCGCGGCCAGGGCGAGGCTCGGCCTCGTCGACCGGCTTTTCAGCCGGGTCGGCGCCTCCGACAATCTCGCGCGCGGCCGCTCGACCTTCATGGTCGAAATGGTCGAAACCGCCGCGATCCTCGCCCAGGCGACACCGAGCAGCTTCGTCATTCTCGACGAGGTCGGGCGCGGCACCTCCACTTATGACGGCCTCGCCATCGCCTGGGCGGTGGTGGAGGCGATCCACGACATCGCCCGCTGCCGCTGCCTGTTCGCGACCCATTATCATGAGCTGACCCGGCTCGCCGAGCGGCTCGACGCGCTCTCGCTCCACCATGTCCGCGCGCGCGAGTGGAGGGGCGATCTCGTCCTGCTGCACGAGCTCGCCGAGGGCCCGGCCGACCGGAGCTACGGCATCGCGGTGGCGAAACTCGCCGGCCTCCCGCCGGCGGTGCTCGCTCGCGCCGCGTCGGTGCTCGCCAAGCTGGAGCAGGGCCGCGCCGCGACCGGCGGCATCGCCGCCGGGCTGGACGACCTGCCGCTCTTCGCCGCGCTCGCGGAAGAGCCGGCGGCCGTCGATCCGCTCCGCGCGGCGCTGGACGAGATCGAGCCGGACAGCCTCAGCCCGCGCGAGGCGCTGGAAATCGTCTATCGCCTGAAGTCGCTCAGCCGCGCCTGAGCACCGTGTAGCCGAGCGTCCGGCGCATCCGGAAACCGAGCAGCTCATAGAGCCGGATCGTCGCCTCATGCTCGGCGAAGACGTGGAGGAAGGGCACGTCGCCCTCGGCCTGGATGCGCCGAGTGACGAGGCGGGTGAGCACCTGCGCGAGGCCCCGGCCGCGATGATCGGGATGGGTGCACACGCCGCTGACCTCGCGCATGCCCGGCACGGCGAGCCGCTCGCCGGCCATCGCGATCAGCCGCCCCTCCTCGCGCACGCCGATGAACCGGCCGAGCCGGTGCGTGCGCGCATAGAAGGGTCCCGGCCTGGTCAGCGTCGCCAGAGCGAACATCTCGGGCGCGTCGTCGTCGCCGAGCGCCAGCACGTCGAGATCATGTGCCGCGTCCTCGATCGGCCGCTCGGCGACCATCTGGCCGAGCGTCGCTTCGAGTTCGATGTCGAGACCCTCGGGCAGCGGCATCGGCTCGGCCTCGACCATCGAGATGACGCCGCCGGGCGCGGCGAGCGCGGCGAGCGCCTCGGTGCTCCGCGCGCTCGCATCGGCTGCGGCGGCGAAGGCGGCGATGTCCGCGGGGAATCGCCAGGCCCGCGCATCGCCCTCGGCCAGATGGGCCTGGCGGCTGGTCAGCGCGCTCCAGAACGGCCGGTCGAGCGGATGGTCCATGCCGTCTCTTTAGGGGGAAATCGACCTTTCCTCAAAATGGCTGCGCGCCCAGCCAGGAGAAGATTGTCTGTGGCATCGCCTGGGGCTTGACCCATCCCCTGGGGCCGGCCGTAACCGGCCCGGGTCGAAGCGAAAGGACGGCGATGCGCGGGTGGTTGGGACCGGCGGAAATGGCGGCGCGGCTGGGCGTCAGCGTGAAGGCGCTGCGCGTTTATGAGCGCGCCGGACTGGTGACGCCCGACCGGACCGCCGCCAATTACCGCCGCTACGGCCCCGCCCATGCGGCGCGGCTCCACCAGGTGCTCGCGCTGAAGCGGCTCGGCCTGCCGCTGGCAAGGATTGCCGGGCTGCTCGCCGGGCGTCTCGCCAGCCTCGATTCGGTGCTCGCGCTCCAGCAGCAGATGCTGGAGACCCGGGCGACGGAGCTGCGCGAGGCGCTGGCGGCGATCGGCGCCGCCCGCGCCCGGCTGCAGGAAGGCGGCGACCTCTCGCTCGACGATCTGGCAACCCTGACAAGGAAGAGCGTGATGACGATGAAGAGCGACGAAGCGATGGCCGCGGCGCTGAAACCCGCGGTGGACCGGCATTTTTCGGCCGAGGAGCAGCAGCGACTGGCTGCCAATGCGCCCTATTTCGACCAGGAGCAGGTGAGCCGTGAATGGGATTCGCTGATCGCCGAGGCGAAGGCGCTGGCGGCAACGGGCGATCCGGCCAGCCCTGAAGCAAAGGATCTGGCGCGGCGCTGGTTCGCGCAGATCGAGCGCTTCACCGGGGGCGATCCGGACGTGACCGCTCGGCTCGGGCGGGTGTGGAGCGAATCGATGCAGGACCCGGCCGCGGCGAAGGACCTGCCGTTGACGCCCGAGCTGATGGCCTTCGTCGGCGCGGCCCGGCGCGCGGCGACAGGCGAGGACGCGTGACGCGGCGGCCATGAGGACCTATTCCGGTTCCCATGGCCAGCCGGTTCGAGACGATTCCAAATCGCCGTCAGATCATCGATCGGCGCGCGCTCGACGAGGCGCTTGCCGCCGGCGACCGCGCCGCGGCCTTGCTCAAGCAGGCGCTCGCCAATGGGCGCGCCGAGATTGCCCGGCGGCTCGACGAGCGGCCCTATGCCGGCACCGAGACGGCCGCCGCTTATGCCTTCCTGACCGACCAGATCGTCCGCCTGGCCTTCGACCATGTGACCCGCAGGCTCCATCCGCTCGCCAATCCGACGACGTCCGAGCGGCTGCTGCTGATGGCCGTCGGCGGCTATGGCCGGGGCGAGATGGCGCTCCATTCGGATGTCGATCTCGCCTTCGTGACGCCGTGGAAGGACACGCGCTGGACCGAGACCGCGACCGAGGAGATTCTCTATCTGCTCTGGGATCTCGGCCTCAAGGTCAGCCAGTCCTCGCGAAGCGTCGACGAGATGATGCGGATGATCGCCGCCGACCAGACGATCCTGACCGCGATCCTCGAAGGCCGTTACGTATGGGGCGACGAGGCGGTCTATGAGGAGGTGCGCGCGCGCTTCTGGAATCGCGTCGGCGCGGCCGAAATCCGCGCTTTCGCCAAGGACAAGCTCGACGAGCGCGAGGCCCGCCATCAGCGCATGGGCGACAGCCGCTATGTCGTCGAGCCCAATATCAAGGAAGGCAAGGGCGGCCTTCGCGATCTGCACACGCTCTACTGGATCGGCAAATATGCCTATCGCCTGCAGAGCGCCGCCGAGCTCGTCGACGTCGGGCTGCTGACGCCCGCCGAGTGGCGCGCCTTCCACCGGGCCGAGCGATTCCTCTGGGCGGTGCGCTGCCACCTCCACATCGTCGCCGGCCGCGCCGAGGAGCGGCTGACCTTCGACGTCCAGCCCGAGCTCGCGCGGCGGATGAACTATGCCGACCGGCCCGGCAGTTCCGCGGTCGAGCGGTTCATGCGGCACTATTTCCTCAACGCGAAGACGGTCGGCGACCTCACCGGCGTGTTCCTCGCCCATCTCGACGAGAAGTTCGCGCGGCGCGGCCAGCGCTATCTCTCGCTCCCCTCCTTCCGCCGGAGGCCATCGCGGCTGGACGGGTTCCTGCTCGATCGCGGCCGTCTCGCCACGCCGGACGATCCCGGCTTCTTCGCCGAAAAGCCGGTGCGACTCATCCAGATGTTCGCGCTGGCCGAGAGGAACCGGCTCGAAATCCACCCGATGGCGATGCGTGCCGCCGCCGCCAACGCCAAGCTGATCGACGCGGACGTGCGCGCCGATCCGGCGGCGAACGCGCTGTTCCTCGACGTGCTCACCTCGCCGCGCGATCCGGAAACGGTGCTGCGGTGGATGAACGAGGCGGGGATATTCGGCCGCTTCGTTCCCGATTTCGGCCGCGTCGTCGCCCAGATGCAGTTCGACATGTATCATCACTATACGGTCGACGAGCATACGATCCGCGCGATCGGCCTGCTGGCGCGGATCGAGCAGGGCGCGCTCAAGGCCGATCATCCGCTGGCGACCAGCCTGTTCAAATATATCGCCTCGCGCCGCGTCCTCTATGTCGCGGTGCTGCTCCACGACATCGCCAAGGGCCGGCGCGGCGATCACAGCGAGCTTGGCGCCGAGCTTGCGCTCACCTTGTGCCCGCGCTTCGGGCTCGATCCGGCCGAGACCGAGACCGTCGCATGGCTGGTTCGCTGGCACCTGCTCATGTCGGCGACGGCGCAGAAGCGCGACCTTTCCGATCCCAAGACAATCCAGGATTTCGTCGCGCGGGTGAAGAGCCTGGAGCGCCTTCGCCTGCTCTACATCCTGACCGTCGTCGATATCCGCGCGGTCGGCCCCGGCACCTGGAACGAGTGGAAAAGCGAGCTTCTGCGCGCGCTGTTCGAGGCGGCCGAGGAACAGTTGCGGCTCGGCCATGTCGAGACGGGACGCAAGGAGCGGATCGCGGCGATGCAGGAGGAGCTTGCCGGGCGGCTCGGCTGGCGCCCGGCCCGGCTCGCCCGGTTCATCGCGGCCCTGCCCGACAGCTACTGGCTGGCCGAGCCGGTCGAGACCATCGAGCGCAACGCGCGGCTTCTCGATTCGGGGCCGGGGGAGGCGGGGCGGATCGAAACCGCCGTGCTCGCCGATCGCGGCGCGACACTGGTGTCGGTCTATGCGGCCGACCGGCCGGGCCTGTTCTATCGCCTTGCCGGCGCGATCAGCCTGGCCGGCGGCAATATCATCGACGCGCGGATCCACACGACGCGCGACGGCATGGCGCTCGACAATTTCCTGGTCCAGGACCTCGACGGCGCCGCCTTCGCCGATCCGCACCAGCTGCGCCGACTGGAGGCCGAGGCGATGCGCGCGCTCGAAGGGCAGGAACCGGCGGCCGAACGGCTGGCGGCCCGGGCGCTGCCGCGTCGCCGGGCGGAGGCCTTTCCGATCCAGCCGGCGGTGTTCGCCGACAACATGGCCTCGAGCCGCTACACGGTGATCGAAGTCAATGCGCGCGATCGCGCCGCGCTGCTGTTCGAGCTCGCCCAGGCGATCACCGAATCGCGCGCGGTGATCCGATCGGCCCACATCGCCACTTATGGCGAGCGCGCCGTCGACGTCTTCTACCTGACCGGGATCGATGGCCGGAAGATCGTCAATGCGCTCCGGCTGAAGGGACTGCGCGCGCGGCTGCTCAAGGCCGCGGCCGGAACGCCGCCGCGCCGCAAGGCGGCGTGAACCGGCTGGCCCCTCCCCGCGCGGGGGAGGGGCTGTTCGCGGCGATCAGAAGCGGAAGCGGCCGGTCACGCCGAAGGTGCGCGGCTCCGCAAGGTAGGAATCGAAAATCCCGTCGGAAATCGCGGCGGCGGGCGCCCCGAACTGACGGACCTGCGCGATCGTGCCGTTGTTGGGGCCGCTGCTCTGGAGCGGCGCGTTGAACGCAACCTGCTGGTAATGCTGGTTGAACAGGTTCTGCGCCCACAATTCGATCGACCAGCGCTCGTTGCGACCGCGAATGCCGAGCCGGGCGTTGACCACCGCGTAGCTGTCCTGCTCCTTTTCCGGGAACAGGTCGGAGCCGGTGTTGTAGTCGGAGGTCAGGCGGCCATCGACGTAGAAGAGGCCGGTGAGCCCGCTGGAGCCGAGCCGCGGCGTCCAGGCCAGCGACGTCGTGACAACGTGCTTGGGCGCGTTGGACAGGTTGCTGCCGGGCAGCAGGAACAGCGCCGGATCGAGCGGCTCGCCCTGCGAACTGCCGACCAGGTTATGCCGGTACCTGGTATTGGCATAGGTATAGCCGGCGGTGATGTTGAGATCGGGCGCCGGCCGGAAGCTGGCCTCCATCTCGATGCCGGTCGAGGTGACGCCGGCGCGGGTGTCGCCCGGGGCGCAGCCGCCGGTCGCCGCGGACAGGTCCTGATCCGCCCCGCCGAGATCGGTCGAGCAGCTCTGGATGTTCTGGACGATGAACACCGTGCCGTTGAACGTGTTGAGCTGGAAGTCCCGGAAATTCTCGCGGAAGAGCGCGAGGTTGAACGTCAGGTTGCGGCGGGACAGCTTGAGGCCCACCTCGAACGCGTTCACGATCTCCGGCGCGAAGCGCAGATTGGCGGCGTCGGCATTGCTGCGCGGCAGATAGGCCGGCCCGAGATCGGACCGGTCGAGATTGTAGCCGCCCGCCTTGTAGCCGCGCGAATAGCTCGCATAGATCAGGCTGCGCGGATCGAGCTGCCAGGACAGCACGCCCGTCCCGGTCCATTCGCCCTCGCTGAAGCTGTCGCGCAGGTCGAGCCCGTTCAGCAGCGCGCTGGAATTGCCGACGCAGCTCAGGGTCAGGATGCCCGCGACGGTGGCGGCGAGCGCCGGATTGGCGAGCAGCGGCCCGATCGCCGCCTGCTGCGCCGGGCAGATCGTGTTGTTGTTGTTGAAATCGCCGACGAAGCTCTTGCGCTCATGCGTGTAGCGAAGGCCGACGGTGAGGCTGACCGTATCGGTGATGTGGAAGATGTCGTGCGTGAACAGCGCCCAGTTGGTGCTGCGCTGGTCGTAGAGGCTGCTGACATCGCCGACATTGTTGACCGTGCTGAGCCGGTCGAGGCTCGCCAGCAGCAGCGGCGCGGCGGCGCCGAACTGGCCGCCAAGCACGGCGCGCAGCGTCGGCGTCATGCAGCCCGGCGCGGTCGGATCGAGCAAGGCCGCTGGCGTCGGAGCGAGGCCCGAACCCTGGATGGCGCGGCAGGCGGCGAATTCGCCATATTGCGCGCCGAACTTGAGGTTGTCGCTGACCTCCAGGCTTTCGCGCGCGAAATAGCCGCCGACCAGCCAGTCGAGGAAACCGGCCCGGCCCTGCAGCCGCACCTCCTGCGTGAAGGTGCGAAAGCGGCGATAGGAATTGCCGTCATCGTCGCGCCGCAGCAGATCGACATTGGTATAGTCGACATCGCCGGCGCCGCCCGACTTGTACCCGCGATAGGCGGTGATCGAGGTCAGGTTGGCGTTGCCGAAATCATAGTCGATCTGGGCGGAGACGCCCCAATCGGTCGTGACGTTGCGGTAGGTGGTGCCGGGGGTGACCGCGATGTCGCGATTGTAGGGATCGCCGAGCGACGGGAAGATGCCGCCGAACCGCTGCAGCAGATCGACGATGCGGTTGCTTGCCGCATATTGCGCGTCGCCGGGGACGCCGGGCGTCGGATCGAAGGCTTCGCGCGCCTCGATCACGACCGCGCCGCAGCAGCTCTCGTTGCGCCGGGTATAATCGCCGATCAGGCGGATCGAGAGCCGGTCGTCGGGCTGATAGAGCAGCTGGCCGCGGGTGAAGAAGCGGTTTCGATCATTCACGTCGCCTTCGGTGCCGCCGGCGGCGTTGACGACATCGTAAAAGCCGTCGCGCCGGACGTAGACTCCATCGAGCCGGAAGGCGAGCGCCTCGCTGATCGGGCCGGTGACGCCCGCGGCGGCACGGACATAATTGTAATTGCCGTAGGTGAGCTCCGCCGAGCCGCCGAAATCGAAGTCCGGCCGGCGGGTGATGATGTTGATGAGGCCGGCGGATGCGTTGCGGCCGAACAGCGTGCCCTGCGGCCCGCGAAGCACCTCGACATGGTCGATCTCGCCAAGCTCGTTGAGGCCGATGCCCGAGCGCGAGCGATAGACGCCGTCGATGAACACGGCGACCGAGCTTTCAAGGCCCGGATTGTCGCCGACCGTGCCGATGCCGCGGATGCGGGCCGATCCGTTCGCCTCCGAGCCGGTCGAGGAAACGAGCAGCGACGGCGCGAGCTGGTTGAGCTGCCGGATGTCGTTGGCGCCCGAATTCTGGAGCTGTTCGGCGCCGACGGCGGAAACCGCGATCGGCACGTCCTGGAGGATCTGCCGCCGGCCCTGGGCGGTGACGATGATCGTCTGGCCATCATTCTCGCTCGCCTGTGCCGCTTCGGCATTGGTGCGCGATTGGGCCTGATCGCTGCCCTGGTCCTGGGCGTGGGCCGGGCTTGCGAGCGCCACAATGCCGGCAGAAAGCAGCCAAAAGCTCTTCATGATTCCCCTCTCCCAACTCTCTGTTTTGCCGTTAACGTAACCGCAATGCGGCTTTTCGGCCAAAGAGAAAACCGCAGTTTCCTGTGGGTTTCGGGCTGCTCATTGCAAATCCGCAACAGAATAGTTTTTCCTTGCAACTAATCCCCGGACCCTTCCCTTACGGAAAGCTTGGCTTCTTGAAGAACGGGCGAGAAAGGCTTTGCGAAAGACTTTTCGATCGCGTGCGTCGTCTGCGTCGACAACCGCCCGCGCAAGGCCCGCGGCTGGTCGTTTTGGGGCGGAAAACGGCGCGGTCCGGCCTCGCCTTCATCCGCGCCGGCCACGAAAAAGGGCGCCGGAGTCGGCCTCCGGCGCCCTTTGCATTCGCTTGCGATCGGCGGTCAGCCCTGGGGCAGCGCGCCCTTCGCCTGGGCGACGATCGCCTTGAAGGCATCGCCCTCGTGCATCGCGATATCCGCGAGGACCTTGCGGTCGAGTTCGATGCCGGCGAGCTTCAGCCCGTGCATGAACTGGCTGTAGGTCAGCCCCTCGGCGCGGACGCCGGCGTTGATGCGCTGGATCCACAGGCCGCGGAAGCTGCGCTTCTTCACCTTGCGGTCGCGATAGGCGTACTGGCCGGCCTTCTCGACCGCCTGGCGGGCGATGCGGATCGTGTTCTTGCGACGGCCGTAATAGCCCTTCGCCTGATCCAGGATGCGCTTGTGCTTGGCGCGCGTGGTCGTGCCGCGCTTGATGCGTGCCATGTCGAGTACTCCTTACTTCAGGCCGTAGGGCGCCCAGAGCTTCACCCGCGCCGTATCGGCGTCGGCGAGCACTTCGGTGCCGCGGTTCTGGCGGATGTACTTGGCATTGTGGCTGATCAGGCGGTGCCGCTTGCCGGCCACGCCGTGCTTGATCTTGCCGGTCGCGGTGAGCTTGAAGCGCTTCTTCACACCGCTCTTGGTCTTGAGCTTGGGCATTTCGTCTCCTTTTCGGCGCTTCGCCGACGTTCGTGAACAGCCACGGCAGCCCTTGATGGCCGGGCGGTTCGTTTTCCAACAATCTGGAAAGCGCGCGCCTTTAGCGGGGACGGCGCCGGAAGGCAAGTCAGTCGAACAGGCTCGACACCGAGGATTCGTCGGCGATCCGCTTGATCGCCTCGGCGACGAGCGGGGCGATGGTGAGCAGGCGGATGCGCTTGCTCGCCGCCGCCGCCTCATAGGCCGCGATCGAATCGGTGATGACGAGCTCGCGAAGCGCCGATCCCTCGACGCGCGACACCGCCGCGCCCGAAAGGACGCCATGGGTGCAATAGGCGACGACGTCGGTCGCCCCGCCTTCCTTCAGCGCCGCGGCGGCGTTGCACAGCGTGCCCGCCGAATCGACGATATCGTCGATGAGCACGCAGAAGCGGCCAGAAACGTCGCCGATGATGTTCATCACTTCCGATTCGCCCGGGCGCTCGCGCCGCTTGTCGACGATGGCGAGCGGTGCATTGTCGAGCCGCTTGGCGAGCGCGCGGGCGCGCACCACCCCGCCGACGTCGGGCGACACGACGGTGATCTGCGCCCCCTTGAAACGGGCGAGGATATCGGCCGACATGACCGGCGCGGCGAAGAGGTTGTCGGTCGGGATATCGAAGAAGCCCTGGATCTGCCCGGCATGGAGATCGACCGAAAGCACCCGGTTCGCGCCTGCCGTCGTCAGGAGGTTGGCGACCAGCTTGGCCGAGATCGGCGTTCGCGGGCCCGGCTTCCTGTCCTGCCGGGCATAGCCGAAATAGGGCATGACCGCCGTGATCCGCTTCGCCGACGCGCGCCGCAGCGCATCGATGCAGATCAGAAGCTCCATCAGATTGTCGTTGGCGGGATAGGAGGTCGATTGAACGACAAACACGTCCTCGCCGCGGACATTTTCGAGGATTTCGACGAAAATCTCCTCGTCCGCGAAGCGCCGCACATTGGCCCGCGTGATCGGGATTTCGAGATAGGCGGCGATCGCCTCGACAAGCGGCGTGTTGGAGTTTCCCGAGAGCAGCTTCATGGGCGAAGCTGTGGCGGGCGGAAGCCGGGAAGGCAAGAGCGTTGCCGGACCGCCGCGCGCGGAATAGAGCGCGGCCATGTCCGTCGTCACCCGTTTCGCCCCCGCGCCAAGCGGCCGGCTCCATGTCGGCAATATCCGCACCGCGCTCCACAACTGGCTGTGGGCACGGAAGAATGGCGGGCGATTCCTGCTCAGGATCGACGATACCGACGCCGAGCGAAGCCGTGAGGAATTCGTCGATGCGATTCGCGACGATCTCGCTTGGCTCGGCCTCGACGCGGACGGCGAGGAACGCCAGTCGGCGCGCTTCGATCGTTACGAGGCGGCGATCGAACGGCTGATCGCGGCGGGGCGGGTCTATCCCGCCTACGAGACCGCGCAGGAGCTCGACCTCAAGCGCAAGATCCAGCTCGGGCGGGGCAAGCCGCCGGTCTATGATCGCGCCGCGCTGGCGCTTGGCGAGGCCGATCGCGCCGCGCTCGAGGCCGAGGGGCGGCGCCCGCACTGGCGCTTCAAGCTGGACCACGACCGGCCGATCGAATGGACCGACCTCATCCGCGGGCCGCAGCATCTCGATCCGGCCCTGCTCAGCGATCCGGTCGTGCGGCGCGAGGATGGGAGCTGGCTCTACATGCTGCCCAGCGTCGTCGACGATATCGAGATGGGGGTGACGCACGTCGTTCGCGGCGAGGATCATGTCACCAATACCGGGCTCCAGCTGCAGATTTTCGAGGCGCTCGGCGCTCCGCCGCCGGCCTTCGCGCACGAGGCGCTGCTGGTCGGCGCGGAGGGCAAGCTCTCCAAACGGCTCGGCTCGCTTGGCCGCCCGGCGATGGAGGAGGCGGGGATCGAGCCCGAGGCGCTGGTCGCCAAGCTCGCGCGGATCGGCACCAGCCTTCCGGTCGAGCCGCTCGCCGATCCGGCGCCGCTGATCGCCGGCTTCGATTTCGCGACCTTCGGCCGCGCCCCCGCGCGCTTCGACCTCGACGAACTGGCGGCGCTCAACGCGCGCGTCGTCCACCAGCTCGGCTTCGATCGGGTGCGCGGCCGCCTCCCCGAGGGCATGGGAGAGGCCGACTGGATCGCGATCCGGCCGAACCTGCGAACGATCGCCGACGCGGCCGACTGGTGGGCGATCCTCCACGGCCATGTCGAGGCGTCCGCGTCCGAAGAGGATCGCGGCTTTCTCGCCGAGGCGGCGGGGACGGCGGCCGGGCTCGACTGGGCCGAGTCGCCCTGGCAGAGGCTCACCGCCGCGCTCAAGGCCTCAACCGGGCGCAGCGGCAAGGCGCTGTTCCATCCGCTGCGCCGCGCGCTGACCGGGCGCGACAGCGGCCCCGAAATGGCCGCCCTCCTGCCGCTGATCGGCAAGGACGAGGCGCTCGCCCGCCTGAAGGCCGCCGCCGGAGCCTAGCGCCGGGCTCGATCGGAGGCGCGCCGACGCTGGGGAAGATGCGTCAGGCGGACCTGGTCCGGCGGCCCATGATCCGGGGCAAGACAAAGAAGCCCGTCCATCCTCATCTGCTCGCCTCCTTATTGGTATAGTATAACGTCGCGATATGATGTATCATCTATCGAACCGGCGAAGACCGGTATCGAGGAGGAGACGAGCCATGACAGGAGCAGGATTTCTCGAACAGAAACGGTCAAGCCCGGCCACGCTCGGTGTGGTGGTGGCGCTTCATGCCGCGGTGATCGCGGCGATCCTGATGGTGAAAGGGCCGGTCTGGGTGCGGCCCGCTTACCGGCCGCTGGTGACAACCTTCGTGCCCGCGCCGCGCACGCCGCCGCCCGATCCTCGCCCGGCGACCCGCCACGAAACCCCGCGCAGCACGCCGATCTACACCCCGCCGCAACACAATCCGCCGATCGCGCCCAACGACAATCACGCGACGACGACTGCGACTGCCGATCCCGGCCCCATCCGGGTCGCCGAAGGCAGCGGCCATGACGCCGGCGATAGTCCGACGATACCGGTCCACCAGCCGGTCTTCGTCCAACCGCAGGTCG
Organism: Sphingosinicella ginsenosidimutans; assembly: GCF_007995055.1. Lineage (NCBI taxonomy): Bacteria > Pseudomonadati > Pseudomonadota > Alphaproteobacteria > Sphingomonadales > Sphingomicrobiaceae > Allosphingosinicella > Allosphingosinicella ginsenosidimutans. The sequence continues at coordinate 1,263,929 of NZ_VOQQ01000001.1, read as the reverse complement.
ATCCGCGCTATCGCGATTCGCTGCAGCCGCCTTATCCGCCATCCGAGCAGCGGATGGAGCACGAAGGAACCGTGCGGGTTCGCATCACCATCGCGCCGGACGGTCGCGTCAGCGCCATCGAGCGATTGTCGGCGACCAGCGATGCCTTCTGGCGCGTCACCGAGCGCCAGGCGCTCAGCCGCTGGCGCTTCCGGCCGGCGACCGAGGATGGCCGCCCCGTCGCGGGCACGATGACGTTGACGCTGACCTTCCGTCTGACCGACGCCTGATCGCGCGGGACTGGCGGGCCGGGGGGCGGGCGACTATCTTGCCGCCATGCCTCTTCCCCGGCCCGCCTCGCCACGCGTCCTCTGGACCGATCTGCGCGCCTTCCTGAGCGAGCGTCCGCGCCACCAATGGGCGATCGCGGCGATTTCCGCGCTCATCCCGGCCCTCATCATCCTCGCCTTCTTCATCGACAGCGGCCAGAACATCCGCCCGCGCGAGGAGATCGTCTATTTCAAGAGCTGGCCGGCGACGCGCACCGATGCGGAGATCCGCGCCCAGCAGAAGGCCGATCTGGACCGGCTCAACGCCGCGCGCGAGCGGCGGCGGCAGGAATTCCAGCGGCTCGACGAGAGCATGAACCGGATCGGCCTTTGAGCGACGCGCGGTGGATGGCGGCGGCGGTCGCGCTCGGCTGGCGTGGCCGGGGGCGCACGGCCCCCAATCCCAATGTCGGCTGCCTGATCGTGAAGGAGGGACGCGTCGTCGGTCGCGGCTGGACGCAGCCCGGCGGCCGGCCCCACGCCGAAGCCATGGCGCTCGCCGAAGCGGGCGACGAGGCGCAGGGCGCCACCGTCTATGCATCGCTGGAGCCCTGCGCGCATGAAAGCGCGCGCGGGCCCGCCTGCGCCGACCTGCTCGTCGCCGCGCGGCCGGCGCGGGTGGTGATCGCGTGCGGCGATCCCGATCCGCGCATCGACGGCAGGGGCGTAGCGCGGATCGAGGCGGCCGGAATCGCGGTGACGCAGGGGATCTGCACCGAAGCCGCCGAAGCCTCGATGGCCGGCTTCCTCACCCGCATCCGGCTCGGCCGGCCGTTCGTCACCTTGAAACTGGCTTTGTCGATCGACGGGCGGATCGCGCTCGCCTCGGGTGAAAGCCGGTGGCTGACGGGGGCGGAGGCGCGCGCGGACGCCCATGCCGAGCGTGCGCGCGCCGACATGATCCTGGTCGGCCGCGGCACCTATGAAGCGGACTCGCCTTCGCTCGACGTTCGCCTTCCCGGCCTTGCCGATCGATCGCCCATGCGCGCGCTGCTGACCGGAGGCGATGCGCCCGAAGGCTGGGCGCGGATCGCCGAGCCGGGCGCGATCCATGCCCTCGATGGCATCAACGACCTCATGGTCGAGGGTGGCGCCAGGACCGCGGCTGCGTTCGTTGCGGCCGACCTCGTCGATCGGCTCCTCATCTATCGCGCGCCGATCCTGGTCGGCGGGGGCAAGGCCGGTCTCGCCGATATCGGCCTCGATTCGCTCGCCGCCGCGCACGGCCGCTGGCGCCGGATCGCGACGCGACCGCTTGGCAGCGACCTTCGCGAAGACTACGTGCGGTCCCGCTGATGTTTACCGGGATCGTCACCGATATCGGCCGGATCGAGGCCGTCGAGCAGCGCGGGGACCTGCGCGCGCGCATCGCCAGCGGCTATGACATGGCCGGCGTCGATCTCGGCGCATCGATCGCCTGTTCGGGCGTCTGCCTTACCGTGGTCGACAAGGGCGCCGGCTGGTTCGCGGTCGACGTCTCGGCCGAAACCCAGGCGCGCACCCGCCCCGGCCTGTGGACCGCCGGCGCGCGGCTCAATCTCGAGCGGGCGCTCAAGGTCGGCGACGAGCTTGGCGGCCATATCGTCACCGGCCATGTCGACGGCATCGGCACGATCGAGGCGGTCGAGCCGGTCGGCGATTCGACCCGGATCGCGGTCGCGGTGGGGCCGGAGCTCGCCCCCTATCTCGCCGCCAAGGGCTCGATCGCGCTCGACGGCGTGTCGCTCACCGTCAACGATGTCGCCGACCGGCCGGGCGGCGGGGCGCTCTTCTCGATCAATCTCATCCCGCACACCCGCGCGCAGACGACCTTCGACGATCTCGCCGTCGGCCGGGCGCTCAATGTCGAGATCGACATCCTCGCCCGCTATCTCGGCCGTATGCTTGCCGCACGCAACAGCGTGGTGTGATTTCCGCAATGGACGATCACATTTCGGTGTGATAATCCGGCCGGCATGAGCACCTTGCTGATCGATCGCGTCTGCGAACTCGTCGCCACCGGGGAAATGAGCCGGGCCGGCCTCGCCCGCGCCGCCGGTCTCCATCCCAACAGCCTGCGCAATGTCGGCGAGCCCGACTGGAATCCCACCGCCGATACCCTGCTGAAGCTCGAAAAGTTCCTGTCCGCCGGCAATCGCGACGTCATGGCGACGGCCGAGCAGATCATCGACGAGGCGCGCAACGGCCGCATGTTCATCCTGGTCGACGACGAGGATCGCGAGAATGAGGGCGATCTCATCATCCCGGCGCAGATGGCGACGCCCGACGCGATCAACTTCATGGCCAAGCATGGCCGGGGCCTCATCTGCCTCGCCCTCACCCGCGAACGCGTCGACCAGCTCGGTCTGCAACCGATGAGCCGCACCAACGGCACCAAGATGGAGACCGCCTTCACGACCTCGATCGAAGCGCGCGAGGGCGTCACCACCGGCATTTCGGCCGCCGACCGCGCCCGCACCATTTCGGTCGCGATCGACGCCGCCAACGGCCCCGAGCAGATCGTCTCGCCCGGCCATGTCTTCCCGCTCGCCGCGCGCGACGGCGGCGTGCTCGTCCGCGCCGGCCATACCGAGGCGGCGGTGGATGTCGCGCGGCTCGCGGGGCTCAATCCCTCCGGCGTGATCTGCGAGATCATGAGCGACGACGGGACGATGGCGCGGATGGACGAATTGATCGATTTCGCCCGCGCCCATGGCCTCAGGATCGGCACGATCCGCGATCTCATCGCCTATCGGCTGCGGATGGACCGCGTGATCGAGCAGACGGCCGAGGCGCGGTTCGAGAGCCGCTGGGGCGGCGCCTGGATCGCCAAGACCTTCCTCAACAAGGCCTCGGGGCTCGAACAGATCGCCCTGGTCAAGGGAACGATCGACGGCGAGAGGCCGACGCTGGTGCGGATGCACGCGCTCAACCTCCTGTCCGATGCCTTTGCCGAGGCCGGGCCGCGCGGCGGCCTGCTCGAAGGCGCGATGAAGGCGATCGAGGCGCATGGCTCGGGCGCGATCGTCGTCATCAACCGCCCCGCGCCGGGGACGCTGGCCAACGCGCTCCGGGTCCGCAGCGGCCAGGCGGCCGCCAGCGACAAGGAGCAATTGCGCGATTATGGCGTCGGCGCCCAGATCCTCGCGGCGCTCGGCGTGCACGACATGATCCTGCTGACCAACAGCCACCACACGCCGGTCGCGCTCGCCGGCTACGGCCTCGCCATCGTGGGCGAGCAGCCGATCCCCGGCGCGGAGGACTGACCATGGCCCACATCCTGATCGTCGAGGCGCGGTTCTACGCGCATCTCAATGACCTGCTGCTCGCCGGCGCGCGCGCCGCGATCGAGGCGGCCGGCCACACGCACGAGACGGTGACCGTTCCCGGCGCGCTCGAAGTGCCGGGCGCGGTCGCGGCGGCGTCCGAAAGCGCGCGATACGACGCCTATGTCGGGCTCGGCGTCGTGATCCGCGGCGAGACCTACCATTTCGAGATCGTCGCCGGCGAAAGCGCCCGCGGGCTGATGGCGCTCAGCCTCGACGGCCTCGCCATCGGCAACGGCATCCTGACGGTGGAAAACGAGGCGCAGGCCCTGGTCCGCGCCGATCCGGCGCAGAAGGACAAGGGCGGCGAGGCGGCCAGGGCCGCGCTCGCCATGCTCGCCCTGAAGCGGGGATTCGCCGTCTAGGCGACGGCATTCTCCAGCGTCGGATAGTCCGTATAGCCCTCCGGTCCCTGGCCGTACCAGGTCGCCATCATCTCCGGGTTGAGCCGCGCGCCCGTGCGGAAGCGCTCGACGAGGTCCGGATTGGCGAGAAAGGTCCGGCCGAAGCTGATGGCGTCCGCCTCGCCGGCATCGAGAGCGGCCTGGCCGCTCGCGAAGACATAGTCGGAATTGAGCACCAGCGGGCCGCTGAACGCCTTGCGGATATGCGGATGGACCGGGGGCACCTCGGCCTTGCCGAACGTGCCCTCGAAGCCGGGCTCGCGAAGCTCGAGAAAGGCGATGCCGATCTCGTCCAGAACCCGGGCGGCGGCGGTGAAGGTCGTCACCGGATCGCTGTCATTGACCCCTTGGGTGTCGCCATTGGGCGAAAGGCGGACCGCCGTCCGGTCCGCACCGACCGCGTCCGCGATCGCCTGCGTCACCTGGCGCAGCAGGCGCACCCGGTTTTCGATCGGGCCGCCATAATCGTCGTCGCGCAAATTGGTGCCGTCGCGCAGGAACTGGTCGATCAGATAGCCGTTGGCGGCGTGGAGCTGGACGCCGTCGAAGCCGGCGGCGATCGCATTGCGGGCGGCGCGGATATAATCGTCGACCAGCTCGGGAATCTCGTCGAGCCGGAGCGGACGCGCCTCCACATAGGGCTGCCGCCCGTCATAAGTGTGGGCCTTGCCGGGCGCCGTGGTCGCCGAGGCCGAGACCGGCTGCGCGCCGCTAAGGCTCGGGTGAACGACCCGTCCCATATGCCAGAGCTGGGCGAAAATCCGGCCGCCGGCGTCGTGGACCGCGTCGGTCACCGGCTTCCAGCCTTCGACCTGCGCCTCGGTCCACAGTCCCGGCGCATAGGGCCAGCCGAGGCCGGCGCGACTGATCCCCGTCGCCTCGCTGATGATGAGGCCCGCGCCGGCGCGCTGCGCATAATAGGTCTGCATGAGCGCGGTCGGCACATGATCGCGGGTCGCGCGACCGCGGGTGAGCGGCGCCATGAGGATTCGATTGGGCGCCACGATGGCGCCGAGCTTGATCGGGTCGAACAGAGACGGCATGGCCATCCTTTCAATGCTGCGTCGCGGCGGATATAAGGGTTGCAAATCGAAATGCACCAGCCCCGATCGCACCGTTTTGCATTTCCTGCCCTCATCCTTGCCAATCTCGTCCTCGCCGTCGGGCCGTGGATGGTCCGGCTGGCGCGGACGGAGGCGCATATCGGCCCGGTCGCGGCGGGATTCTGGCGAATGGGGCTGGCGGCGCCCTTCCTGATCCTGCTCGCATGGCGGCAGGACGCCGGCCGGCCGCTGCCGCGCTGGCCGTTGATCGCCGCGATCGCCGTCGGCGGACTCTTCTTCGCCGCCGATCTCGCTGCCTGGCATGCCGGCATCCTGCGCACCCGGCTCGCCAACGCCACGCTGTTCGGCAATTTCGCGAGCTTCCTCTTCGCGATCTACGGCCTCGTCCTGATCCGCAGCCTGCCGAGCCGCGTCCAGGCGGCGGCGCTGGCGCTCGCCGCCTTCGGAACGGCGCTGCTGCTCGGCCGATCGTTCGAGCTTTCGCGCGAGCATTTCGCCGGCGATCTGCTCGCGATGCTCGCCGGCGTCTTCTACACCTTCTACCTGATCGCGGTGGATCGTGCCCGCCAGTCGATGGCGCCGCTGCCGGTGCTTGCGATCGCGACCGCCGCCGGCGCGATCCCGCTTCTGATCCTCGCGCTGCAGATCGGCGAACAGGTGATGCCCGACGATTGGACGCCGGTGATCCTGCTTGCGCTGAGCAGCCAGCTGATCGGCCAGGGGCTTCTCGTCTACGCCATGGGCCATCAGCCGCCGCTGGTCGTCGGCCTGTGCTTCCTCACCCAGCCGGTGGCCGCCGCAGCGGTCGGGTGGGCCGCGTTCGGCGAACGGCTGACCGCGGTCGACATTGGCGGCGCGTTGCTCATCTGCGCGGCGCTCGTGCTCATCCGCCTTCCCGGCCGCGGGGTTGCCAGCAACCCGCTCGAAGCCCAATGAGGGGCGCGTGACCGACGCCCTCGACATGACCCTCGACGAGCTTGCCGCAGCGCTCGCGCCGCTGCTGCCGGCCCACGCCGCGTTCGACGGATGGTCGGGCAAGGCGCTGGCAGCGGCGGCGGAGCAGCTCGGGGTTCCGGCGGACCGCGCGGCGCTCGCCTTCCCCGGCGGCGCGCCGCAGATGATCGACGCCTGGTTCGACTCGATCGACCGGGCGATGGCCGCCGCCTTCCCGCCGGACCGGATCGCGGCGATGAAGATCCGCGCGCGAATCCGCGACCTCATCCTCTTCCGGCTCGAGTCGATGCGCCCGCACCGCGAGGCGTTGCGCCGTGCTCTCGCGACGCTCGCCATGCCGCGCCACGCGGCGACTGGCGCCCGGCTCGCCTGGCGCAGCGCCGATCGCATCTGGCGGGTCGCCGGCGACAACGCCGCCGATTTCAACCATTATACGAAGCGCGCCACGCTCATCGGCGTCTACGCCTCGACCAGCCTCGTCTTCCTCGACGACGAGAGCGAGGGTCTCGCCGCCACGACCGCCTTTCTCGACCGGCGGATCGACGACGTCATGCGGTTCGAAAAGGCCAAGGCGCGCTGGCGCCAGACCGCGAAGGCCCTGCCGTCGCCAACTCGTTTCCTGGCCCGCCTGCGCTACCCGGCCGTCTGAAGCCGCATCTCCCGCTATTGATAATCAATCGCAAGGGGGCTAGGCGGATCGCGCATCCGCATGAGGGACCCATGCCCGTCCGCCCCGCCCGTCTTCCCGCGTTCCTCCTCGCCTTCCTGTTCACCGTCTTCGCCCTGGCCGGCCCGGCGCGCGCGGACGAGGGCCCGGTGGAGACCGCCTGGCGGCTGCTCGACTATATGGCGGTGGATTATCCCGGGGCCGTGCAGAACGGGCGCGTCGTCAATCAGACGGAATATGACGAACAGGTCGAATTTTCCGCCTCGGTCGTCGCGCGGATCGCTGCCCTGCCCCCGCGCCCGCAGCGCGCCGCGCTGGTCGCCGAAGCGCGCCAGTTCCAGGCCGCCGTCGCGCGCAAGGCGGGCGCCGATGAGGTGCTGTCTCGGGCGCACGCGCTGGGCGATCACCTGCTCGCCGCCTATCCGGTCCCGCTGGCGCCGGCGACACCGCCAGACCTCAACCGTGGCGCCGCGCTCTACGCCCAGAATTGCGCCTCCTGCCACGGCGCCGACGGCCATGCCGACACGCCGGCGGCCCACGCGCTCGATCCCGCGCCGATCGCCTTCGCCGACCGGGACCGCGCCCGCGAGCGCAGCCTCTTCGCTTATTACCAGGTGATCAGCCAGGGCATCGAGGGCACGGCGATGCAGAGCTGGTCGAACCTGCCGTCGCAGGACCGCTGGGCGCTCGCCTTTTACGTCGCCCGCTTCTCCTATCCCGATTCGCTCGGCAAGCAGGGCGAGGCGCAATGGGCCGGCGATCCCCGGCTGCGTCGCCGAATCCCCGATCTCAAGACGCTGGTCGGCCTCACGCCCGCGCAGCTGGCGAGCGAGATCGGCGCGCAGCGGGGCGATGCCGTCTTTGCCTTCCTTCGCTCCGATCCCGACGTGTTCGATCAGAATCGCGGCGTCTCCTCCCTCGCCGTCTCGCGCGCATTGCTGCGCCAGGCGATCGAGGCCTACCGCGCCGGAGACCGGGGCCATGCCGGCGATCTCGCGCTCCGCGCCTATCTCGACGGGTTCGAGCCGGTCGAAGCCATCCTCAACGCCCGCGACGGCAGCCTCGTCGCCGCGGTCGAGCGCGAAATGGGCGGCCTTCGCGCCGCGATCGCCCGCGGCGCACCGATCGACGATGTCGAAACCCGCGCCGAACGGGTCCAGAGCCTCTTCACCCAGGCGGAAGCCGCAACGGCCCCGTCCACCGCCGACCGCGCCTCCACCTTCGTCGGCGCCTTCGCCATCCTCGTGCGCGAAGGCCTTGAAGCGCTGCTCATCGTCGTCGCGATGATCGGCTTCCTCATCAAGGCCGAGCGGCGCGAGCTGCTGCGCTGGGTCAATGCCGGATGGGTCATCGCGCTCGTCGCCGGCGCCGCGACCTGGTGGGTCGCCCAGCGCTTCATCACGATCAGCGGGGCGAGCCGCGAGATGACGGAGGGGTTCGGATCGGTCCTTGCCGCGCTCATCCTCCTGTTCGTCGGCGTATGGATGCACGGCAAGGCCCAGGCCGGCGCATGGCAGCGTTATGTGAAGGAAAAGCTCGATCATGCCCTGTCGAAGGGATCGGGCTGGTTCCTCTTCGCGCTGGCCTTCATCGCCGTCTATCGTGAAGTGTTCGAGACGATCATCTTCTATGCCGCGCTCGGCGGCGAGGGCCAGAACACGGCGCTTCTCGGCGGCTTCCTGTCGGCGGTGGCGCTGCTCGCGCTCATCGCCTGGGCGATGCTGAAGTTCAGCCGCAAGCTGCCGATCGCCAAGTTCTTCGCCTACAGCGCCATGCTCATCGCCATCCTCGCGGTCGTGCTGGCCGGCAAGGGCGTCGCCGCGCTCCAAGAGGCGGGGTTCGTCGGCGTCCACCCGCTCGACAGCGTCCCGCGCATCACCATGCTCGGCCTGTTCCCGACGGTGGAGACGCTCGGCGCGCAGATCGCGATGATCGTGCTCCTGATCGCCGGCTATCTCTTCGCCGATCGGCGCAATGCGCGGATCGAGGCGGCCCGTGCGAGCGCCTCGACCTGACTTGGCGGACGCGCCGGCTTCGCTTATGCCGATCCGTCACAGGAGAATGAAATGGCCGGCGTGAACAAGGTGATTCTGGTAGGCAATCTGGGCGACGACCCGGAGGTGCGCAGCCTCAACAATGGCGGCGAGGTGGTGAACCTGCGCGTCGCCACGTCGGAGACCTGGAAGGACCGCGACGGCAATCGCCAGGAGCGGACCGAATGGCACCGCGTCGTGATCTTCAACGAGAATCTCGGTCGCGTCGCCAAATCCTATCTGAAGAAAGGATCGAAGGTCTATCTCGAGGGGCAGATCCAGACCCGCAAGTGGCAGGATCAATCCGGCCAGGACCGTTATTCGACGGAGATCGTGCTCCAGCGCTTCCGCGGCGAACTCGTCCTGCTCGACAGCCGCGGCGGTGGCGGCGGCGGCGGATATGGCGATGACGCCGGCGGCTATGAGGGCTCCAGCGGCTTCGGCGGCGGCCAGCGCCAACCGTCGCGCCCGCAGCCCGCCTTCGACAGCGACCTCGACGACGACGTGCCCTTCTGAGCTTGACAGGTGCGTTAGCACAATAATACACGATCCCCGGATCGTCACGGGGGAGGGTATATGCGCGTGCTTTCGGTCGCCCTGAGCGCCGCGATCACTGCCAGCGCCCCCGCCCAAAGCGCGCCATCGTCCCGCGCCGTCGCCGAAAGCGCGGCAGACGTGATCGAGCAGAATTATTTCGATCGCTCGCGCGCCGGCCCGATCGCCGCGGCCCTGCGCGCCGAGGCGCGCGCCGGTCGTTATGACGGGCTTGCGCCCGACGCGCTCGCAACCGCCTTGACGTCGCGCCTCGCCCCGCTCGACCGCCATTTCCGGGTCGCCTGGTCTCCGCCCGGGCCGTCGCGGGCCGCCGAGCCGACCGAGCCCGCCTACGACCATGAAGCGCAGGACCGGCGCGACGGCTATGGCTTTCGCGAGGTGGCCCTGCTGCCCGGCAATATCGGCTATCTCAGGCTCACCCGCTTCGCGCCGATCGACTTCGAACAGCGCGACTGGCCGGCCTGGCGCGCGGCCGACGGCGCGCTAGCCCTCCTCTCACGCGCAGACGCGATCATTATCGATCTGCGCGACAATGGCGGCGGCGATCCATCAATGGTGGGGTATCTGGTCAGCGCGTTCGTCGCGCCCGACGCCAATGTCTACAATGACTTCCATTTCGGTGAGCGCCAGATGAGCGAGCGGCCGCAGACCGCCTCCGCCGCCCGGCTCGAAGCGCCCGTCTATATCCTGGTGAGCGCGCGCACCGGATCGGCGGCCGAATCCTTCGCCTATACGATGCAGGCGGCCCGGCGGGCGACGATCGTCGGCGAGGCCACCGCCGGCGCGGCCAATCCGGGCCGCGATTTCCCGCTTGCGCCCGGATTTTCGATCTTCGTGTCGGCGGCGACGCCGATCAACCCGGTCACCGGCGGCAATTGGGAGGGGACCGGGGTGCGGCCCGACCTCGCGACCCCGGCTGCCGACGCGCTCATGCAGGCGCGGACGGCGGCGCTCGAGACGGCGATCGCGCGCATAGCGGAGGCCGAGCGGATCGACGCACAATGGGCCCTGGACGCGCTTCGCGCCGACGCCGATCCGCAGGGCGGGCCGGCGATCGCGGGCTATGCCGGCGATTTCAGCGGCGCGACCGTCTCGATCGCAGGCGACAGGCTGAGCTACCGGGTGGGCCGTCGGCCCGCGATCCGGCTGGTCCGACTGACCGGCGACATCTTCATCGCGCCGGACGATCCGCGCGTCCGTTACACCTTCCGGCGCAATTCCGCCGGCCGGGTCGACGGGATCGAAATCGACACCGAAAGCGGCGAGCGCTCGTTCAGGTCCCGCGATCCGGCCCGCCGAGCCGGTCCTTGAGGCCGGCCAGCACCCCGAACGGACCGGCCTCCTCCTCGCTTTTCACGCCCGCTGTCCTGAGCGCGTCGTCGGCGCCGGGTGCGCGCGGATAGGGATCGAGGCTGAGCGCGAGCGTCTCGGCCGCCGCCTCGCCGATGTCGATCGCCCCGCCATCGAAGAAGACCACGTCCATTTCCGATTCGCCGAGCTCGATCTCCTCGTCGGGACGGCCAGGGTCCGCGCGGCGAAAGACCAGGTCGAACGGCGCATCGATGGCTGCGGGCACCGGCTCGCCCGTGGCGACGCAACGCTGAGTCGCCTCGGCCTCGATCCGCCCCTCGGCGCGCACATCGTCGCCGTCGCGCCACAGCCGTAGCGACGCGACAAGGCGGCCCAGCGCGATCAGGTCGAATCGCTTGGCCAGCGCCGCGCGCTCGCCCGCATCCGCCTCGATCGCCAGGTCGCGCGCACTCGGCCCGATCGTGTCCAGCGCGACTGGCCGGCTGAATTCCGGATCGCTCATGGCAGCCGGGCCGCCTTGAGATCATCGAGCGTCCGTTCGGCGAGCGCCGCGCGGAACGACGCGAGCCGGCCGGCGACGGCCGCGAGCGCGGCAGGCGCGGGCGGCGCTTCGTGAAAGATGTTCCGGGCCACCGCCGGCGCCAGATCGCCGTCCGGCGCGGCGGCGCGAAAGGCGGCGAGCCTGCCGCCGAGCGCGCTCATCATCCGACCGATATGCTTGCCCACGACATAATCGCCGATGCCGATCTCGCGCAGCGAGGAATCCATGTCGGCGACGAACAATTCGCCCAGGAACACGGCCGGCGCGCGTCCGGCCTCCCCTTCATCCTCGAGCCTCAGCAGCACCAGGGCGGTGAGCGCCGCGATCATGTCGAACCGGCCGTCGATGCTGTCGGGTACCCCGCCGTCGCGATACCAGAACGGATCGCGCCCGCGCGCCACGATCGCATCGTAAAGCGCGCGCCAGGCATCGCGTGGGTCGGCCGTGCCGAATATGCGGCGAAGGACGGAGGTCATTTTCCCTTGGTCTCGGCGGCTTGCGCCAGTCAGGCGATGTCCATATTGGTGAGGCTACGTCAAGTCCGTCCGGCGCTGTCCGGCCCGGGCGTTCAGGAGACTTTGAATGAGCTTGCCGCACGGCGCCCGCGCCTTTCTCGCCATCGCGATGATCGGGGGCGCGTTCCTGGCATCGGGCTGCGCCGAAATCCGCGCGCATAACGGCTATTTCCTCGATCCAGCGCTGTCGCAGGCGATCCAGCCGGGGGTCGACAATCGCCAGTCGGTCACCGGAACGCTGGGCCGGCCGACGTTTGTCGGTCAATTCGACCAGCGCGACTGGTATTACGTCTCTCGCGACACGCGGCAGCTGGCCTTCCGCACGCCGCGCCCGACCGATACGACCGTCCTCCATGTCCGCTTTGACGAAGCCGGCAACGTCCAGAGCGTCGACCGCAGCGGCATGGAGCTGGTGCAGAACATCACCCCCGATCGCGACAAGACGCCGACGCCCGGCACGCACCGCAACCTGCTCCAGGAGCTGTTCGGGAATATCGGCGCGGTCGGCCAGGGCGGCCAGGGCGGCCAGACGGCGGACAACCCGCAATAAGCCACGGAGCAGCGGGTCCGCCCTCAATCGGCGGGCGGCCCCAGGAGTCTCGCCGGCTCAGTGCACGATCTGGCCGGCGGCGAGCACGGCAAGGGTCACCAGATCCGATGCCGACGCGGTCATCGCGGCGATCTGGACGCGATGTTCCATGCCGACGAGCAACGGCCCGATCATCGCCTCGCCGCCAAGTTCCTTGAGCAGCTTGGCCGAGATGTTGGCGGTCTGGAGTCCGGGCATGACGAGCACATTGGCGGGACCGGTCAGGCGGCTGAACGGATAGACCCTGTGCATCGCCGGATTGAGCGCGACGTCCGGCGGCATCTCGCCTTCATATTCGAAATCGATGTCGTCGCGCGCATCGAGCGCCTTCACGCCGTCGCGAATCCGGTCGAGGAAGCTGCCTTCGGGATTCCCGAACGTCGAATAAGACAGGAAGGCGACGCGCGGCTCGTGGCCCATGCGGCGGGCGACGGCAGCGGTCTGGATTGCGATCTCGGCGAGCTGCGCGCCCGTGGGGCGCTCGGTCACGGTGGTATCGGCAATGAACACGGTGTGCGATTGGCCGACGAGGATGTGGATGCCGAAGGGCGTGACGCCCGGCTGCGGATCGAGCGCCCGCCGGATCTGCCGCAGGCTCTGCGAATAGGTGCGGGTCGTGCCGGTGATCATCACATCCGCCTCGCCGGCGGCGAGCAGGAGCGCGGCGAACATGTTGCGGTCCTGGTTCACCATCCGCTCGATCTCGCGGCGGAGATAGCCGCGCCGCTCGAGCCGCTGGTAGAGAAAGTCGACCAGCTCCGGCACCTTGGGATAGTGGCGGCTGTTGAAGACGGTGAAGCTTTCCGGATCCTCGACCCCGAGCGCGCGCAGCCGATCATGGACATCGTCCCGGCCGACCAGCATCGGAATGCCGTAGCCGCCGTCGCGGAACGCCACCGCCGCGCGAAGCACGACATCTTCCTCGCCCTCCGCGAACAGGACGCGGCTCGGATTGTTGCGCGCCGCCTCATAGGCGAGGCTCAGCACCGACGTGGTCGGGTTCAGCCGTGACCTGAGACGGGTGCGATAGTCCTCCATGTCCGCGATCGGCCGCTGGGCGACGCCCGAATCCATCGCCGCCTGCGCGACCGCCGCCGGCACGACCTCCATCAGCCGGGGATCGAAGGGTGCCGGTATGATATAGTCGGCGCCGAAACTGTGGGTCCGCCCGTAAGCAGCGGCGACCTCTTCCGGCACCGCCTCGCGCGCAAGCTCGGCAAGCGCGCGCGCGGCGGCGATCTTCATCTCCTCGTTGATCGCGGTCGCCCGCACGTCGAGCGCGCCGCGGAAGATGAATGGGAAGCCGAGGACATTGTTGACCTGGTTCGGATAATCAGACCGACCGGTGGCGACGATCGCATCGGGCCGCACCGCCTTGGCGTCCGGCGGAGTGATCTCCGGATCGGGATTGGCCATCGCGAAGATGATCGGCTTCTTCGCCATGTCCTTCACCATCTCAGGCTTCAGCGCGCCGGCGGCGGACAGGCCCAGGAAAACGTCCGCGCCTTTCAGCGCCTCGGCGAGCGTGCGTGCATCGGTCTTCACCGCATGGGCCGATTTCCACTGGTCCATGCCCTCTGTCCGGCCTTCGTAGATCACGCCGGTACGGTCGCACATGATGACATTGTCATGCGGCACGCCCATCGCCTTGATGAGCGCCGTGCAGGCGATGGCCGCCGCGCCCGCGCCGTTCACCACCACCTTCACGTCCTTGAACTCGCGCCCGGTGAGATAGCACGCGTTGATCAGCCCGGCCGCACTGATGATCGCGGTGCCGTGCTGGTCGTCGTGCATCACCGGAATCTTCATCCGCTCGCGCAGCGTCTGCTCGATGATGAAGCATTCAGGGGCCTTGATGTCCTCGAGATTGATGCCGCCGAAGCTCGGCTCAAGCAGCTCGACCGCGGCGATGAAGCGGTCGACGTCCTCGGTCGCCAGCTCGAGGTCGATCGAATCGACATCCGCAAACCGCTTGAAGAGGACCGCCTTGCCCTCCATCACCGGCTTGGAGGCGAGCGCGCCGAGATTGCCGAGGCCGAGAATGGCGGTGCCGTTCGAGATCACCGCGACCAGATTGCCCTTGGCCGTATAATCATAGGCCTTGGCCGGATCGTCGGCGATCGCGCGGACCGGCACCGCGACGCCAGGCGAATAAGCGAGGCTGAGGTCGCGCTGGGTCGCCATCGGCTTGGAGGCGACGATCTCGATCTTGCCCGGCCGTCCGCAGGCATGGAAATCGAGCGCTTCCTGCTCCGAAAATTTGACGCTGCTGCCCTCGCTCATCCCTCGCTCCCTCTTGCGCGACCGCTGTAGGCCCCGATCACGCCCAATCGCAAGCGCCGCCTTGCCGGTGGAGCGCGGCAAGGCTGCGTTCAGCCGCACCGCGCTTGTGCTTGAAGCGATGACTCGCGCCCTTTATCCCTGATCCGTGATGGCCAGCGCCGCCCCCCGTTCCCGCGTCCGGCGCTTCGTCGTCGGCGCGATCAAGACATTCGTCTATCTCGCCCTGCTCGGCGGGCTCGCGCTCGGCGTCGCGGTCGCGGTCGCGGTGAACCAGCTTCCGAGCTTCGCCGAGCTTCAGCGCCGCGCCAATCTTGGCCAGATGATCCGGGTTCGCGCGGACGACGGCACCGTCATCCAGACGATGGGCCCGGTTTTCGGCGAATGGCTCCGCTACGATCAAATCCCCCCGGTGATGCGCGATGCAATGGTCGCAACCGAGGATCGCCGCTTCCGTTATCATCCAGGCGTCGATCCGATCGGGATCGTCCGCGCGCTCGAGGTCCGCGCCACGCGGGGCCATTGGGCGCAGGGCGGATCCACGATCACCCAGCAGCTCGCACGCAACATCTTCCTCAACAACGACTTCAGCTTCGGCCGCAAGGTGCGCGAGGCGATCCTGGCGATGGCGCTCGAATGGCGTTTTTCGAAAGACCAGATCCTCGAACTCTATCTCAACCGCGTCTATTTCGGCGGCGGCGCCTATGGAATCGACGCGGCCTCGCGGCGCTTCTTCGGCCACAGCGCGACCGATCTGTCGATCCCGGAGGCGGCGATCGTCGCCGGGCTCGTGAAGGCGCCGTCCAATTATTCGCCGACCGCCGATGCGGAAGCCGCGCGCAGCCGCGCCGGCGTCGTCATGGACCTGATGGTCCAGAACGGCGCGATCACCGCCGCGCAGGCGGCCGCCGCAAATCCCGCCGACGTGCAGCTCGCCCGCCCGACAAGCCGGCAGGACAGCGCACGCTATTTCATCGACTGGGTTCTGCCCCAGCTCGACACGATGATCGACGAGACCAGCCAGCCGATCGACGTGTGGACCACGATCAACCTCAACATGCAGCGCGCCGCCGATCGTGCGATCAACGCCGATACGCCGGCGGGCGCCCAGGGCGCGCTGGTTTCGCTCGATCGCGACGGCGCGGTCCGCGCGATGGTTGGCGGGCGCAACTATGTGACGTCGATCTACAATCGCGCGACCCAGGCGACGCGCCAGTCCGGCTCCGCCTTCAAGCTGTTCGTCTATCTTGCCGCGCTCGAATCCGGCTTCCGGCCCGATACGATGCTGGAGGACGCGCCGGTCACGATCGACGGCTGGAGCCCCCGCAACGACAATGGCCGCTATGTGGGGCCGGTCTCGATGCAGGTCGCCTTCGCTTATTCGATCAACACCGTTGCGGCGCGCCTCGCGCAGCAGGTCGGCACGCGCACCGTCGCCGACATGGCGCAGCGGCTCGGCATCACGACGAGGATCAGCACCTATCCGTCGATGGCGCTCGGGACGGCCGACGTGCGCCTGATCGACATGACACGGGCCTATGCGACCGTCGGCAGCGGCGGTGTCGCGGTCGTCCCCTATGGCGTCCGGCGGGTCACCACCGCCGACGGCACCTTGCTCTACACGCATCAGGCCGATGCCAATCGCGTCCTCCTGCCGCCCTGGGTCGCCGCGGCGATGACGCAGCTGCTTGCGGCCGTCGTCGAGCATGGCACCGGGACCGCTGCCCAGCTCGGCCGGCCGACCGCCGGCAAGACCGGCACGACGACCTCGAATCGCGACGGCTGGTTCGTCGGATTTTCGAGCGGGATCACCACCGGCGTCTGGATGGGGCGCGATGATTCGCGGGTCGTGGGCGGTCTCTACGGCGGACGCGCGCCGGCGCGTGCCTTCCACGATTTCATGGTCACCGCGGTCGCCAATCGCGCGCCCGAACCCTTCGCGACCGAGGCAGCCGCGCCCGATTGGCAGGTCAATCCGGACCAGGAGATGTGGCTCGCCCCACCGGCCGACAATGCGACCCTGCCCCAAGTGGACGAGGACGGCTATCCGATCGCTCCGCAGGACGATGATGATCAGGGGCTCGGCGCCGGGCCGGGTCCGGGAGCCGGTGATGACGGGCCGCCGCCGCTCCGGGACAACGGCAAGCCCCAGGCCGATCAGCGGCTCGACGATGCCTGGCTCGATCGCACCCTGCGCACCCGGCCGCGCCGCCCGCCGGATGCCGCCGGCGACTTCTAGCCGGGGCGCCTTCGGCCGATGCGGTGGAGCGCCGCGCCTTCGCGCTTCAGCCAGGCGCGGGCCGGGGCCGGATCGGCGCCGAGCAGCGTCGCCACCAGGGCGTGGAAATCCGGCCCATGGTTCATGTGAACGAGATGCGCGACCTCATGGGCGACCGTCGCGCGGCGGACGAAATCCGGCGCCATCACCAGCCGCCACGAATAGCGCAGCGCGCCCGAGCTCGCGCAACTGCCCCAGCGGGACACCGGATCGCCGACACTGACGCGCGACGCCATGACGCCGGCCTTGGCCGCAAATTCTCCGGTTTCACTGGAGAGCAGCGTCAACGCCTCTGCCTTCATCCAGCGCAGGACGCGGCCCTCCAGGCTCTCTGCCGCGCCGCCGACGATCAGGCGATCGCCGTCGATCCTGGCCTGCCGCGGATTCGTCTTCGCCCAATCCACCACCAGGGTCCCTCCGCGCCAGGGGATGGTGCAGCCGGGAATGATCGCCGCCGGCTCGGGCATCGCCGCCAGCGTCGCCTCGAGCCAGGCGCGATGCTCGCCGGCCCAGGCGAGCGCCGCCTTTCGCGACGCGCGACGCGGCATGGTCAGCAGCACGGCCCTTGTGCGCGGATCGACCCGCAGCCGCAGCCGCCTGGCCCGCGCGGACACGCGCAGCGTCACCGGTATGTCGCCGATCAGCTCCTCAGAGGAGGCGGTCGACGATGTGATGTTCAAGATCGCCCACTTCATCTTCGCTGACCGTCCAGCCGCGCACCGACACGCCCGCTTCATGCACCGCATCGCGATCGCCGCAAATGAGATAGTGCCATTCGGGCAGCGGCCGGCCCTCGCCACGCAGCCGATAGGCGCAGGTTGAGGGGAGCCAGTCGATCGTCTTCAGGCTGCGCGCGTCGAGCCGGACGCAATCCGGCACATAGGCCTTGCGGTCGCGATAATTGGTGCAGCGGCAGCTGTGCCGATCGAGCAGGCGGCAGGCGACGTTGGTCGGGAACAGCTCGCCCGTCACCTCGTCCTCAAGCTTGTGGATGCAGCATTTCCCGCAGCCGTCGCACAGCGCCTCCCA
This sequence comes from Sphingosinicella ginsenosidimutans, assembly GCF_007995055.1. NCBI lineage: Bacteria > Pseudomonadati > Pseudomonadota > Alphaproteobacteria > Sphingomonadales > Sphingomicrobiaceae > Allosphingosinicella > Allosphingosinicella ginsenosidimutans. The sequence continues at coordinate 1,246,096 of NZ_VOQQ01000001.1, read as the reverse complement.
TTCCTTGCGATCGAGCGTGTCGATCGGCAATTCCCAGAAACGCTCCCTCATCGCACCCAGCGATCGAGCTCGTTCGCGATCCCCGCCGGGCCCTGGTCTTCCGGCAGGATCGCCATCGGGCGCCCCTGAGGATCATAAAGCGTGATCATCCGCGAATGATCGACGAGATAGGCATTGGGCGGCGCGCCGTCCGCCGGCGGCTGGGCCTGGTAATAGACAGCATATTCGCGCGCGACGCGGGCGATCTCCGCCGGCGTTCCGGTGAGGCCGATCAGCCGCGGATGGAAGGCGGCCACATAGCGCTTCAGCACCGGCGGCGTGTCGCGCGCCGGATCGACGCTGATGAAGATCGGCTGGACCTTGGCCGCGCGCGTCGGATCGCGCGCCTCGAACTGACGGAGCCCGGCGCCGATCAGCGCGAGATCGGTCGGGCAGACATCGGGGCAAAAGCTGTAGCCGAAATAGACCAGCCGATATTTGCCGGCGAAGGCGGTGTCGCTGACCCGTCGGCCGTCCTGATCGGTGAGGGTGAAGGGCCCGCCCATCGTCGCGCCGGCCAGCGGCGGCTGTTCGACATTTCGCTGGCAGGCGGCGAGAAAGGGGATCGCGGCGAGAAGGCCGAGGCCCGCGAGAGCGCGAAGCGCGCGTCTTTGGATCATGACAGGATCAGCCTTGCTTTGCTAAGGTCCATCAATCAAGTCGTTTAGGCGAAGGGAAAATCAAGCGCATGTCCCGCCGGAATCTCGGAACGCTCGCCGCCGTCCTCCTCGTGGTCGCTGCGGTGCCGGCCCTGGCCCAGATGGGCTTTTCCGAGGCCTATTCCTTCCTGAAGGCGGTGCGCGAGCGCGATTCCAGCACGGTGAACGGCATTCTCGCCAATCCGAGCACGACCGCGATCAACGCGCGCGGCGACGATGGCCAGGGGGCGCTCCACATCCTGGTGCGCGGACGCGACAGCACCTGGCTGAGCTTTCTCCTGTCGCGGGGGGCGCGGCCCGACATTCAGGACAATGAGGGGACGACGCCGCTGATGGTGGCGGCGCAGATCGGCTGGATCGAGGGCGCGGATCTGCTTTTGCGGAACGGGGCCAATCCCAACCTCTCCAATTCGCGCGGGGAAACGCCGCTGATGTTCGCGGTCCACAATGTCAGCCTGCCCATGGTCCGGCTGCTGATGAACCACCATGCCAATCCCAACCAGACCGACAATGTCCAGGGCTATTCGGCCCTCGATTACGCGCGGCAGGACCGGCGGGCCGGCGCGATCGTCCAGGCGCTGAGCGGCCGGGGGATCGGCACGCCGGCGCCCGCCACCGCCGGGCCGCAGCCCCGCTAATCCAGTCCGTCGAGCCCGGGGTCGAGGCTGCCGGCGAGCCGGCGGGCCGCACGGCGGGCGAAGCGCAACGTCTCGGCCTTGCGCCGCGCGGGCGCGAGCGGGCGACAGGCGGCGGCCCGGACGATCGCGGCATCATATCGATCCGCGACGATCAGCCCGGCATGATCCGGCCCGCGCGCCGCATCCTCGAACGGGTCGAGCGCGAATCCGGTCGGCACGGCCCAATAGAAATAATCGCAATAATCGAGATAGTCGGTCCACTTGCCGTCGCCGAGCAGGTCCGCGCGCGACACCTTGATCTCGACGATGGTGAGCACGCCCTTGGCATCGATGGAGACCAGGTCGGCGCGCCGTCCGTTGGGCAACGGCACTTCGCACAGCGCGCATGCATCCTGGCGATGGAACAGCCGCGTGACGCCGCGCGCCACGTCGACCGCCACCATCGGCGCATCGGCGAAGCAGTCGCGAAGCGAATCGGCAGGGGCGGAGGCCATGAGGCGAACCTGGAATGAAACGGGAACGAACGCAAGCCGGTCGCGTCCCTGCAAAAGAGGCCCGCCCCCGGGCACTGGGGGACGGGCCTGGTTCTAGCCGCTTTCGCGAGGCTCAGCGGTAGAAGACGTGGTTGCCGATCGCCGCGACCCGGGTCAGCCGCCAGCCCGGGCGGACCGAGCGGGCATGGAAGAAAAGCGCCCTCGGCGCGCCGCCGTCGGCGAGATCCTGCATCGCGATCTGCGCGATCGCCACGGCGATCCGCCAATCGCGCGAGCCGGCCGGCGGCGTCGGGATGACGCCGCGGCGGACGAACGAGAACTGGCCCGCCTGGCGGACCACGCCGCAGACGCTGGACGGAAAGCGGCCGCCGGAATGGGCGCGGTTGAGGATGACGTCGGCGACCGTCAGCTGGCCGGCGAGCGGCTCGCCCTTGGATTCGTAATAGACGGCGCGGGCGAGGCAATCGGTCTCCTCGTCCGGCGTGTCGGTGGCGCTGTAATCGCTCACAAGGTCGGCGAGCGAGCGCTCCGGCTGCGCCGCCTCGGCATCGTCATCGCCGTTGTCGGCGGGAATCTGCGCGACGGCATGGATCGCGACCGGCGCCGGCGCGTTGGTGCCAACGGAAGGAGTCGATCCGGGAAGGTCGTTGAGTCCAAGCGCCGGGGCGCTGAGCGAGGTCGCGCCGTGCTCGGTATAGGGAATGCTGGGCGTCGCATCGGATTCCGAAGCGATCGAAGGGCCGGCAAGCCCGGCCGCAGCGCAAATGGAAAGCGCCACCGCGGTCGCAGCCGCGGCGCGATAGGAAAATCGCATTGAAACTCTAGTCTGTGCGGTGCGGCGGTCTTACGCTGGATGGAAAGGCCATCCTGATCGCCCCCCGTCTCGCGTGAGCTGGATCCCTGAACTCTGGGATATGCCCGGCCCGCGCTACCTGCCCGAAGTGCTCGGTGGGGCTAGCCGGGCCGGTGTGCGGGCGTCAACAAAGCGCGTTCATTTCAGCGGCGAACCGTTCGCTCGACGCGATATCCAGTTCAATCAGCCACAGATCAGGATCGGCGCGCCGCCGCCGATCCACCCTCGCATTGAAATCCTGTTCATTATCAATGTGTTGGATAGATTCGGTCCAGACGTAGCGACCGTCCGGCGCGAGCTCGCGTTCGAAAAAGCGCGCATTTGCGCCCTTTTCGAGCAGAACGACCCCGATCGCCCCGGCCGTTGCGTCGCCCTTTTCGAGCACCGTGCCGAAGCCGCCCTGCTCCTCGGCCAGCCGGATCAGCGCCGATACCAGGACATGGCTCGCCAGGCGCGCGCTCATCCGCCGGGCCGATAGCCGTCCAGGCTGGTGAGCGGGATGTGGGACCGCATGAACGTGCCCGTCCCGCGCCCGGCCTCCTCGCCATCGTCCATGAGCAGGCGCGCTTCGCCCACAAAGACGCGGCGCTTGCCACTGACCCATCGCCCTTCCGCGGTGATCCTTCCCTCGCGGATCGGGCGGGTGAAGACCAGGTTGAAGGCGGTGGTGAGCAGGAAGCGATCGGAGACGAGGCTGTTGCACGCATAGAAAGCGGCATCGTCCATCATCTTGAAATAGAGCGTGCCATGCGCGGCTCTCGCGGCATGGAAGGTGTCCGGCGTCACCTCGAACGTGATCCGCGACCGGCCCGGCTCGAGGATCTCGAGGCTGGATGGGAACAAGGCGTTGATCGGCGCCGCCCGGTAGAGCGATTCAAGCGCTCGGAAATGAGCCGTCTCGCCGGCCGCCTCAGGCGGCATTCAGCGCCTCCTCGCCGGCCAGCAGGGCATAGATCGCGTCCTTCGAACGCGCGCCCCGAAGCTTTGCGAGCACCTGCTTGTCTCGGAACGTCCGGCTGACGCTGGCCAGCGCCTTCAGATGATCGGCGCCAGCGTCAGGCGGCGAGAGCAGGAGAAAGACGAGGTCCACCGGCATGTTGTCGACCGCCTGGAAATCGATCGGGCTCTGCAACCGGGCGAAATAGCCGAACACGCGATCCAGCCCGGGGACCTTGCCGTGCGGAATGGCGCTGCCATTGCCGAAGCCGGTCGATCCCAGCTTCTCGCGATCGCTCAGCGACGTCACGATCGCCTTGGGCGCGAGACCCGAGAGACGGCCGGCGGCGGCGCCGAGCTGCTGGAACAGCCCCTTCTTGTTGGCTGCGACGAGATCGTCGTCGATGGCCTCGATCGAAAGCAGCTCGGAAAGATCGTTCATAAGGCACCGAGGACCCGGCGGGGTCCGTTGAATGGAGGGATCGGGGTCGGGCTCAGGCGCTCATTGTCGCGGCTCGACCCAGCCGATCGTCCCGTCGCCTCGTCGGTACACCATGTTGAACGCGCCGGTCGCCCGGTTGCGGAACATGAGGGCGTTGGTGTTCCTGAGATCGAGCAGCATCACCGCGTCCGACACGCTGGCGCTCGGAATGTCGACGCTGGTTTCGGCGACGACCGGCGGATTGTCGACCGGCTCCTCCTCTTCGGGCGGCGGCGCGAAGACGGTATAGGCGGCGTCGATCGCCCGGGAATCCGCTTCCTCGGCGAGCGCGGCCTGGCCGGATCGCGCCTTCAACCGGCGCTTGTAACGGCGCAGCTGCTTCTCGATCCGATCCGCGGCCTGATCGAAGGCGGGATGGGCGGTCGCGCCGGCGCCGCGTCCCTTGAGAACCACGCCGGGCGGCACGTGCGCGACGATGTCGCAGGTGAAGCTGTGATCGTAAGGACCCTTGCCGAAGGTCACCTGCGCCGAAATCGCCCGCGCGAAATATTTGTCGGCGATCGCCTGCAACCGCGAATCGACCTCAGCCTGCAGCGATTCGCCGGTGTCGATCTGATGGCCGGAAACCCGGATATCCATGACCTGCTCCAGTCCTTCCCACCCGATCCATGTGGGACCGGGCCGGCGCGAGGTCAACCGCGCGACTCGACCCGGTGCCAGATCGGATCGGCCATCGCGGCCAGGAATGCGCTGTGTCGTTCAAGCTCCTCCGTGCTCGGCGCGTGAGGCCGGGGCGGGCGGATCGTGACCGCGGTCAGCACGGGCGTTTCCACCCTTGTCTCTTCGACGATCGTCTCGGCGACGAGGCCGAGGCCGAGCCCGATCTGGCGGCCGCCGGTAAGCTCGACATAAACCTGGGCAAGGAGCTGCGCGTCGATCAGCGCGCCATGCTTGACGCGAAGCGACCGATCGACGCCGAAACGCGAGCACAAGGCATCGAGGCTATGCTTGGCGCCGGGGAATTTCTGCCTCGCGATGGCGAGCGTATCGATCATCCGGCTGTGGCAGACGGTCGGCCGCCCGCAATTCCCCAGCTCGTGATTGATGAATCCGAAATCGAACGACGCATTGTGGGCGACGAGCGGCGACTCGCCGATGAAGTCGAGCAGGTCCTCGACCAGCTCGTCAAAGGCCGGCTTGTCGGCGAGGAATCGGTCCGACAGGCCGTGCACCGCTTCCGCCTCGCTCGGCATGGCGCGGCCGGGATTGAAATAAGCGTGGAAGGTCCGCCCCGTCTCCACCCGGTTCACAAGCTCGACGCAGCCGATCTCGACCAGTCGGTCGCCATTGGCCGGAGACAGGCCGGTTGTCTCGGTATCGAAGACGATCTCGCGCATCCGACTCCTATGAATCGCCGCCGCCGGAGAGGCAAGCGACGATCCGGCGGACCGCAAAGCGTGTCTCATCGATCGCGCAGTCGGTCGGAATGACATAATCGGCCCGCTTGCGCTTCTCCGCGTCCGGCAGCTGATGCATCATGATGCGGACGAACTTTTCCGGCGTCATGTCGGGCCGCGACAGGGTGCGCGCGCGCTGCACGTCGGGATCGGCGGAGACCACCGCGACCTTGTCGACATTCTTCTCGCCGCCCGTTTCGAAAAGCAGCGGCACGTCGAGCACCACGAGCGGCCGATCGCGATGCTCGGCGAGAAACGCTTCGCGGGCCTCCCCGACCGCCGGATGGACGATCTCCTCGAGTCGGCGCAGCACGGCGCGATCATGGAGCACCATGTCGGCAAGCACGGCGCGCCTGACGCCCTCCGGTCCGGTCGACCCGGGAAAGGCGGCCTCGATCGGCGCGACCAGCGCACCGCCCGGCCCCTGGAGCGCGCGCACCGTCTTGTCGGCATCGAAGACCGGCACGCCTTCGTCGGCGAACATGCGCGCGACCGTGGACTTGCCCATGCCGATGGAGCCTGTGAGGCCGAGGACGATCATGCGCCAAGCGCCCGCATCAGCGCGTCATCGCCCGCTTTTGGTGGCTCGGCTCCAAAGAACCAGCCGAAGGCGGCGCGCGCCTGCCCGACAAGCATCGTCAATCCCGTCACCGCCCCCAGCGACATCGATCCGGCCCTCCTGAGAAGCTCGGTTTCGACCGGTGCATAGACCATGTCGAAGACGCGCGCATCATCCTCTACCTTGGCCAGCGCGTCCAGCACCGTGCCGGGCATCCCCGCCATTCCCTTCATGCCCAGCGGCGAGGCGTTGATGATGAGGCGCGCGCCGATCGTTGCCTGGCCCGCTTCCGCGAAGGAATGGACCTCGCCTGCCAGCCGGAATCGTCCGAGCAGGTCCGATCCGGCCGTTCTGTCGCGGGCGATGATCGCGACCGGGCCGGCACCGAGGCGCCGCAGCGCCTCGAGCGCGGCCCGCGCCGCGCCGCCCGCGCCGATCAGCACCGCCTTGCCCCCGCTCCACCCCTCGAGCGCCGCCGCGACCCCTTCCACATCCGTGTTGGCGCCGATGAGGCGCGGGCCGTCGCGCCTGACGCAATTGACCGCGCCGGTGGCGGTGGCCGAGGGATCAAGGGCGTCGAGATGAGGAATGACCGCGAGCTTGTGAGGAATCGTGACCGAACATCCGCGCCAGTCCGGCCGGGCGCGGCGGCCCGCAAAGAACGATCCGAGCGCCGGCGGCTCGACCCGCGTCTTGAGGAAGTCGCCCTCGATCCCGAGCGCCTCCAGCCAATGACCATGAATCACCGGCGATTTGGATTGAGCGACCGGATCGCCGATCACTTCGGCCCAGGCGGCAGTCATCACTGCTCGAGGATCCCGCGCGCGCGCAGATAATCGAGCAAGGGAAGCAGGGGCAGGCCGAGAATCGCGAAATGGCTGCCCTCGATCGCCCCGAAAAGCTGGGCGCCCGGGCCCTCGATCCGATAACCGCCGGCATTCCAGCGGACGGATTCATATTCGGCATCGACATAAGCGGCGATGAACGCGTCGGAAAAGCGGCGCACCGTGAGGGCGACACTCTCGCAGGCGCGCCAGACCGGCGCACCGTCCTCTACGGCGACGACCGCCGAGTGAAGGCGATGCGTGTCGCCACGCATCGAGCGCAGCTGCGCCGCCAGCGCCTCGCGCGATTCCGGCTTGCCGAGGATCGAGCCGTCCGCCAGTTCCAGCGTCTGGTCGGCGCCCAGCGTCAGCGCTCCGGGCGCGATCACGCTCTCGGCCTTCATCGCGGCGAGCGCGTCCGCGGTCGCGCGCGCGTCAAGGCCGGCGAGCGCGCGCTTCGCCGCCTCCTCGTCGAACGGCGTGTCCACGCATTCGAAGGGAACGCCCGCCGCTGCAAGCATCCGGCGCCGCGTTTCGCTTCGGGAGGCGAGCAGCAGCCTCACGGCTCTTCGCGTTCCAGACGCTCGCGATAGAGCTTGACGATCGCCAGCGCGGATTCCTCGATCGAGCGGCGCGTGACGTCGATCACCGGCCAGCCATTGTCGGCGAACATCCGCCGCGCGAAGGCGAGCTCGGCCGCAACGGCATCATTGTCGACATAATCGGTTTCCGGCGCCTGGTTCAGCGACAGCAGCCGGTTGCGGCGGATCTGGATCAGCCGCTCGGGATTGGCGGTGAGCCCGACGACCAGGGGATGCTTCAGCGTATAGAGACTCGCCGGCGGCGGCGACGTCGGCACCAGCGGCACATTGGCGACCTTGTAGCCGCGGTTGGCGAGGTAGATGCTGGTCGGCGTCTTCGAGGTGCGCGACACGCCGGCGAGGACGATGTCCGCCTCCTCCCAGTTTTCCGGGCCGATTCCGTCATCATGAGCGATGGTGAACTGGATCGCATCGACCCGCGCGAAATAGGCGGCGTCGAGCGCGTGCTGGCGCCCGGCGCGGCCCTTGGCCTGCTCGCCGCTCACCGCCGCGAGCGCGTCGAGCACCGGATCGAGGACCGAAAGCGCATGGATCTCTCGCCGGCGGCATTCGCGCTCCAACGCCCGGCGGATCTGCGGATTGACCAAAGTGTAGAGCACCACGCCGGGCCGCGCCTCGATATCGTCGAGCACCCGCGCGAGATGCCCTTCCGAGCGCACCATCGGCCACAGGTGCCGAACCGCGTCGATATTGTCGAACTGGGCGAGCCCGGCGGTCGCGACCATATCGAGCGTCTCGCCGGTCGAGTCCGAAAGAAGGTGGAGATGGAGCTGCTTGCCGGGGGTCAAGACGTGGATTCCCGCCTGTGGAAAAACGTGGGGAAATCGCTAGCTGAACCCTGCGCGCGGGGGCAAGGACAGGATTCGCCCCGCGCGCCCATCCGATTCGCCCACAGACGCGCGAACATGGAGCGGTTTTCGCCCCCAGCCTGTGAATCCCGGGGAAGCTGGCCGCGACTCCGAGGGACTCCGCGGCGGGCGCGTCCGTCAAGCTGTTGGCAAAATCGGCCGATCCACATAAACCCCGCCATGCCGGGGACTACCATCATCAACCATCCATTGAATCTAATAATATAAGTGTAGAAAGCGGAGCCGCGCGGCCGACATGACTGATCCGTCCAAACCACTGATGACGGTGTTAAGTGGTGGAAAAACAGACGTTATTCCGGTCTGGCTGATGCGTCAGGCGGGGCGGTACCTGCCCGAATATCGCGCGCTGCGGGCCGAGAAGGGCGGTTTTCTCGAACTCGTTTACGACAGCGAGGCGGCCGCCGAGATCACGCTCCAGCCGATCCGCCGCTTCGGTTTTGACGGCGCCATCCTGTTTTCCGACATCCTGATCGTGCCTTATGCGCTCGGCCAGGATCTCGCTTTCGAGGCGGGCGAGGGTCCGCGCCTGTCGCCGCCGCTGATCGATTCCGCGCTGGCCGGGCTGACGCGCGTTCCGGAGCGGCTCGCGCCCATCTATCGCACTGTGGAGAAAGTGAAAGCGGCGCTCCCCGCGACCACGACCTTGCTCGGTTTCGCGGGCAGCCCCTGGACGGTCGCGACCTATATGGTCGCCGGGGCCGGCAGCCGCGAGCAGGCCGCCGCGCGCGGCATGGCCTATGCCGATCCCGCCAGCTTTTCGGCGATCATCGATGCGATCGTGGAGGTCACGATCGATTATCTCGTCGGCCAGGCCGATGCCGGCGCCGAGGCGGTGCAGCTCTTCGACAGCTGGGCCGGCAGCCTTGCCCCCGACCAGTTCGAACGCTGGGTCATCGCCCCCAATGCGCGGATCGTCGCCGGGCTTCGCGCGCGCCGCCCCGGGATCAGGATCATCGGCTTTCCCAAGGGCGCCGGTGGCAAGCTGCCGGCTTATGCCGACGAGACCGGGGTCGACGCGCTCGGGCTCGACGAGACGGTCGATCCCGCCTGGGCCGCGCGCGTCCTGCCCGCCGATCTTCCGCTCCAGGGCAATCTCGATCCGCTCGCGCTGCTCGCTGGTGGCGAGGCGCTTGAAAATGCGGTGGCCCGCATCCTATCTACGTTCGAGGGAAGACCGCACATCTTCAATCTCGGCCACGGCATCGTCAAGGAAACGCCGATCGCCAATGTCGAGCATCTCCTTTCGCTGGTCCGCCGCCACGGAGGCCGCGCTTGATCTATGATTTGGGAGCCGCGCTGACCGTGACCTATGCCTGGCTCAAGGCCGGCCACATCATCTTCGTGATCTTCTGGATCGCGGGGCTGTTCATGTTGCCGCGCTACTATGTCTATCATCAGGAATCGGCGCCTGGGTCCGAGGAAGAGAAGAGGTGGATCGAGCGCGAGCGCAAGCTGCGCAACATCATCATCACCCCGTCGATGATCCTGGTCTGGGTGCTTGGCCTCAGCCTGGTCTATGTGACCGGGGCCTGGCACGAGGGCTGGTTCCACGCCAAGCTGCTGCTCGTCCTGATCCTGTCCGCCTATCACGGCTGGCTCGTCGGCTATGGCAAGAAGCTGGCCCGCGGCGGCGAGCGCGTCAGCGGCCGGACGCTGCGGATGATGAACGAGGTCCCCGGAATCATCGTCGCGATCATCGTCGTGCTGGTGATCGTAAAGCCGTTTTGAGCCCGTCCCTCTCGCTTGACTTGAACAGGGCCGGCGCATAACGGCGATTCAGTCGTTGCCCGCCGCGTCCGCGCGGGCATTCAAGCCGCACATAAATCCGACATGTTCTGAGCTTTCCGCGCCCGGAATCCGCGACTTTCAACAGAAGAAAAATTATGCATCTCAACGATTTGAAACAGAAGACCCCTGCCGATCTGGTCGCCATGGCCGAGGAACTGGGAGTCGAGGGCGCATCGACCCTGCGCAAGCAGGAGCTCATGTTCTCGATCCTCAAGGTCCGCGCCGAAAATGGCGACGAGATCATGGGCCAGGGAACGATCGAGGTCCTGTCGGACGGCTTCGGCTTCCTTCGTTCCGCCGATTCCAACTATCTGGCCGGACCCGACGACATCTATGTCTCCCCGAACCAGGTCCGGCGCTTCGGCCTCAGGACCGGCGACACGGTTGAGGGCGAGATCCGTGGTCCCAAGGACGGTGAGCGCTATTTCAGCCTGGTGCGGGTCACGCAGATCAACTTCGACGATCCGGAGGCCGTGCGCCACCGCGTCAATTTCGACAATCTGACGCCGCTTTATCCCGACGAGAAGCTGAAGCTCGACACGCTCGATCCGACGCTGAAGGACAAGTCGGCGCGGGTCATCGACATCATCTCGCCCCAGGGCAAGGGCCAGCGCGCGCTGATCGTCGCGCCGCCGCGCACCGGCAAGACGGTGCTGCTCCAGAACATCGCCAAGGCGATCACCGACAATCATCCGGAAGTCTTCCTGATCGTGCTGCTCATCGACGAGCGGCCGGAGGAAGTGACCGACATGCAGCGCTCGGTGAACGGCGAGGTCATCTCCTCGACCTTCGACGAGCCGGCCAGCCGCCACGTCCAGGTCGCCGAAATGGTGATCGAGAAGGCCAAGCGGCTCGTCGAGCACAAGAAGGATGTCGTCATCCTGCTCGATTCGATCACCCGCCTGGGCCGCGCCTACAACACGGTGGTGCCAAGCTCCGGCAAGGTGCTGACCGGCGGCGTCGACGCGAATGCGCTGCAGCGGCCGAAGCGTTTCTTCGGCGCCGCGCGCAATATCGAGGAGGGCGGCTCGCTCTCGATCATCGCCACCGCGCTCATCGACACCGGCTCCAAGATGGACGAGGTTATCTTCGAGGAGTTCAAGGGCACCGGTAACTCGGAAATCGTCCTCGACCGCAAGGTCAGCGACAAGCGCATCTTCCCGAGCCTCGACGTCGGCAAGTCGGGCACCCGCAAGGAGGAGCTGCTGGTCGAGCAGGGCACGCTTTCGAAGATGTGGGTCCTGCGCCGCATCCTCATGCAGATGGGCACCGTCGATGCGATGCAGTTCCTGCTCGACAAGATGAAGGATTCCAAGACCAACGAGGATTTCTTCGCCTCGATGAACCAGTAGAGCCGTCATGGGCGTTGGCGGCTGATGTTCGATTTCGCCGACATCTTCACGGCCGCCGGGCTGGTCACCCTCGCCCAGGTGGTGTTGATCGATCTCACCATGGCCGGCGACAATGTCGTCATCATGGGGACGCTGACCGCCGGCCTTCCGGACAAGGAGCGCCGGCGCGTCATCCTGCTGGGCGTCGCGATCGCCCTTGTCTTCCTGATCGCCTTCGCGCTGGTCGCGACGCAGCTGCTGCAGGTGACCGGTCTGGTCCTCGCCGGCGGCCTGCTGCTGCTGTGGGTCGCCTGGAACATCTATACCGAGCTTCGCCATCGGCCGGAGCCGGTACTCGACGATCCCGAGACCGAGGAGATCGAAGGGCCGCTCCGGACCAAGTCCTTCATGCGCGCCGCGGTTCAGGTGACGCTCGCCGATCTGTCGATGAGTCTCGACAATGTGCTCGCGGTCGCCGCGACGGCGCGCGAGCATCCGGCGGTGCTGTTTCTCGGGCTCGCCTTTTCGGTGACGCTGATGGGGCTTGCGGCCAATTATGTCGCCCGGCTGGTCCAGCGTTACCGCTGGATCGCCTGGGCCGGCCTGCTCCTGATCCTCTATGTCGCGCTGCGGATGATCTATGACGGGCTGGTGAGCCACGAAACAGGCGTGCTCCCCCTCATCGCCAACCTTGGCTGACGGCCGCTATCCGATCGTCTCCGCGAAGAAGGCCTCCGTCCGGCTGTCCGCGAGCCGGGCCGCCTCTTCGCTGCGCCGCTTGCCCATTTCGGTCGCGAAGCCGTGATCCTCGCCCGGATAGTCGAAGATCGTCACCTTCGGATGGTCGTCGAGCCCTTCATGCAACGCACGCTGCTTTTCGGGCGATGAGAAATGATCGGCGCCGGCGACGTGGAGCAGCAGCGGCCGCGCGATCGCATGTTTCTCACCGATGAGCCCTTCCAGTCCGACGCCATAATAGCCGACGCTCGCATCCACGTCGGTGCGCGATGCCGTCATGTAGGCGAGCCGGCCGCCGAGGCAGTAACCGACCGCGCCGACCTTCCCGCCTTCCGGCAGCCGCGCGCGCGCGGCGCGGATCGTCGCTTCGATATCGCGCACGCCCTGGTCCTGGTTGAACTTCTGCATGTAGGCGAGCGCCTGCTGGAACTGGTCGGGGACGTCCGGGTCGAGCTCGATGCCCGGCTTTAGTTTCCAGAACAGGTCCGGCGCGACGGCGAGATAGCCGAGGCTCGCCCAATGGTCGCACTTGCGGCGGATGCCTTCATTGACCCCGAAAATCTCCTGGATGACCACGATCGCCCCGCGCGGATCGCCTGAAGGCTCCGACAGCCACGCCTTGAACCGGCCGTCGCCCGCCAACGTATCGATCTCGATCCACGCCATGATCATCCTCCTTGTCACGGTTCGACGCGCCTATAGACTTTGGCGTCCCGGCGGAACAGGGAGAGCGCCATGAAAGTCAGCGTCGATGTCGATTGCACGCCGGAGGAGGCGCGTCGCTTCCTCGGTCTGCCGGATCTCACGCCGGTTCATCAGGCCTATGTCGAAAAGATGCAGAAGGCGGTGAGCGAGGGCGTGAATCCCGAAATGTTCGGCGACATGATGAAGGCCTGGGGGCCGATGAACGAGGCGGGATTGAATCTGTGGCGCCAGATGATGGGCCAGACGGGCGGCAAGGGCGCCTGACCGACACGATCTTTGCCTTGTCGTCGGGCGCGCCGCCCGCTGCGATCGCGGTGGTGCGGATCAGCGGGCCGCGCGCCGATGCCGCGCTCATCGCGCTCGCGGGTCGGCTCCCGGAGCCGCGGCGCGCGACGCTGGCGGCGCTGCGGCGGGACGGCGAGCTTCTCGATCGCGCGCTGGTGCTTCGTTTCCCGGGCCCGGGCTCCGCGACCGGCGAGGACCTGATCGAGCTGCATCTTCATGGCGGCCGCGCGGTCGTCGCGGCGGTGCAGGCGGCGCTCGGCGCGCTCCCCGGCCTGCGCGCGGCCCAACCCGGCGAGTTCACGCGGCGGGCCTTCGAAAATGGGCGGATCGACCTCGCCGAGAGCGAGGGTCTCGCCGACCTCCTCCAGGCCGAGACCGAGTCGCAGCGACGCGCGGCCATGGCGCTTGCCGGCGGCGCGCTCAGCCGGCAGGTCGAAACCTGGCGCATCGCCCTCCTCGCGCTCGCGGCGCGCGTGGAGGCGTCGCTGGACTTTTCCGACGAGGCCGATGTCGCGCCAGACGACTTTCGCGCCGCCTTCGCCGGGATGGCGGACCGTATCGAAGCCTGGCTGGGGCGACCGTCGGCCGAACGGCTGCGCGACGGCGTCCGGGTCGCCGTCGCCGGGCCGCCGAATATCGGAAAATCGAGCCTGATCAACGCGTTAAGCAAACGAGATGTAGCAATCACCTCGGCCATTGCCGGGACGACGCGCGACCTGATCGAGGCGCCGGTCGCGATCGGCGGCACGCCCTTCGTGCTGATCGATACGGCGGGGCTGCGGACGAGCGAAGACGAGATCGAGGCGATCGGGGTTGCGCGGGCGCGCGACGCCGTGGCCCGCGCCGACATCGTGCTGTGGCTCGGCGCACCGGCGGAGTCGCCGGCGGACGCCATCCGAATTCACGCGAAGTGCGATCTCTCCCAGCCCCCGCCGGGGGTCGACCTCGCCATATCCTCGTTGACCGGCGAGGGACTCGATCGGCTGGCGGATCTTCTGGTCGAGCGCGCAGCGACGCTGCTGCCCGTCGAGGGCGAGGTGGCCCTCCATGCGCGCCACCGGGCGGCGTTGGCGGACGCCGCCGCCTGGCTGCGCGAGGGCGAGGTCGCCGCCGATCCCCTGATTTCCGCGGAATCGCTTCGGCAGGCGCTTCGCGCGCTGGACCGGGTCACGGGCCGCGCCGGGGTGGAGGACATGCTCGACGCGCTCTTCGGGCGGTTCTGCATCGGAAAGTGAATGTTCCACGTGGAACAAATGCGTTAGGGGCGGCGCCATGAGCGCATGCTACGACATCGTGGTGGTCGGCGGCGGCCATGCCGGGACGGAGGCTGCGGCGGCCGCGGCGCGCATGGGCGCGCGCGTCGCCCTGGTCAGCTTCTCCCGCGACCAGATCGGCGCGATGTCGTGCAACCCGGCCATGGGCGGGCTCGGCAAGGGCCACCTGATTCGCGAGGTCGACGCCTTTGATGGGCTCATCGCCCTGGCGTCCGATCATGCCGCGATCCATTATCGGATGCTCAATGCGAGCAAGGGCGCGGCGGTTCGGGGCCCGCGCATCCAGGCCGACCGGAAGCGCTACAAGGCGGCGATCCACGCGATGATCGCCGCGCAGGACGGGCTCGACGTGGTCGAGGGTGAGGCGGCGGTGTTGGGGCTCGCGGGGAATCGCGTCACCGGGCTTGACCTCGCCGACGGCCGCACGATCGAGGCGAGGGCGGTCATTCTCGCCACCGGCACCTTCCTTGGCGGCAGGCTTCATTTCGGGATGTCGAGCGTCGAAGGCGGCCGGGTCGGCGAGCGCGCGGCGACCGCGCTCGCGGCGCAGCTGCGCGATCTCGATCTCCCCCTCGCCCGGCTCAAGACCGGGACCCCGCCACGCCTCGACGGGCGGACGATCGACTGGTCGGCGCTCGAACGGCAGGACTCGGACGGCGAGACCTGGACGATGTCGTCAATGACGAGGCGTCGAGCCGCTCCGCAGCTCTTCTGTGCGATCGCACGGACCAACGCGAAGACCCATGACATCATCCGGGCGAATCTCCATCGCTCGCCCCTGTTTGCCGGGGAGATCAGCGGCATCGGCCCGCGCTACTGCCCTTCGATCGAGGACAAGGTGCATCGCTTCGGTGATCGCGACGGGCATCAGGTCTTTCTCGAGCCGGAGGGACTCGACGATCCGGCGATCTATCCCAACGGCATTTCGACCTCTCTCCCGCAGGACGCGCAGCTCGCGATGGTCCGCTCGATCGCCGGGCTTGAGGGAGCCGAGATTCTCCAGCCCGGCTATGCGGTCGAATATGATCATGTCGACCCCCGCAGCCTCGATCCGACGCTCGGCGTTCGCGATCTGGAGGGACTGTATCTCGCCGGCCAGATCAACGGGACGACGGGCTATG
The DNA here is from genome assembly GCF_007995055.1 of Sphingosinicella ginsenosidimutans. Classification (NCBI taxonomy): domain Bacteria; kingdom Pseudomonadati; phylum Pseudomonadota; class Alphaproteobacteria; order Sphingomonadales; family Sphingomicrobiaceae; genus Allosphingosinicella; species Allosphingosinicella ginsenosidimutans. The sequence goes on along the minus strand of NZ_VOQQ01000001.1, from coordinate 1,230,482 downwards.
AAGAGGCGGCCGCGCAGGGGCTGGTAGCCGGGCTCAACGCCGCGGCCTTCGCCCTTGGGCGAGCGCCCGTCCTGTTCGACCGGGCCGAATCCTATATCGGCGTGATGGTCGACGACCTCGTGTTGCAGGGCGTGACCGAGCCCTATCGGATGCTGACCGCGCGCGCCGAATATCGCCTCCGCCTGCGTGCGGACAATGCCGAGGCCAGGCTCACCCCAAAGGCGATCGCCGCCGGCTGCGTTTCGGCGGCGCGGCAGCGTCATTTCGAGGCGGCCGCCGCCGATCGGGCGCGTGCCGAAGCGCTTCTCGCGCGAAGCGCGACCCCGGCGGAACTACGCGCAGCCGGGGCGCAGGTGCGCGATGACGGTGTTCGCAGGAGCCTCGCCGACTGGCTCCGTTTTCCAGATCTGGGGATTCCCGAGCTGCTGCGCATCGCGCCCGCGCTGGCCGGGGTCCCGCGGGAGCGCCTCGAGGAAGTCGTGCAGGACCAGATCTACGCGCCCTATGTCGCCCGCCAGCAGGGCGAGATCGAGCGACTGCGCGCCGACGAAGCGGTCCCCATCCCCGCGGCGCTCGATTATGCCCGGGTTCCCGGGCTGTCGATCGAAATGATCGAGCGGCTGTCGGCGGCACGGCCGACCACGATGGGTGCCGCGTCCCGGATCCGCGGCGTGACGCCTGCGGCCCTCGCGGCGATTCTTGTCCACAGCCGGCGCAAGGCCGCTTGATGACCGAGGAGGAAGCCCGCGCGTGGGTGGAGCGCAGCTTCGATGTTCCACGTGGAACAATGGACCGTCTCGACGCTTTTGCGGCGCTCATCAGGGCCGAGAGCCAGCGCCAGAACCTCGTGTCGAAGGCAAGCCTCGACTCGCTCTGGCTGCGTCATATCGCGGATTCCGCCCAGCTGGTTCGCTTGGCGCCCTCGCGGGCGGGGTCATGGGTGGACCTGGGCAGCGGTGCCGGCTTCCCGGGGCTGATCGTCGCGCTGCTCCACGCGGGCCCGGTGACCATGATCGAGGAGCGGCGCCTGCGCGTGGACTTCCTCCACCGTGCCGCCGCCGTCCTTGGCATCGAGGCGGAGATTTTGCCGGTCAAGGTCGAGCGGGCCCCTGCCCGGCGCTTCGATGTCATCAGCGCGCGCGCCTTCGCACCGCTGCCGCGCCTGCTCGATCTTGGCACAGCTTTGTCCACAGGAAAGAGTCGGTGGGTGCTTCCCAAGGGGCGAAATGCCGAAAGTGAACTGGCGGCGCTCGATCCTTCGTGGCAAGGTCGATTCGAGCTTCATGCAAGCGTGACCGACGCCGACGCGCGCATCATCGTCGCCGATGGCGTCCACAGGGCCAAAGGACGGCGCACATGATCCGGATCGCGGTCGCCAACCAGAAAGGCGGGGTGGGCAAGACGACCACCGCGATCAACCTCGCCACCGCTCTTGCCGCCACGGGCCTCCGGGTCCTGCTGATCGACCTCGATCCCCAAGGCAATGCATCGACGGGGCTCGGCATCGGCCAGGCGCTGCGCGAATGTTCGAGCTACGAGCTGCTTACCGGCCAGGCCACGCTTGAAGAGGTTGTCGTGCAGACCCGTGTGCCGCGGCTCGATATCGTCCCGGCGAAGGTCGATCTGTCCGGTGCGGAGATCGAACTCATTGATTTTGAACGGAGAACTCACCGACTCGATGCCGCGCTGGAGGCTGCCGAGACGCATCGGTGGGATGTCTGCCTCATCGATTGCCCGCCATCTCTCGGCCTCCTGACCGTCAACGCGCTGATCGCCGCCCATTCGATCCTGGTGCCGCTGCAGGCGGAGTTCTTCGCGCTGGAGGGGCTGAGCCAGCTTCTCCAGACGGTCGAACGGGTGCGGCAGCGCTTCAATCCGGAATTGTCGATTCTCGGCGTGGCGCTGACCATGTTCGATCGGCGCAACAACCTCTCGGGCCTCGTCCATGATGATGTGCGCGCGTGCCTCGGCGATGTCGTGTTCAAGACGGTGATCCCGCGCAACGTGCGGCTGTCCGAGGCGCCGAGCCACGGCATTCCGGCGCTGATCTACGATCATCGCTGTCCGGGGTCGGAGGCCTATATCGCGCTCGCGCGCGAACTCATGGCGCGCCTGCCGCGAAGCAAGGCTGAGGCGGCATGAGCGAGGAGCCGCGCGCGAAACGGCCGACCGGCCTGGGCCGGGGCCTGTCCTCGCTTCTTGGCGAGGTTTCACGTGAAACACCCGTCGGCGGCACCGGCGGATCGAGCGACATCCGTCTGATCCCGGTGGCGAGCATCGAGCCGCACCCGGGCCAGCCGCGGCGCATCTTTCAGGAGGAGGCGCTGGCGGAGCTCGCCGCATCGATCCAGGCGCGCGGGGTCATCCAGCCGATCGTGGTCCGCCCCCATGGCCACCGTTTCCAGATCGTCGCCGGCGAGCGGCGCTGGCGCGCGTCGCAAAAGGCGCGGCTGCATGAAATCCCGGCCATTGTCCGCGACTTCACCGACGCGGAGACGCTCGAAGTCGCGCTGATCGAGAATATCCAGCGTCAGGACCTCAACGCGATCGAGGAGGCGCAGGCCTACAAGCGGTTGGTCGAGGATTATGGCCATACCCAGGAGGCTCTCGGCAGGGTCGTCAACAAGTCGCGCAGCCATGTTGCTAACCTGTTGAGATTGCTTGATCTTCCGGCGCAGGTCCAGGTGATGGTCGGGGCCGGGCAGCTCACCATGGGTCATGCCCGCGCGCTCGTCACCGCCGCCGATCCGGAAGAGCTGGCGGACGAGGTGGTCCGCCGCGGGCTTTCCGTGCGTGAAACGGAAAAGCTCGTCCAGTCGGGTCGGCCGACCCGCCAGCGGCCGCTGCCGATCGGCTACAAGGACGCCAATGCGGATATCGCGGCGCTCGAACGGCAGCTGGCCGACATGACCGGGCTCAAGGTTTCGATCAAGCATGCGCCGAAGGGCGGCGCGGTGACGCTCAATTATTCGAGCCTCGATCAGCTCGACATGATCTGCCAGCGGCTGAGCGGCGGGAAGTTCTAGGGCCTGAGGCGCGCCGCCTGGCGGCAGATCGCAAGCAGCTCGGCGTCCGCGGCGATCGGCCCGGCCCCGATCATCACCTCGCGCTCGGCGTCGAGCAGGCGGCCGATCGATTTCGCGATGACATCGGCGCGCCATCGGCCGATCTGTCGCTGGATCGTGCCCCTGTCCTTCCAGAAGACAGCCTTGCCCGCCGATGCAATGACGGCGGCGGGGGGCTTGCCCGCCTCCACCTCCGCGCGCAGCCGTGCGAGCAGGCTCATCCGCCGCAGCATTGCGCGCAGCAGCGGGATTCCGCCGATGCCGACGCCGCGCAGCCGGGCAAGCTCGGCCTCCATGGTCGCTCCGTCGCCATCCGCAACGCTGTCGACCAGCCGGGCCAGGGCCCCCTCGCCGCCGCCCGAACCGCCAAGCGCATCGATCGAATCGTGATCGAGCGGGCGCACGGCCCCCGGCGCCGCGTCGAGATAGAGCGCATATTTCTCAAGCTCGCGTTCGATCATCGCCCGGTTGCCGCCGCAGTCGGTGGCGATCCGTCGCGCGGCGCCGGTGCTGACGTCAAGGCCGAGGGCACGGCCGCGCTCGACCACGAGCTTGTCGGCCGCAACACCGTCCGGCGCGAAGCTGGCGACGGACAGGACGCCCGGCGCGGCGAGCGCCAGCTTCAGCAGCAACGACCCGGCGCGCATCGTGCCGGCGACCACCGCGACCGGATTTCCCGCGACCGGCGCATCGAGCAGCGCCTCGACGGCGGGCGCGATCTCGTCGCCGGCTTGCTCGATCAGGATCCAGCGCCTGTCGCCGAACATCGAAATAGCGGCCGCCTCGTCGGCAAGCCGCGCCGGATCGTCCCTGAGCTCGGCCCCGGTCAGGTCGACGCGCTCTGCCGCCTCGCCCATCGCCTCGGCGAGTTTGCGCACCAGCGCGCGGCTGCCCGATTCATCGGGCCCGTGGAAGAGGAACAGCCGGACGTCGCCCGGGACGGCGAAGGCACGCTGGGCGTCGGCGGCGTTGGCTTTCACTGGCCCTGCGGCGTCGCCGCCGGCTCTCCGGTGGTGCGCGCGGTATAGAGCGCGACGCGCGAGACGATCTGGTCAGCCACTTCGGTCGCCAGATGTTCGAGCGCCGTCTGTTCGGCCGCGACGGTCGCATATTCCGATCCGACCACATCGACGCCCGCGTCCGACCCCGCCGTCGCGTCGAGCACCACCGTGCCGCGTCCGGCTTCGATGAGCCGGAAACGCGCGCGCAGCGTCCGCCGCTCGCGCGTCACGGCATCGTCGGATCGGATGCCGAACCCGGCGATATTGTCCTCAAGCTCGACTTCGAGCCGATAATGCGCCGGGGCGCCCTGCGGATGCTGCAGCCGGTCGGCGAGCGCGTTGCGGACCAGCCATCCGTCCCGCCCAGGGATCGGCGCGACCTCGACCGAGCGGAGCGACTGCGCGATCGGCCCGCCGGCGCCGCCCGTATAGAGTGGATGGAGCCCGCATCCGGCCAGCGCCAGCGCGGCGGCGAGGGCCGCTGTCCTCCTCATGCGACGACGTTGACCAGTCGGTCGGGGACGACGATCACCTTCTTCGGCGTAGCGCCGGCGAGAATTCGTTGCACATTGGCATTGGCGACGGCGATCGCCTCCAGTTCCTCGCGGGGCGTCCCCTTGGGCGCGCTGTGCGTGTCCCGGAGCTTGCCGTTGACCTGGATCGCGATCGTCACCTCGTCCTCGACCAGCAGGGCCGGATCGTAGCTCGGCCAGTCCGCGTCGGCGACCATTCCGGCCTCGCCCATCTTCGCCCAGGCCTCCTCCGCGAGATGCGGCGTCATCGGCGCGACCAGCCGCACGAGCGTGCGTGTCGCCCTGGTGCGCGATCCCGAGGGCGCGGCCTTCTCGATCGCGCTCACCAGCTCGTAAAGCTTGGCGACGGCCTTGTTGAAGGACAGCGCCTCGATGTCCTGCCCGACGCCCGCGATCGTCTGGGCGAGCTTGCGGTCGAGCGCCTTGTCCTCCCCGCTCGCGTCCGCATTGGCATCGACGAGCCGCCACAGCCGCTGGACGAAGCGCCAGGCGCCCTCGATTCCCGCCTCGCTCCATTCGAGATCGCGCTCGGGCGGGCTGTCCGAAAGCATGAACCAGCGCACGGCGTCCGCGCCGTATTGCTCGACGATCGGCTCGGGATCGACCGTGTTGCGCTTGGACTTGGACATCTTCTCGACGCGCCCGGATTTGACCGGCCGGCCGGCCGCCTGGGCGGCCTCCGCCTCTTCGGGAAGCAGCCAGTTGCCCTCGGCGTCCTGATAGGTGCGGTGGGTGACCATGCCCTGGGTGAAGAGGCCGCGGAACGGCTCGGCGACGTCGATCTTGCCGATCCGCTGGAGCGCCCGCGTCCAGAAACGGGCGTAGAGCAGGTGCAGGATCGCATGCTCGACGCCGCCGATATACTGGTCGACCGGAAGCCAGCTTTCGGCGACCGCGCGGTCGAACGGCCGGTCTGTCGGCTGGCTGGCGAAGCGGATGAAATACCAGGAGGAATCGACGAACGTGTCGAGCGTGTCGGTCTCGCGCGTCGCCGGCCCGCCGCAGGCGGGGCAATCGACATGCTTCCAGGTCGGGTGCCGCTCCAGCGGATTTCCGGGTATGTCGAATGTGACGTCGTTGGGAAGGACGACCGGAAGCTGCTCCTTCGGCACCGCCACCGGACCGCATGTCGCGCAATGGATGATCGGGATCGGCGTCCCCCAGTAACGCTGGCGCGACACGCCCCAGTCGCGCAGCCGCCAGGCGGTCGTCCCCTCGCCCCAGCCTTCCCCCTCGGCCCGGGCGATCACCGCGGCCTTGGCCTCGGCCACGCTCATGCCGTCGAGGAAGCGCGAATTGACGAGAATGCCGTCGCCGCTGTCCGCCTCGCCTTCCACCGGCCGATCGGCCTCGGCGGCGCTCGGGGCGACGACGCGCCGGATCGGCAGGCCATATTTGGTCGCGAATTCGAAATCGCGCTGGTCGTGCGCGGGCACGCCGAAAATCGCGCCGGTGCCATAGTCCATCAGCACGAAATTGGCGATGTAGACCGGCAATTCCCATTCCGGATCAAGGGGATGACGGACCTTCAGGCCCGTGTCGAACCCTTTCTTCTCGACCGTTTCGAGCTCGGCGGCGGTCGTCCCGCCCAGCTTGCACTCCGCGATGAAGCCGGCGATGTCGGGACGGCCGGCGGCGAGCGCGGCGGCGATCGGATGGTCCGGCGACAGCGCCGCGAAGCTCGATCCGAAGATCGTGTCGGGCCGCGTCGTGAACACCTCGAACCGGTCGATTCCACCGACCGGCGCGGTGAGATCGAAGCGGAAGCGCATGCCCCGGCTCTTGCCGATCCAGTTTTCCTGCATCAGCTTGACCTTGTCGGGCCAGTGATCGAGCCCGGCCAGCCCCTCGAGCAGGTCCTCGGCGAAGTCGGTGATCTTGAGGAACCACTGGTTCAGCTTGCGGCGTTCGACGAGCGCGCCGGAGCGCCAGCCGCGCCCGTCGATCACCTGCTCGTTGGCGAGCACGGTCATGTCGACCGGGTCCCAGTTGACCTCGCTCTCCTTGCGATAGACGAGCCCCGCCTCGAACAGGTCGACGAACAGCGCCTGCTCCTGGCCGTAATAGGCCGGGTCGCAGGTGGCGATCTCGCGGCTCCAGTCGAGCGCGAAGCCGAGCCGCTTCAGCTGCGCCTTCATCGTCGCGATGTTCGACCAGGTCCATTCACCGGGATGGACCTTGCGCTCCATCGCGGCATTTTCGGCCGGCATGCCGAAGGCGTCCCATCCCATCGGGTGGAGCACCTCCATGCCGTTCATCCGCCGGTAGCGGGCGAGCACGTCGCCCATCGTGTAGTTGCGGACATGGCCCATGTGGATGCGCCCCGAAGGATAGGGGAACATCTCCAGGATATAGGCTTTCGGCCGGTTCGAATCGTCCGACGCGCGGAATGTTTCCGCCTCGTCCCATGCCTGCTGCCAGCGGGCATCGGCGCTACGCGGATTGAATCGCGATGCCATCGCGCAAAAGGATCCTTGCAAGACTTAGCGGATGGAGGACTGCCGCCTGAGGTCGCGGGCGCGGGTGAGGATGATCTCCTCGAGCCGCTGGACGGTGGCGGCGGCGACCGGCGCCTCCACCCACTGGCCGTTGCTCATCGTCTGGCGCGCGGCGGTGACGCGAAGCGCGTCGGCGCGAAGGTCGCGATCGAGGATCGTCGCGGTCACCTTCACCCGCTCGTTCGGATTATTGGGATTGGAATACCAGTCGGTCGAAATGACCCCGCCGTTCGAATCGCTCTGGGCGATCGGCGCGAAGGACAGGGTGTCGAGCGCGGCGCGCCACAGATAGGCGTTGACGCCGATCGTGGTGACCTGGCGCGCGGCCTCGTCGGCCTGCGCGGTGGCATGGCGCGAATGGCGGCTGGGATGGAAGGTCCGGCCCAAGTCGTTGCTGATCGCCTGGCACCCGCCAAGCGAAGCGGCCGCCACGACAATCCCCAGAATGTGAACGCGCGCCATCAAATGATCCTTGGAAATTTCGCCCTTCGAAGGCGTCGTTATAGAGAGGCGGGCGCGTCCGGCAAGCGCTCTGTTGGCGCCTCCCGAAGGGCAGGCTTCGGCGGGCTGTGGGAAAGATGCAACAGGCTGAACCGATTCAGGATCGGCACGACCGCGGAGTCGCTAGGCAAGATACCGGACTCATACTACATGCCATGTCATCGGGAGTCGCATGTTGAAGAAGGCTCGGACCAATGCGTTGATCGGGGGCGGGACGCTGATTGCGGCCGCGCTTCTGCTCGCGCCCGCGCTGGCGGCGACCGGCGTCACCCGCGCCGCGCCTCGGGCCGCTGCGCTGAACGGCCTTGCGGTCTCCACCGATTTCACGCCCGCCGTCACCGATCCGCGTCTTGCGGCGGCGCTTGCCCGGCGCGGCATGAACGTCAACGACATCCGCTTCACGCCGTCGAGCTCGGTCAACCAGCGGCTGCGCGCCGGCAATCGCGTGTCGCTGCGGCTGCATGATGCCGCGCCGACCGATCCGATTCGCGCGCCGGTGGCGGCGACCGTCACGTCGTCGCCGACGATCACGCCCAGCAACTACAATCTCGGCCTCTCGGTCGGCTGGCGGCGCTTCGCGGTGTCGGGCGACATCGCCGAATCCGACAATACGGGCATCGTTCCTGGCCGGCGGGAAGCGGCGCAGGTCGGGGTCAGCTATCGCGCCAATCGCCGGCTGACCGGCCGGGTCGCCGTCGCCGCCGAGCGGAACGAAGGCACGCAGCGGCTGGTCGCGGTCGACGAATCCTATTCGCTCGATGCCGGCGCGGCCTTCTCGATCACGCGCCATGTCGATCTGACGGCTGGCGCGCGCTATCGCATCGCTCGCGACCGGATCGATCCGCTGTCCCGCGATGCCCGCCGCGACAGCCAGACCGTCTATATCGGAACCGCCTTCCACTTCTGATCGCCCGAGCGGTCGAGCCAGGCGTCGATCCCCGCCCAGCCATAAGCGCCGCGCGCCATCAATTCCGCGCCGCGCGCCTCGTTCATTCCGCCGAGCGCGACGACGGGGAGCGACGTGGCGGCGGCAAGCGTCGCGAAGCCGTCCACGCCGATCGGGCGGGCCCCGGCATGAGAGCGGGTCGCGAAGACCGGCGAGAGGAAGACCAGCGCCGCCGCCGCGGCCTCGGCCTGCCGCAGTTCGGCCAGATCATGCGCCGGCGCGGTCCGCAGCCCTTCGCCCGGCCCGCGGCCGTGGCTGCCGTCGGCGCCCCACAGGCGGGCGGTTTCGGCCGGCCCCGCAAGCAGCAGAAGCTGGCCGCGCCGGCAGGCCCGCGCCCGCACCGTCTCGAACAACGCCCGCCGCTCCGCCTCGCCGAGGCGGTAATGGCGAAAGACGATGCCGCTCCCGGCGGGAAGCCTGTCCAGCGCGGCCGGGAGGCCATCGCCCATCCGTTCGTCCGTCATCATCCACCGGCGGGGCAAGGGCTGGAAGGCGGGCATCGCCCTTCCTATAGCAGCCGCCATGATCGACGCATCAGCCAGCGAACGCATCGAAGCCGTCCGCGCCGCAATCGCCGGCGCCGCGAAGATCGCCGGGCGCCAGCCCGCGGCGGTGACGCTGGTCGCGGTCTCGAAAACCCAGCCGGTCGAGGCGATCGTCCCGCTCATCGCGGCCGGCCAGCGCGACTTCGGCGAAAACCGGGTGCAGGAAGCGCGGGATAAGTGGCCTGCGCTCAAGGCGGCCCATCCCGGCCTTCGCCTGCACCTCGTCGGCCAGCTTCAATCGAACAAGGCGGAGGAGGCCGTCCGCCTGTTCGATGCGATCCACTCGCTCGATCGCGAGTCGCTGGTCGCTGCGCTCGGCAGGGCGATGGCGAAGACCGGCCGGCGGCCCGATTGCTTCGTGCAGGTCAATATCGGCGAGGAGCCGCAGAAAGGCGGCTGCGCGATCGCGGAGCTTCCCGCCCTCCTCGATCGCTGCCGGGAGGCGGAAATCCCGGTCGCCGGGCTGATGTGCATTCCGCCGGCCGAAGTCGAAGCGGCACCCTATTTCGCGCTGCTTGCGAAGCTCGCGCGCCGCCATGACGTCACCGGGCTCAGCATGGGCATGTCCGCCGATTACGAGAGTGCGGTGATGCTCGGCGCCACCCATGTCCGCGTCGGCACCGCCCTGTTCGGGATCCGCCGATGAGGTTCGACGCGCTGATCTTCGATTTCGACGGCGTCCTTATCGAAAGCGAATATGCCGGCAACAAGCAGATCGCCGATTTCCTGACCGCGATCGGCCATCCCACGACCGTCGCCGAATCCATGCACAATTTCATGGGCCTGGCCGGGCGTGACTTCCACGATGCGATCGCCCGCTGGATCGGCGGGCCGATTCCCGAAAGTTTTCACGAGGCCCGGGCCAGGGAGGACGCCCGTGCGCTCGCCGAGGGGCTCGAGGAGGTGGCCGGCGCCATCGCCTTCGTTCGCGCCCTGCCGCCGACCCTGCCCAAGGCGATCGCCTCATCGAGTTCGGTCCGCTGGATCGCCACCCATCTCGCCCATCTCGGGCTCGACGATGCGTTCGGCGACATGATCTTCTCGGGCCGCGAGCATGTCGCCAACGGCAAGCCGGCGCCCGATCTCTATCTCCATGCCGCCGCGGCGCTTGGCGTGCCGATCGAGCGCTGCGCCATCATCGAGGATTCTCCGGTCGGAGTCACCGGCGCGCTCGCCAGCGGCGCCACCGTGATCGGCCTCGTCGCCGGCCGCCATTGCCTCGATGGCCATGAGGATCGGCTGCGCGCGCTCGGGGTCACCCAGGTCGCGCACGATTTCGACGAGGTCGCCGCCTTGCTCGCCTAGAGCTGGTGGCCGCTGCGATCGCGCTTCGTGTCGAGATAGCGCTGATTATAGGCGTTCGCGCCGACCTTCAGCGGCACGCGCTCCACCACCTCGATCCCCTGCGCCTCGAGCGCCGCGACCTTGCGCGGATTGTTGGTGAGGAGCCTGATCCTGGTGCGCGGCAGCTTCTCGAGCATCCGCGCCGCCACGGTGAAGTCGCGCTCGTCATCGGCGAAGCCGAGCCGGACATTGGCGTCGACCGTGTCGAACCCCTGGTCCTGCAGCGCATAGGCGCGCATCTTGTTGACCAGGCCGATGCCCCGCCCCTCCTGCCGAAGATAGAGCAGGATTCCCCAGCCCGATCCGGCAATCTGTGCCAGCGCCGCCGCGAGCTGCGGCCCGCAATCGCATTTCAGGCTGCCGAGCGCGTCGCCGGTCAGGCATTCGGAATGGATTCGCACCAGCGGTGCGCTGTCGTCGGGCGTGCCGAGGATCAGCGCGACATGCTCGTCCGTGTCTCCATCGGCGCGAAAGGCGACGATCTCGGCCTCCTCCGCAAAGCGCGTCGGCAGCCTGGCGCGCGAGACGATCCTGAGATCGGCGCCCGCGCCGAACGCCATGACGTCATCCGCGAAAATGCGGGCCTCCGCCGGCCCGTCGCGCCGCGCGAACAGCGCCGGCAGAAGGCCTGCGAGCCGGGCCAGCTTCAGCGCGGCTCTCGACGCCCCGCCCGGCGGCAGCGGCTCGGCCTGGAACGGGCCCTTCAATGGCGTCGAAAGATCGAGCGCCGGATCGGCGATCGCGGTCGCCATGTCGAAGTCGATCCACGGCGCGCGCCGGATCATCACCGGCTCGGCGGGCTGGGCATCGCGCTGGTTGGTGAGCTTCAGCGTCGCGGCGCGGTTGCCGGAGATCAGGAGATCGGCCGGCGCGCCTTCGTCGAACTCGGCGAGGCCGCCGGCATCGGCGGTCTCGATCGCGAGGAACGACCAGCCGTCGATCGCCACCGGCCAGCCGCGCCGCATGGCGTCGATCGCGCGGGCGACGTCCCGCGCCCCGCTCAAAACGCGAATTCCGTCACGATGGGGACATGGTCCGAAGGGCGCGTCCAGTTGCGGCACGGCTCGTGCACCTTGTGCGCGACGGCCTGCGCCGCGACGTCCTTCGTCGCCCACATATGGTCGAGCCGCCGCCCGCGGTCATTCTTCGTCCAGTCGGGCGAACGGTAGCTCCACCAGGTGTGCAGCCGCTTCGGCGCCGGATGGAAATGGCGGCCAAGATCGACCCACTCGTTGCTGTCCTGCAGCCGCGTCAGCGCCGCGACCTCGATCGGGGTATGGCTGACGACGTTGATCAGCTGCTTGTGGCTCCACACGTCGCATTCGAGCGGCGCGACGTTGAAGTCGCCAAGGATGATCGTCGGTTGGTCGAGGCCTTCCGACCAGCGCGTCATCCGCTCGATGAAGTCGAGCTTCTGGCCGAACTTCGGATTGACCTCACGGTCGGGAATGTCGCCGCCGGCCGGGACGTAGACATTTTCGAGCCGCACCCCGCAATCGAGCCGGACGCCGACATGGCGCGCCTCGCCGTTCGCCTGCCAGTCGAAGCGGTCGTCGTCGCGCATCGGCACCTTGCTGGCGATGGCGACGCCATGGTGCATCGGCTGGCCGCAGATCTTGAGGTGGTTGTAGCCGAGCCGGCGGAACAGGCCTTCGGGAAATTCGGTGTCGCGCACCTTCGTCTCCTGCAGGCACAGGATGTCCGGCGCTTCCTCGACGAGGAATTTCTCGACGATCTCGACGCGGGCGCGGATCGAATTGATGTTCCAGGAGGCGATCTTGAGGTTCGGCATGAACGGCGATGTAGCGACCCGGCGGCGGCTTCGCCACCCGAACGCGAAGGGCCCCCGCTCCGGGGGCGTGGAGCGAGGGCCCACCAAGCGTTGTTACGCGAGGTCAATTGCTTGGACGAGGCCGGGCAACAGGGGGAAAACCCGGGCGCGCCATCCGCGCAATTGCGAAGGCCAATTTAGGACCCGCGACCTGTCGCGCCGATGAACGGCCCGTTCAGCCCCGGTAAGGTCAGCCGCGCGGGCCCGCGCGCCGCGCCGGCTCGCGGAAGGCGAAGGCGCCGTCGGCGACCGGCACGTTGAAGCGCTGGCCGGACAGGCGCACCGTCGTCAGGTTGCTCTGCGCGTCGATCAGGTTCCAGCCCTGGAGGACGAGTCCGGCAGGCGCGCCCGCCACCTTCGCGAAGGCGAGCGTGATCGTGCCATATTCGCGTCGCCTCGGGTCGCGCGCCTCGATCATCAGCACCTGATCGTCGTCGCGCGTCACCCGGGCGAAGCGGGCGAGGTCCTGGTCCGGATTGAGCAGCACCGACAGCGGCGAATCGCCGATCGGCCAGCGCTGGTGCTGCCCGACGTCATAGTCGATGAAATGGAGCGCGCGCCCGTCGGCGACGACGAGCATGTTGGCGCTGCGGCCGTAATCGAAGCGGATCCGCCCGGGCCGCTTCAGCGTCAGCGTCCCCGACAGCGTGCGGCCGCCGCGCCCGGTCTGCGTGAAGCTCGCGGTCATCGTCTGGATCGCGCGCAGATGCGCCTGCACCTGGGCGAGGCCCGACGGCTGCGCGAGTGCGGGCGCCGGGACGGTGGCGATGCCCAGCGCAAGCGGCGCGAACGCAAGGGCAAGAGCGCTGAGGCGCTTCATCATCATCCTTTCGAAACTCGATCGCCGCGGCCATGCGGTCGCGGCCTTTAATGGCGGGTGAACCTGAAACCCGGCACGCCGGAGATTGATCCGAAAGCGATCGAATCAGATCGGCCGCCCGTCCGTGTCGACCAGCACTTCGCGGCGGCCGACATGGTCGGGGGCGCTGACGACGCCTTCCTTCTCCATCCGCTCGATCAGCCGCGCCGCGCTGTTGTATCCGACCCGAAGCTGCCGCTGGAGATAGGAGGTGGAGGCCTTCTGGCTCTCCGCGACGACCTGGACGGCCTTGCGGAACATCTGCGTCTCGGCGTCGTCCTCGCCGGTCGGCTGGCCCTCGAACGTATAGCCGCCGTCCTCGGGCTCCTCGGTCACGGCCATCACGTAATCGGGGGTTCCCTGGCTCTTCCAATGCTCGGCGACGGCGCGCACCTCTTCGTCGGAGACGAAGGGGCCGTGGACGCGGGCGATCTGCTTGCCGCCGGGCATGTAGAGCATGTCGCCCTTGCCGAGCAGCTGCTCCGCGCCCTGTTCGCCAAGGATGGTGCGCGAATCGATCTTCGATGTGACCGCGAAGCTGATCCGGGTCGGCAGGTTCGCCTTGATGACGCCGGTGATGACGTCGACCGACGGGCGCTGCGTCGCCATGATGAGGTGGATTCCGGCCGCGCGCGCCTTCTGCGCGAGCCGCTGGATCAGGAACTCGACCTCCTTGCCGGCGGTCATCATCAGGTCGGCGAGCTCGTCCACCACCACCACGATCTGCGGCAGGATGTCGTAGTCGAGCATCTCCATCTCATATTGCGGCTGGCCGCTTTCCGGATCGTAGCCGGTCTGGACGCGCCGCCCGAGCGTCTGGCCCTTCATCTTGGCCTCGCGCACCTTGGCATTGAAGCTGGAGAGCTGGCGCACCCCGAGCGAGGCCATCATCCGGTAACGGTCCTCCATCTGCTCGACGGTCCATTTGAGCGCGCGGATCGCCTTTGGCGGCTCGGTGACGACGGGGGCGAGCAGGTGCGGGATGCCGTCATAGACGCTCAGCTCCAGCATCTTGGGATCGATCAGGATCATTTTGCACTGCTCGGGCGTCAGCCGGTAGAGCAGCGACAGGATCATCGCGTTGAGGCCGACCGACTTGCCCGATCCGGTGGTGCCGGCGACGAGCAGGTGGGGCATCGGCGCGAGATCGGCGACGACAGGGTCGCCGGCGATATTCTTGCCGAGGATGATCGGCAGCGAGGCGACCTGTTCTTCGAAGGCCGGGCTCGCCACCAGCTCGGAAAAGCTCACCGTCTCGCGCTTGGCGTTGGGCAGTTCGATGCCGATCACGCTGCGCCCTGGAATCGTCGCGACGCGCGCCGAAAGCGCCGACATGTTGCGGGCGATGTCGTCGGCAAGCTGGATGACGCGGCTCGCCTTGATGCCGCTCGCCGGCTCCAGCTCGTACATGGTAACGACCGGGCCGGGCCTGACCTCGACGATCTCGCCCTTCACCGAGAAATCGTCGAGCACGCTCTCCAGCAGGCGGGCATTGCGCTCCAGCGCGGCCTTGTCGAGCTGCACATTCGTCTGTTTGGGCGCCGGGTTGAGCAGGTCGATCGACGGCAGCGTGTAGCTGTCGCCGAGCGCGAGCGAGGGTTGACGCTCGCGCAGCGGCCGGCGCGCGCCCTCGGCCGGACGGGTGCGATCGGCGATCACCGGGCTGCGGCTCTCCTGCGGCGGCGTGACCACCGCCCGTGCCGGGCGTGCGGGGGACTCCGGCTCCTCGGGCGCGCTGCTGACCTCGCGTCCGCTCGGCACCGGCAGGCGGCGTGAGGCGATCCAGCGGCGCTCCTCGACGGTAAGGCCGAGCCCGATGAGGCACAAGGCGAGCCCGCCCGCGGTCGCAAGCGCCATCAGCGCGACCCGGAACGGCTGGACGATCGCCGGATTGCCGATCGCCGAGAGTCCCCATTGCGCGAGATCGGCCAGCGCCAGTCCGATCGCGCCGCCCCAGCCGGCCGGCAGCCCGACGACGGCGCCGCCGACGAGCAGCCCGGCCGCCGTCCCGATCAGGACGATGCCGATGATCGTCAGCACCAGCGAGCGGATCCAGCGTCCCGGCTCGGCGCTGCGGGCGATCCTGAGGCCGAACAGGAACAGCAAGGGCAGGACGAGGCCGATCGGCGGGCCGAACAGCATGAGCAGCGCATCCGCGCCCCAGGCGCCGACCGGCCCGAGCCAGTTGCGAGTCGGATCGCCGGCCGCCGTGTTCAGCGAGGCGTCGCTCGGATGGTAGCTGACCAGCGCGGCGAGCGCGAGCAGCGCGCCGATGCTCAGCATGCCGCCAAGCGTGGCGTCGCGCACGCGCCGCGCCGCCCGGCTGGAGCGCTCCTTCAACCGGGCGATCCGTCCGCCGCCGCTCTTTTGCGCCGTCACCGTCGCCATTTGCGTGCCCCAAATGTTCCCGCTTCGCCCTATTGCGCCCGCCCGGACTCCCGGGTCAAGCGCTTGGCGGCCCCCATGCGGCCCGCTACAGGGGGCAAATGCGGCGAAGCGACGTCATCATCCTCGGCGGCGGTCTCGTCGGTCTCAGCCTCGCGATCGCGCTCGGCCGTCACGGGCTTGCGGTCGCCGTGGTCGATCCGGCCCGGCCCGAAACGCAGCTCGCACCCGCTTATGACGGCCGCGCGACCGCGGTGTCCTCGTCCTCGTGGAAGATGCTTCAGGCAATCGGCGTCGGCGCGCGGCTGGACGGCCAGGGCGCGCCGATCCGCGCGATCCGCGTCAGCGACGGCCTCCGGCCTGGCGGCATCGTCTTCGACCCGCCCGAAGGCGACGATCCCCTCGGCATGATGTTCGAGAATCGCCTGCTTCGGCAGGCGCTGCGCGAATCGGCGCTGGCCGAGCCGGCGGTCGCCCTGCACATGCCGGCGCGCGCGTCGGAGGTCGTGCGCGAGCCCGCCGGGACGCGGGTCGTGCTGGCCGATGGCGAGACGCTCGCCGCGCCCCTCATCGTCGGCGCGGAAGGGCGCGCTTCTCCGATGCGCGAGGCCGCGGGCATCGCCATGGCGCGCTGGCGTTACGATCATGTCGCGATCGTCGCCACGATCACGCACGAGAGGCCGCATGAGGAAACGGCCTACGAGATTTTCTATCCCGCGGGCCCCTTCGCGATCCTGCCGATGCGCGCCGGCGCCGATGGCCGGCCGCGTTCTGCGATCGTCTGGTCGGTGAAGGCCAAGGACGGCCCGGCGACGCTCGCGCTTCCCGATCGCGCGCTTGCGCACGAAATCGAAAAGCGGATGGATGGCTTTCTGGGGCCGGTCACGCTTGCCGGCCCGCGCTTCTCCTACCCGCTCGGCTTCCATCATGCCGCGCGCATCACCGATATCCGCCTCGCCCTGGTCGGCGATGCCGCCCACGGCATCCATCCGATCGCCGGCCAGGGCCTCAATCTCGGCTTCCGCGACGCCGCCGCTCTGGCCGAAGTGCTCGTTGAGGGCGCGCGGCTCGGCATGGACCTCGGCGATGCCCAGCTCCTCGCCCGCTATGAACGCTGGCGCAGCCTCGATACGTTCATGGTCGCGCTCGCCACCGACGGGCTCACCCGACTCTATGGCGTGCCGGGTCGCGCCGCCTCCGCCGTCCGCCGCTTCGGCATGGCGGCGGTGGAGCGGATCGGCCCGGTCAAGGATCGGCTGATGGCCGAAGCGCGCGGCGAATCGGGCGATCTGCCCTTATTGCTGCGCGGCCTCTCCATCTAGGGGCGCGGCCTCCTCGACCAGCAGGCAGGGCACGCCGCCGCGCACCGGAAAGGCGAGGCCCGCGCCGTCCGACACCAGCACGTCGCGCGCCGGCACGTAGCGGAGCGGCCCGCGCGTCACCGGGCAGACCAGAACCTCAAGCAGCTTCGGATCGAGGCTCATCGGCCGCTCACTGAAGCGTCTGCGGCCCGTCGGCGCCGCCCGGGGCCATGCGCTGGAACTGCATGAACTGGACGAGCAGGTCGGCGCGCTCGTCGAGCGTGCGCGCCTCGAGCAGGGCCTGTTTCGAGCCCACGTCGAGCGGCGCGATCTGGCAGATTCCGTTGACGAGCTGCTCATCGTCGAGGCGCGACACCGCGTCCCAATCCACCATGTAGCCGAGCGAATCGGCATAAGCCCGCGATTCGCGCTCGATCTCCGCGCGCGCCGCGAGGCCGAGCACCTCGTCATCCGGCTCGGCATAATCGCCGCGATCGGCCTCGACCTGGCGATACAGGGTCGTCACCGGCAACTCGCGCAGGATGCGAAAGCGGCCGAGCCCGCGCAGCACGATATTGTAGCGCCCGTCCTTCAGCTTGTCGCACTCGGCGATGTGGCCGAGGCAGCCGATCGCGAACAGGCCGGGCGGATCGCGCGCGTCCCTTGGCTGGACCATGCCGATCAGCCGTTCGCCCGCCATCGCATCGGTGATCATGTCGCGGTAACGCGGCTCGAAAATGTGCAGCGGCAGCTGGCTGCGTGGAAAGAGCAGGGCGCCCGCGAGCGGGAAGACCGGAATGGTCTGGCCCCGTTCGGCCATCAGCCGAACAGGATTTCGGACAGCCGCCGGCGCTGCGCCGCGGCCCACGGATCCTCGAGTCCCACCGCCTCCAGCATCTGGAGAAAGCGGGTGCGCGCGGCGCCGTCATTCCAGTCCCGGTCACGGCGGACGATCTCGAGCAGCTGATCCGCCGCCGCATCGCGCGCGCCGCTCGCGACGAGCGCGCCCGCCAGTTCGTAGCGCGCCTCGAAATCCTCGGGATTCGCGGCGATCCGCGTCTCGAGCGGCCCGGTGTCCGCGGCCGGCGCGGCGGTCGCCAGCGCAAGCGCCGAACGGGCGCGATGCACCGCCGGATCCTTGGCCGCCTCTTCGGGGAGCGCATCGAGGAGCGCGGTCGCCTGCGCCGAATCGCCCGTCGCCGCCAGCGCGCGCGCCAGGCCGGCGACCGCGACCGGATGGTCCGGCGCCATCTCGACGATCTGGCGGAAGATGTTCGCGGCGCGCTCGGCGTCGCCGTCCGCCAGCACCTCTTCACCCATCGCGATCAGCGGCTCGATCTGCGCCTCGAGCTGCTGCGCCTCGCCCTGCACCGGCAGCTGCGACAGCAGGTGGTCGATCTGCCGCTTGAGCTCGCCTTCGGTGCGCGCCTGCGAAAGATCGGCGATCGGCTGGCCCTGGAAGATCGCATAGACGGTCGGGATCGATTGGATGCGGAACTGGGCGGCGATGAATTTCTCCGCGTCGACGTCGATCTTGACCAGCGAGACGCCCTTGTCCGCATAATCGGCGGCGACCTTCTCGATCACCGGCGACAGCTGCTTGCACGGGCCACACCATTCGGCCCAGAAATCGACGATGACGAGCCGCGTCATGCTCGGTTCGAGCACGTCGGCGCGGAAGCGGTCGATCGCTTCGCGGTCCGCGGCGCTCGGAATGGTGGCCATCACTTCGCTCCTGACATGTGTCGCGCCATATGTGCCGCCTGGCGCCGCGCGCCAAGCCCCCACGCGCACAACCCGCCGTTAACCATGAGCGGGATAGACGGCGCCATGGTCGCTCCCGCCGCCTCCTCGCTGCCGCGCCCGGCCTGGGCGGCCGTCGCCGCGCTCGCCTTCGTCGGCCTGTGGCTTCGAATCGCGGCGGCGCATGGCGGGCTGTGGACCGACGAGGCCTGGTCGATGGCCTATGCGATCGAGGCGCGCGACGCGATCGGGGTCTTCCTGCGGATCAATCACGACAACAATCATCACCTCAACACGCTTTGGCTCCAGTTCGTCGGGCCGAACGCCGATCCGGTCCTGGCGCGCGCCTTGTCGATCGCCGCCGGAACGCTCGCGGTGCCGGTGGCCGCGGTGATCGGCGCGCGGCGCGGCGGCGTTGTCGCCGCGATCGCCTCGGCCGCCGCCTTCGCCGTCGCGCCGATCATGGTGGTCTATGGCTCGGAGGCGCGCGGCTATGGCCTGCTCATCCTCGCCATGCCGCTGGCGATTCTCCTCGTCGATCGCTGGCTCGACGATCCGGCCGCCCGGCCGCCGGCGTTCGCGCTCGCGCTCGTGACGATCTTCGGGCTTCTCTCACACCTCACCATGATCGTCGCCATCGCCTTGCTCGCCTTGTGGACCTATGTCGCGCTGCGGCCTCGGTCGGGGCCGCGCGGCGCCGCGATCGCGACGCTGCGGCTGTGGCTGCCGGCCTTCGGCGTGGCGCTTGTCCTGCTCGCCTTCATCGTGATTGCCGCGCTGGCCAGCGCCACAGGGCCACGGATCGGCGGCCATGTGCCCTTCACGCTCGCGGGGCTCGGCGAAGCGCTGGGCCTGCTCACCGCATTCACGCTGGGGCCAGCTTTCGTGCCCGCCTGGATCGGGCCGGTGCTCGTCGGGCTCGGCGTCCTTGCGCTGGACCAGCTCGGCGGTCTCGGCCCGCGCCGATACTTCTATCTGGTCACGATCCTCCTGCTGCCCGCGCTGGTCGCGCTGGTGCGGCCGGGCAATGCCGAATTCGCCCGTTATTTCCTGGTCGTGGCGATCGGCCTCTTGCTGCTGGCCGCCGATCTCGCCGCGCGCGGCTGGGCAAAGGGCGGCATCGTGCGCGCGGCGTCCGCGCTCCTTCTGGCGGCGATGCTGGCGACCGGGCTGTGGCGCGACGCGGCGGCGATCGACATGCGGCGCGGCGATCCGGACGACGCGATTCGGGCGATGGCCGCGCGCGCGCCGGACGGCGCCCGCGTCCAGCTCGTCGTCGAGCGCCAGACGGCCGTCTATCGTCTGTCGGCGGCGCGGCTCCGTTACCCGCTCCTCATCGCGCGGGGATGCGCTCCGGCGGATTTCTGGCTCGTTCCGCTCGAACGGCCGACGCCGGATCGGCGGCTGCGCGACGGCTGCGGCCGGCCATGGATCCTCGTTGGCGCGCGCCGCGTCACCGGCCTCTCCGGCGACTCCTGGGCGCTCTATGCGCCACAAGCCTTGCAAAGATCGCAAGCGCCTGTTAGCGGGCCGCCTCCGATCGGGTGAATCGCCATCCGATCCGTCCGAGCGGGCGTAGCTCAGGGGTAGAGCACAACCTTGCCAAGGTTGGGGTCGAGGGTTCGAATCCCTTCGCCCGCTCCAGATTTCTCACCGGGAATCGTCGCGAAGGGCCGCCGTGAGGCGGCCCTTCGCTCTACTGCGCGGGCGTTGGCGTCGCCGGCCGCGGTGCGCCCTCGTGGTAGCGGTGGAACCATTCCAGGATCGCATTGGCCTTGGCGCCGCTCTGCGACGGGCGCGCGGCGAGGCCGCCATGGCTCGCGCCGGGCACCCGCACCAGGGTGGTCGGCACGCCGCGAAGCTGAAGCGCGGTGTAGAGCTGCTCGGCCTCGCTCGGCGGGGTGCGGTGATCCTCGGTGCCGACGACGACCAGGGTCGGCGTCTGGATGTTGCCGGCGAGGCTGAGGGGCGATCGCGCCCAATAGCCCTGCGGGTCCTCCCAAGGATAATGGCCGAACCAGTAGCGCGAGAAGAAGGGCGTGAAATCCGACGTCAGGACGAAGCTCGCCCAGTCGATCACCGGCTTCTGCGAGGCCGCGGCGCGGAACCGGTTGGTCTTGCCGACGATCCAGGCGGTGAGCACGCCGCCGCCGGAGCCGCCGGTAACGTAGAGATGATCGGGATCGGCGAATCCCTGTGCGATCGCCGCATCGACCGCGCTCATCAGGTCGTCATAATCCTGGCCCGGATAGGCATGGTGGATGAGATTGGCGAACTCGGCGCCATAGGAGGTCGATCCGCGCGGATTGGTGGACAGGACCACATAGCCGGCGGCGGCATAAAGCTGGTCGTCGGTCGAGAAGGACGGGCCATAGGCCGAGAACGGCCCGCCGTGGATTTCGAGGATCAGCGGATAGCGGCGTCCCGCCACATAATCGGGCGGAAGCGTCAGCCAGGCATCGATCGGCCGCTGGTCGACCGATGAGGCGACGTCGATGTGGCGCACCTCGCCGAGCCGCCGCGCGGCGAACAGCTCGCTGTTCAGCGAAGTCAGCCGCCGCACATTGCCGCCGCGCACCACCGCCACGTCGGGCGGCCGGTTGCCGTCGCCGGCGGAGATCGCGACCGTGCCGTCGCGCGCGACGCTGAAGCTGCCGCCGGTATAGGGTCGGTCGAACTCGGTCCCTGTGAGGCCCGTCGCGACATCGCGAATCGATCCGTCGAGACCGACGCGGGCGACCTTGGTGCGGCCGCGATCGTCATATTGGACGTAGATGGATCGTCCGTCCGCCGCCCAGACGGGGTTGGAGACGCTGCGATCGAGCGAGGCGGTGAGCGCCCGGGCGCCCGAACCGTCCGCGTTCATCACATAGAGCAGGTTGTTCTCATAGGACCGCTCGTGATCGTCATAGCCGGTATAGGCGATCAGCCGGCCGTCGGGGGAGGCCGCGGGCTCGCCGTCCGGGCCGTTGCGGCTGGTCAGCGGGGTGATCCGCGAGGTCGCGACGTCGAGCGCATAGACCTCGCTGTTGGCGGCGTCGCGCTGCCAGTTTTCGTGGCGGTTGGCGCTGAACAGGATGGTGCGCCCGTCCGGCGTCCACGACAGCGGGCCGCCGTCATTATAGGGCCCGTAGCTGATCTGGCGCGGCGCGCCGCCATCGGCGGAAACGACGAAAATCTGATCGTAGCCGGCATGGAGATAGCCGCCGCCGTCGAATCGATAGACGACCGTGTCGATCACCTGGAGGTCATCGGCCCAGCGGGCGCCCTCGGGCCGGGGCTGCGGCGCGCCGAGCCGCGGCGCATCGTCGGGGACGAACATCGAATAGGCGATCTGGCGTCCGTCGGGCGACCAGGCGATTGCGCTCGGCGCTTCGGGCAGGCCGGTGATCCGCGCGGTTTCGCCATTGGCCATCCAGCGGACATAAAGCTGCGGCTGGCCCCCCTCGGGCGTGGCCACATAAGCGAGGCGGTCGCCGGTCGGGGACCAGCGCGGCTGGCTCGCCGTGCCGGGGCCGGCGGCGATCGGCACCTGTCGCCCGCTCTGCGTGTCGACCAGCCAGATCGTCGGCCGGTATCGGTCGGTCATGATGTCGCCCGAATGGCGGACATAGGCGATCCACCGCCCGTCGGGGCTGATCTCCGGATCGCCCGCGGCCTCCAGGTCGAACAGGTCGCGCGTCGTGAAACGCGTGTCGGGGCCGGTGGCGGGCGCCGCGGCCAGACTCGCCGGCCAGGCCAGCGCAAGCGCGCAGGCCAGGATTGCTTTCTTCATGATTGCGCCTCCCCGTTTTCGATCACGTTTTGAGGATCATAAGCCCCGGGCCGGGTTCGGCAAGCGCCTCAACCCTTTCGGAACGGCCCCATCTCGCCGAGCGCCGCGATCTCGTGGGCGACGGCGGCGCGCTCGCGCTCCAGATAGTCGGCGACGGCGCGGCGGAATCCCGCATCCGCGATGTAATGCGCCGACCAGGTCGCGACCGGCCGGTAGCCCCGGGCGAGCTTGTGCGATCCCTGTGCCCCCGCCTCGACCCGGGCGAGGCCGCGTTCGATGGCGGCGTCGATCGCCTGGTAATAGCACAGCTCGAAATGGAGATTGGGCACCTCCTCGGTGCAGCCCCAGTAGCGGCCGTAAAGCGTGTCCGCGCCGATGAGGTTGAGCGCGCCGGCGATCGGCCGCCCGTCGCGAAGCGCGAGGATCAGCAGGATCCGGTCCGCCATTCGCTCCCCGATCATCGAGAAGAAGGCGCGGGTGAGGTAAGGGCGGCCCCATTTGCGGGCCCCGGTGTCCTGATAGAATTCCCAGAAGGCGTCCCAATGCGCCTCGGTGAGGTCCGCGCCGGTGACGTGCTGGATGACGAGCCCCGACGCCGCCGCCTCGCGCTCCTTGCGGATCGCCTTGCGCTTGCGGGACGAGAGGGCGGCAAGGAAATCGTCGAACGATGCGTAGCCGTCATTGGTCCAATGAAACTGGCTGTCGGCGCGGATCAGCCAGCCGGCGGCCTCGAAGATCGGCACCTCGCCTTCGGCGATGAAGGTGGCGTGGGCGGAGGACAGGCCGTTGGTGTCGACCACCCGCTCGGCCGCCGCGATCAGCGCGGGGGCGAGCGACGGGCTGCGCGTCAGCAGCCGCCGGCCCGGCACGGGGGTGAACGGCACCGCGATCTGGAGCTTGGGATAATATTCCCCGCCGGCCCGCGCCCATGCCTCGGCCCAGGCATGGTCGAACACATATTCGCCTTGGCTGTGGCTCTTCACATAGGCCGGCATCAGCGCTTCGGGCCGGCCGTCCGGTCCGTCGATCGCGATCGGCAGCGGCTGCCAGCCGGTCCGCACGGTCGCGCTTCCCGATTCCTCGAGCGCCGAGAGAAAGGCGTGGGTGACGAACGGATTGTCGGTACCGGCGCAGCGATCCCAGTCGGCGGCGTCGAATCTCGACACACCGTCGACGAGCCGGGCGACGACCGGCTCGCCGCCGCTCATGCGGGCACCTCGTAGATGATCTGATCGGCGTTCGCCGCCGCCCGCGCGCGGTCCGCTTCGGTGCGGACGGTCCAGGTCAGCACCGGCATCCCGCCGGCGCGGCAGCCGCTTGCGAAGCGCGAGGGAAAATCGCGCACGTCATAAGCGAGGAAGTCCGGCTTCGCGACGCGCAGGGAGAGATGGCGCTCGATCCGGCCGCGAAAGCCCTTCTTGCCCTCCTCCGTCACCACGAGCCCGCGCAGCACGTCCGGCGCGTGGCTTCGAAACCAGCGCCCGATCTCCGGATTGAACGACATCACCGCCACCGCGCCGATATAGGAACGAAGCGCGCGATTCACCGCCTCGCAGAGCGGCGCGACCTGGCGGCCGGGCGATTTGACCTCGATCAGCAGCGGCGCGCGGCCGGCGATCAGGGCGAGCACCTGCTCCAGGGAAGGAATGGTCTCGCCGGTGCGGCCGATGCGGATCCGCTCGAGCTCGCGCATGGCGAGGCCGCAGACCCGCCCCGGCAGGCCGGCGAGCCGATCGAGCGCATAATCGTGGATGACGGCCGCGTCGCCGTCGGCGCTCACCTGGGTGTCGAGTTCGATGCCGCTGCCGGCGGCGATGGCGGCCTCGAATGCGCCGCGCGTATTCTCGATCAGGCCGTCATGGCCGTGCAGGCCGCGATGCGCGAACGGCCTCGCGACCAGCGCGGCGAGCCTATCCGCCCGTGACGGCGACGATGGCATCGATCTCGACCGCCGCGCCGAGCGGGAGCACCGGCACGCCGACGGCGCTGCGGACGTGGCGGCCCTTGTCGCCGAACACTTTCTCCATCAGCTCGGACGCGCCGTTGGCGACCTTGGGCTGCTCGGTGAAATGGGGATCGGAAGAGACGAAGGCGCCGAGTTTCACGATCCGTGCGACGCGATCGAGCGATCCGAGCGCCTGCTTCATCTGCGCGATCAGCATCACCGCGCAGCGCTCGGCGGCCTCGCGGCCATGCGCCACGTCGAAATCGGCGCCGAGCCGGCCGGTGATCAGCGATCCGTCCGCCCGGAACGGCAGCTGGCCCGATATGTGGAGCAGGCCGCCGATTTCCAGCGTCGGCACATAGGCGGCGATTGGCGCGGCCGGCTCGGGCAAGGTGATGCCGAGCTCGGCGAGACGGGCGGAGATCGAGTCGCTCATGGGTTGGGCCTAAGCACCCGGCGGCGCGTCGGGTCAACTCCCTGGTCGCGCCACCGCGAAGCCAGCGAAGCTCTGGTTCACCGGCATCGGCTCGATCGTGTTGATGTTGAGATGGGGTGGCAGGGTCGCGATCCAGTGGATCATCCCGGCAATGTCCTCGGCCGTCATCGGGTTCATGTCCGCATAGAGCGCATCGGACGCGGCCTGGTCGCCATGGTTGCGCACGACGGTGAATTCGGTCTCGGCCATGCCCGGCTCGATCGATGTCACGCGCACGCCGGTGCCGTGCAGGTCACAACGCAGGTCGAGCGACAGCTGCCGGACGAATGCCTTGGTCCCGCCGTAGACGGCGCCCCCGCGGTAGGGATAGGTCGCCGACACGGACGACAGGTTGATGATCGCCCCCTTGCGACGGATGATCCCGGGCAGCAGCGCGTGGGTGAGCGTGACGAGGCCGGTGACGTTGGTGTCGATCACATTGGTCAATTCGCCCAGATCGGCCTCATGGAGCGATTCCAGCGGCGGGGCGAGGCCGGCATTGTTCACCAGGAGGTCGACATCGCCCGCCTCCGCCGCCGCGCGCCGGAGCGCGTCCGGATCGCGCATGTCGAGGCGCGTGGTCCTGAGGCCGCCGCCGAGCTCCGCGGCAAGCGCGTCGAGCCGGTCCTGCCGGCGCCCGGTGCCGATCACGCTCCAGCCGTCCCGCACGAACAAGCGCGCGGCGGCCTGGCCGAAGCCCGCGGTGATGCCGGTGATGAAGGCGGTCTTGGTCATGGTCTCGCTTTCTCCAGATGGTCCAGGATCCAGGTCATCGCGCTCGCCCAGTCGTCGATCCGCGCATCGGCGTGGGGCGCGGGCGAGGTGCGCTGGGCAAGGCGGGGCTCGGCGATCATGTGCAGCCGCCAGGCCTCCGGCGCATGTTTCGCAACCGATTCGTGATGGACGGCGAGATCGTCGACGAAGACGACGGGGCCGGGCTTCATCTCGTCGATCAACGCGCGGACCGGCCGCCCCTTGCCGCCCTGGTTGCACAAGACCCGGTGCCGGATGTCGAAGGCGGCGAGCTGCGCCACGCGATTCGCCTGATAATCGTCGCCGATATTGGTGAGGATCACGATGTCGGCCACCTCGGCGATCCGGGCGAGTGCGCCGGCCGCGCCGGGCACGATATTCTGGCGGTGCATCTCGCGCTCGAAGAACAGGTCGAGCAGTGGCCAGACCCGCTCCTCCGGCACGATCCGCCCGTCCTTGTGGCGCAGGGCGCCGGCAAAGCCCGGGGCGTCGAGCGCGAAGTGGAGGTCGGCGGCCTCGTCCACCCATTCGGCGAAATGCTGAACGAAATGGAGGATCACCTCGTCGCAATCGCTGATGAGGAGCGGCCGCCGGCTCATGCGTCGAGCCTCCGCCGGGCCTCGGCAAGATCCTGGGGCGTCGCGCCGATCGCGTCGGCGCAGGCGACGAGGTCCGGCTCGTGCGATTCGAGGAACCCGATCGCGGCGGCCAGCGTGGATGGATCGCCGGCGCTGGCGCGCAGGACGTCCGGGCTCAGGCCGGTCAGCGCCAGGAACCGCTCGGCGCGCGCCGGCTCGCCCAGCGTCCAGGCCAGGGCGCGCAGCGCCAGGGTCGCGGCGTGGTTTGTGTCGCTCAACGTCATCGCCTAGAGATGCCGCGTGGGACAAAAAATCCTGGTTGTCGAGGACAACGAGCTCAATCTGAGGTTGTTCTGCGATCTGCTTCGCGCCCATGGCTATCAGGCCGAGCCGGTGCGCGACGGTCGCGAGGCGGTGGCGCGGGCGCGCGCCTTCCGGCCGGACCTCGTCGTCATGGACATCCAGATGCCGCACGTCACCGGGCTCGAGCTAATCGAGCAGATGAAGGCCGATGCGGAGCTCATGGCGACGCCGATCATGGCGGTCACCGCTTATGCGGCGAAGGGCGACGAGGAGCGGATCCGCGATGCCGGCGCGGAAGGCTATGTCTCCAAGCCGATTTCGGTCGTGAAGTTCGTCGAGGCGGTCGGCACGCTGCTCAAGATCGCCGCGCGCCGCGCCGAGGCGGCCGATTCGGCGGCGCTGGAGGCCGCGGCGCCGGAGCCGGAAGCGGCGGAGGCGTCAGCCGGGCCGGAAACGCAGGAAGCGGCCGAACCCGAAGGCCAGGCCGCTCCCCAAGAGCCCGAGACAGGCGCGCCGGGTTCGCCCGGCGACGAGCCTATTTGATCTTGGCTTCCTTGAACTCGACGTGCTTGCGCGCGACGGGATCATATTTGCGGAAGCTCATCTTCTCGGTGATGTTCCGCGGATTCTTCTTGGTCACGTAGAAGAAGCCGGTGTCGGCGGTGCTGACGAGCTTGATCTTGACCGTGGTCGGCTTGGCCATGACAGCCTCTTTCGAAATGGCGAAAAAACAAAAGCGGCGAAACCGCCGCCTTTCGAGCCAGCGCCTGTGACGCCGCGCGGCGATTCTGTCAAGGGCGGGGCGCCTTAACGCGGCGCTAACCATGGCCGGCGCATGGTGCTGCCGTCGCAACGGGCATGAGGCGGGGCCATGCAGTGGGAACATGACGGGATGCTGCTCGTGAGGGCCGAACTGAGCGAGCGGCTCGACGCGCTCCAGCAGGCCGCCACGCGGATGACGATGCGCGATTTCGTTCGCGGCATCGGCGCGATCCGAACGCTTGCGAGCGCTTATGGGATGATGCCGGTCGTCTGCCTCGCCGATGCCTTCGAGCGCGCGATCCGCAGCGAGCCGCGCGGCTGCCCGGCCGGCCTCTATTTCGATCGGTTGCGCGACGCGATCGGCTGCGAGCCGCTGGACGCGGCGGCGAGCCAGACGCTGATGGCCTCGATCTCGGTCCGTCTCGGCGCCTGAGCGCCGCATGAACCCGCTCGTCCCCGCCTTCATCGCCGCCCTGTTCGCGGCCTGGGGCGAGAAGACCCAGCTCATCGTCGCCCAGCTTTCGGCACGCACGGGCAGGCCCGGCCGCGTCCTTATCGGCCTGTTCCTCGCCGCACTCGCCAGCAGCGCCGTCGCCGCCTGGGCCGGCGCGCTGATCGCCTCCACCATCACCATCCGGGCGATGACGCTGATGGTCGCGCTCGCCCTGCTGTTCGCCGGCGTCGCCGGCTTCATTCCGCGCCGGGTGAACGAGGGCGCGACCAGGATGCCGCTGCTCCCGGCCGCCTTCATCCTTTGCCTCGCCGCCGAGACCGGCGACCGGGTCCAGTTCCTCACCTTCGCGGTCGCCGGACGGTTCGATTCGCCGGCGCTTGCCGCGGCCGGCGCCGCCGCCGGGCTGACGCTCGCCTGCGTCCCGGCCGCCTTGCTCGGCGACGATTTCGCGCGCAGCGTGAAGCTGCGCCTCGTCCGCCCCGTGCTCGCGATCCTGTTCCTTGTCGCCGGCCTCATCGTCGCGTCCCTGGCGCTGAGTGGCCACTGAACGGTTCGTTCGATCACAAAGAGCGGAATTGCTCGTGCCGGCAGCGCAACTTTGCGGTGGAAGGCGGGGTGATGCGCACCTATTTTGAGGGCCGGACGCGACACCCGCGACTCAAGGAGGCCCCGATATGCTGAAGCCCGACGCCAAGCTGGCGACCCCGACCGATCTTTCGAGCAATGCGACCAAGAGCGTCGCGGATGTGCTGAACACCATCCTTGCCGACACCTTCGCGCTCTATCTCAAGACCAAGAATTTCCACTGGCACGTCTCGGGGCCGCATTTCCGCGATTATCACCTGCTGCTCGACGAGCAGGCGGCCGATATCTACGCGACCACCGACGAGATCGCCGAGCGCATCCGCAAGACCGGCAACACCACCTTGCGCTCGATCGGCGACATCGCGCGGCGCCAGACGATCAAGGACAATGACAAGGACTTCGTCGAGGCGAAGGCGATGCTTGTCGAGCTGCGCGAGGACAATCTGAAGCTGGTCGAGCAGTTCCACGAGGCCAAGGAGATCGTTGACGCGGCCAAGGACAATGCGACCTCCGGCCTGCTCGACGACTGGACCGATCGCGCCGAGCGTCGCGCCTGGTTCCTCTTCGAGGCGAGCCGGAGCTGACGGAACCGACGCCCGCCCCGGATGGTTCGGCCTCCACAACGAAAGGAGGTCGGCTCCATGCTACGCTGGGCTCTCATCTGTCTCGTGATCGGGCTGGTTCTCGCCGTGCTCGGTTTCGGCGGGATCGGCGGCGCCTTCATCGAGGTCGCCAAGATCCTGTTCTATATCTTCCTGGTCCTGTTCCTCGTGTTCCTGGTTCTCGGCATTGCGGCCGGGCGACGGATAACATGACGATGCGGCCGGCCCTGCTGCGGCGGGACCGGCCGTGAGGCCCTTCTCCCAGTTGCTCGATGCGCTGGTCTACACCCGCGCCCGCAACGACAAGCTCAAGCTGATCGGCGACTATCTTCGCCGAACCCCCGATCCGGACCGCGGCCATGCGCTCGCCGCGCTGACCGGCGGCCTCGACCTCAAGGCGGTCAAGCCGGCGATCATTCGCGGGCTCGCCGAATCGCGGGTCGATCCGGTCCTCCTGGCGATGAGCCGCGACTATGTCGGCGACATGGCCGAAACCGTGTCGCTGCTCTGGCCGGCGCCGGAGGGGGAGACGGACGACGGAACGCTGGGACTGGCCGATGTCGTCGAGCGGCTCCAGCGCCTCGGCCGCGCCGAGGCCCCGGCCGCGCTCGCCGCGATGCTCGATCATCTCGATGCCAGCGGGCGGTTCGCGCTGCTGAAGCTGGCGACCGGCGCGCTCCGGGTGGGCATTTCCGCCCGCCTCGCCAAGGTCGCGCTCGCCGATGCGTTCGGGCTCGATGTCGATTCGGTCGAGGAGGTGTGGCACGGGCTGAAGCCGCCTTATCTGCCGCTCTTCGCCTGGGCGGAGGGGCGCGGCGCGCAGCCGACGCCGGGCGATGTCCCCGTCTTCCGCCCGTTCATGCTCGCGCACCCGCTTGAGGAGGGGGCGCTTTCGCTCGACGATTATGCCGCCGAATGGAAATGGGACGGCATCCGCGTCCAGATCGTTCGCGCCGGCGGCGAGACCCGGCTCTACAGCCGCGCCGGCGACGATGTGACGGCAAGCTTTCCCGACGTCGCCGAGGCGTTCGCCAGCGAGGGCGTGCTCGACGGCGAGCTGCTTGTCCGCGGCGTCGCGCAGGGCGGCGAGGCGGGAAGCTTCAACGCGCTCCAGCAGCGGCTCAACCGGCGCACCGTCTCGGCCAGGATGCTTGCGGATTTCCCCGCCTTCGTGCGGCTCTACGACATCCTCTTCGACGGCGCGGAGGATCTGCGCGCGCTGCCCTGGACCGAGCGTCGCGCCCGGCTCGAAGCCCTTGTGCCGACGCTCGATCCCGTTCGGTTCGATCTGTCCGCCTTGATCGAGGCGCCCGATTTCGCGGCGCTTGCGGACATCCGCGCCGGCGCGCGCGACGCGGCGGTCGAGGGCGTGATGCTGAAGCGGCGCGACAGCCCCTATGTCGCCGGCCGCCGCACCGGCCTGTGGTACAAGTGGAAGCGCGATCCGCTGACCGCCGATTGCGTGCTGATGTATGCGCAGCGCGGCTCGGGCAAGCGCTCGTCCTTCTATTCCGATTATACGTTCGGCTGCTGGACGCCGGACGGCGCGCTGCTCCCGGTCGGCAAGGCCTATTTCGGCTTCACCGACGAGGAGCTGAAATGGCTCGACCGGTTCGTGCGGACCCGCACGGTCGCGCGATTCGGGCCGGTGCGCGAGGTCGAAAAGACGCTGGTCCTCGAAATCGCGTTCGATTCGAT